>PEZR01000156.1:0-7694 GCA_002773975.1 Bdellovibrio sp. CG10_big_fil_rev_8_21_14_0_10_47_8
AGATCTTTCTGTCTTGTCTGCAGAAAACTCCATTGTCTTTTCTTTCTTTGGAGAAATTGGTGAGTCTGCAAGAAAACAGTCTGAACTCGAGGGTATAACCTATCCCACTCTCCAAAACTGCCTGTCGAGTATATCAAGTCAACTTCGAGAAAACGATATTCTCTTGCTCAGCCCCGGCGGAACCAGTTGGGATGAGTTTAAAAATTTTGAAGATCGTGGCCAGTTTTTTAAAAACTGGATTTTATCGAAATTTTATAACGACCAGGCTCGATGAGTCGACAGGTACCACGCGGGTCTCTAAAAGTTCTGTTTTGTCTGTTGCCAAAACAACCGATTCTACTCCGGTTGGGACATTGAAAAGCACAAATCCGCCACCAGCGACACCCTGCGGAACAGCGTTTCCTTGAGAATCGAAATACACGATGTTTTCCTGCGAATATTCAGCATGATGACCAAGATAAACCTGAAATGAGTCCTCTGAGACAAAGCCGACAATAACACCGGCCCGTGGATCAAGATTGATCTTTCGCGAGCCCTGCAAATTGCGAAGCCATTGCGCTCGAATCAACGGAACATGAATTGTGGGTGATGAGTCCTCATAGACCTGCAAACACTGAAGAAGGCCTGGGTCCTCGGGGGCCACACGCAAAAAACTCAGCCGATCAATCCACGGCAAACTGATTTGAGCATAACCTGTCACTTTGAGTGGCTCAGAGAGGCTCTGCATTTCCAAATCTGCGATCTGTGGAGTTCCTGAAAATGCATCAAAGACTTTGATATCCACTTTTTCCATTTTTTGCGTCGCCTGGACCTCAACTGCAGTCACAGTTTCATTATCCACAACGACATTGGCATGAGAATAGTAAGCTTTTCCCCGGGTCGCCACCAGAGAGTGCGCTCCCGCCGGTAAGTGAATAAAGGCAAAATAGCCATTTTCGGTTGTTGCTTTCAACGACGGGTCCGGAAAAAATCCGCTGAAGTAGATCGGACGATACTGCTCAAGAAACTCGGTATCAACCTGGACACCAGCCATTGGTTTGCCATTTTCAACGACCTGCCCCAACACTATCGATCCAGTCTCAGGCACGTCACTGGACATTTTTTGATCGTGAACAATCTTTTTCATGGCCTCAATCATGTTCGTTTGAAAAAGAGGCCAACGCTTTTCATCTCCGCTTCGAGACAATACAAGCTCCTCCGCGTAACCTTTCGATTGCACCCGGAGAAGACCCCAAGAGCCCTTCTTGATCTGATCAAATTGAAAGGAGCCGTCGGCATCCGTTTGAGCATCTGCATTTACTGAGGCCAATAGAACTCGAGTTTCACCAGGAACAAAGCGCTTTCCCTTTTTTTGTCGGCCTGCTGGGTCCGCAGCAGCCAACATCCGATTTCCATAACCTTGAAACGAAGAGAAGTTGCCTGCGACGTGGTTTTCGATTTTTCGAATAACAATCTTCGCTCTACCATTGATTTCATTTTTGGCAAATTGCGAGAGCCTATACTCCCCCTCGCCCAAAACATTTCCGCTGTTGGTATCTACGAGTTGTGCCCGGACAGCTCCAGACAGGTTCGCCGTCTCTAGCTGATATGTGCTTCGATGATTGTCCACGCGACCATCTTCCTTTTTGACATCATCATCCACATGAAAGACACGAAGGGCCCATTGTGAACCTTGTGGGCTGGGAAGTCCTCCGACCAGCTCAAGCTGACCTGTTACCAGATAGCCTGAAGACTCTTTTCGCACCTGAACATCTGCCGTATGAATATCCGCGGGCGTTACCGAACGACCGTCGATCTTTCCCTGAACGAGAACTCTGGATGTAGTCTGTTCCTCGGCGGTGATCTCATTCTTTATTTCGGCAATTTTTTGTTCCGCCATTTTTTCGAATGTCGGTAACGACCAGTCCTGATCCAAGGTGCCATATTTTCTTTCAGCTTCTTCAAGTCGACTTCTATTTTTTGGTTTTAGCTCATCAATCCAGGCTAAATCTCGTTCAATTTTTTGAGTACCTTCAACCTGACCTCTCTTGAATACCATCGCCTCTAAAACAATTTTTCTGGTTCTCAACGAGTCCACAGCTGACTTATTTGCAAAACGAAGTGTTGGCTCGTTTAAATGGACGGCGTTCTGTTTTTCGGAAATAGAACGCCACTCCATCTCATTCTGTGAAACTTGAAAGATCTCATCAAAAGCGATTCGAGGTGGAGACGACTTTGAGGTTTGAATATTCATTCCATGATGAATGATCTTCACATGAACTCTCTGGATATGCGATGGCACCGCCACGGCAAACAAAGCCAAAGCCGCGAGAACTGTTATCTTTTTTTGACAAACAGCAAGAGTACTCATGGGTATTCTTATGTTCTTTAAAAAACCCGGAAGCTGTCAATAACGTTACGATCATCGAGACTTTGGTGAAGCTTTTGCCTGAGCTGCGTCGCAAGCTCTTTGGCCTCTTTGTCATCGGTTCCGATCTGACTGTATTCATCACCCTGCTTCTGTTCGACAATCACGTCCACACCAACATCATAGGGTCGACGATCACCCATAATGGAAATCTGCGTGTACTGTCGTATTTTCGACTTCTCAGGGTTAAATTTCTTATCCGACTTACGACCAAAGTACTGGGAGGTATATATCCTCTGATTCGAACTGACGGCTCTGGGCTCACCAATGACCGCCACAATACTTTTACGAATGCCGGCCAAGGAATAGTTTTGATCATCCACCTGGGCCCCGGTACTTGAACAGCCCGCTAAAACAAAAAGTAGCGTCCCCATCAAGGAACAAAAAAGAAGGTGTTGAGCATATTTCATGTTATTTCTTTTGAGCCTTGTTCCAGTCATCCAAAAATTGTTTAATTCCTTTGTCCGTCAGTGGGTGCTGGGTCATTTGCTGCATGACCTTATATGGAATTGTAGCAATATCTGCACCCAAAATGGCAGCCTGTTGAAGATGCATTGGACTTCGAACGCTTGCGACCAGGACTTCAGTCGAGAAATCATAGTTGTCGTACATTTGAATAATTTCCGCGATCAACGACATTCCGTCTTGTCCAATGTCATCTAGCCGCCCAACAAATGGAGAAACCATTGTCGCGCCGGCCTTCGCCGCCAGCAGAGCCTGTACCGTGGAAAAAACCAATGTCACGTTTGTTTTAATCCCCTCGCTCGTGAGACGACGAACAGCAATCATTCCATTTTCAGTCATAGGTATTTTGACAACAACATTTTTAGCAATTTTTGCAAGTTCAAGGCCTTCTTTAACCATTCCATCAGCCTCGAGACTTATGACCTCTGCCGAAACAGGTCCCGTAATTTCCCGGCAGATGGATTGAATAACTTCGAAAAAAGGCAGTCCTGTTTTCGCAACCAGAGAGGGGTTGGTTGTAACTCCATCCACCCATCCACGCAGATTGGCCATTCGAATTTCCGCCAAATCTGCCGTATCAATAAAAAACTTCATATCAATTGTCCTCGTTTGTTGTGTAGTGGGACTATACCTTATCTTCGGCACCATTGACCACGGGCAAAAATTTGGTGCCTTGAGCAAAGAAATCCACATTCATCAGCTGCCGACTGGATCTAACCAGCTCATTCAGTGTTTGACCCAAAACTGGATGCTCATAAGACCCCCAGGCCTCCGAGGCGCAGCGCAAAACAACTTCATCCGAATGAAGTAAGGTGTGCGGAAGATTTTGTCCCGGAATCATTCGAATCTCTTGCGCAAAGGCAAGAACTTCGACAGGAATCCCGTGGATCTTTTTGAGCTCATCCAAAATTTGAAGATAACTGAAACTTGTCTCTAGCTTGATGACAAAAATTAGCTCCGCATTAAAGTCGATCACATCTGGATTGAGTTGTTTTTTATAGATCGAAGACAGTGCTAAAATATTGCCTACCAATGACAGAGATTTGACAGCTCTTTCTATTCCAAAGGCGCCTACCTGCGCATCCAATCTGACAAATATCAACAGCGGCTTTTGAATCACGCTCAAAACTCCAAAATATCTTTCATTTCAAAAAAACCAGATTTTTTTTTGATCATAAACTTCGCTGCAACGACTGCTCCGTCGGCAAAGAGCTTTCGATTAGTGGCAACGTGTTCAAAAGAAAGTGTTTCATTTTCAGCCATCATATGAACTCGGTGAACCCCAACAATTCCACCGCCACGTATACCGATGGGTGGAGAGCACTTTTTCCCAACGATTTTCTCGAGTTCCTTTTGTAAAAAAAGGGCCGTTCCGCTTGGGTTGTCCTTTTTTTTATTGTGATGAAATTCTTCAATCTGAAAATCAAAACCCTTCACTCCCTGAATTGCAGACAGGGCCTTGGCCAAAACCGCCACCCCCAAGCTCATATTTGGTGCCCATAAAACTGCCGAGTGCTTCGAAGATTTTTCGATGTTGGAAAATTGTTTCTGCGACAAGCCGGTAACGCCGCTAACCAGTGGGATTTTCTCCTCTGAAAAAAAATGGAGGTTGTCGTCGAAGTTTTCTAAGGAAGAAAAGTCGATTACAACGTCGATATCCTTAAAGTCCTTTTTTTTAAGACCGTGGGCTGATCTTTCAAATCCTGCCGCTTGACCGTTCCGAACGATACCCAATGAGGCCCGCAGATCAGAACTTGCTTGTAACAATCTACTAATTTCTTGACCCATGCGGCCGTTGGCGCCGATCACCGCGACATTTTTCTTTGTCATTTTACCAGCCCCTTAAACATCAATACTCTTAAAATCTTTTCTGTATTGGCATCTGAGAGAGTCACCAGCGGCAATCGGCACTCTGGGCTGTCGATAATACCCATCAAGTGAAGTGCCTTTTTTACCGGAATTGGGTTGGCCTCAACAAACAGAAGATCAATGAGGTCTCTATTCGCGCGAGCAGATCTCTGAAGCATGACCTCTGGAACAACATGAGATGCGACTGAAATGACTCCGTCTCCACCGACTTCCATGAATTCATCGTAGGTTCCATCATCGCCCGACAACACCAGAAAATTTTTGCCACATTTTTGCCTGATTTCTCTGGCGAACTCTACATTTCCAGAGGCTTCTTTAATGCCGATAATCTTGGGATGCAGGCTCAGTTGTTGAATAGACTCCAACTCAAGACTTGTGATTGTTCGCGAGGGGACATTGTACAAAATAGTTGGAATCGATACCGAATCAGCGACTTTCTTAAAGTGTTCCACTAAACCCCGTTGGGGAGGTTTATTATAGTATGGGACAACCACTAAAATGGCGTCCGCCCCCAATTTTTCAGCGGCAATGGACTCTTCGATGGTCTTTTGGGTGGAGTTGGATCCCGTTCCCATAATCAACGGTATCTCGTTTGGTACCCGCGCACGCACAAAGTTAAATATTTCGTTTTTTTCGGCAGTCTCCAGGGTCGGACTCTCTGCGGTCGTTCCATTTATGACAAACCCTTGAACGCCGGATTTCAGTTGAAATTTAATCAGTCTTTCAAGGGATGGGTAATCCACATCTTGATTCTTAAAGGGTGTTATTAACGCCGTAATTACGCCACCAATAGACTTCATCTGTTTTCCCCCAAATGCACTAAATCAAAATCAAACCGTGCTGGTCCCGACAAAAAAGGTCGTTGGCCTTCTTGAGCTTTTTCTATGACTAATTCTCCACCAGGCATCAATACCGAAACATGCTCCTGTGCGCCAGAGGTAATTTGCAGATAAACACTGGCCGCCACGGCTCCCGTTCCGCAGGCCCGGGTAAAATTCTCGACTCCACGCTCGAAGGTCACCGCTTCAATAGAGTTTGCATTCTTAATTTTAACAAATGTTATATTCGCGCCGGCCGCACCAAAATCGCTCACTTCGCGCAAGCGTTTCGCCAGGGCTGCATTTGGATCCTCTGAAATTACAAAGTGTGGAACCCCGGTGTTTACATACAAACCCTGAAAGCCCAAAACTGTTTTTCTCTCAAGACCAAACACTTCCGTCATAGAAACCCGTACTTGGTTTTTTCCTACAATCTGACCAAAGATATCGCCAGCGCCCGTTAAAAAATGAATTTCATTTTTGGCCATGATTCGGTCATGGTAAAAAAGACTTACGCAACGGGCCGCATTGCCACACATCTCTGCCACAGAACCGTCTGAATTATAGAAATCCCAAGCAAAATCATATCCACTTTTTTTTTCCAGAACGATAAGTCCATCTGTCGCAAATCCAAAATAGGACGTACAAATTTTCTGAGCGAGATTTTGCCGATCTGACTGACTCCAGCCGTTCAAATCGGGCTTTCCAGATAGAGCGTCCACAATAAAAAAGGTATTCTGTGCGCCAGACATTCTCGCAAAAACAATATCATTTACTGGTGTCATTGAGGTTTTTCCTCAGTGAAATCTTCGCTGTCGTTCCACTCATCTTTCCAGTCATCTTTGACCGCCGGTTTTTTCTTTTTCTGGATGGTCATCCCTTTGGTCGCCCGAGAATAGGTTGGCTCTCCATGACCCAAGGTTGGCGGCGTGAGCGGCGGCTGAGGCAAACCCTTAACGCCGCAGCCAAAGAGGGTGGCTATTGCTATAAAAAAAAGACTTTGTCTCAGGATCTTATTCATATCTCTGGATTATTGTTTTTCTTTAAAAAAGTTTCAACTTCCACGGTACGATGACACAGCTGCGGTTCCCACAAATAAGCCCTCTGCAGACGGCTGTTTAGACCCTTACAAAGACTTAAATACTTTTGCCCAGCTTTTTCAGACTTTACCTTTTGATGGGACTCCACCTTCCACTGCCAATAATATCCCTCTGGAAAGTCCGCATCAGACTTCTGGAGTGCCTGGGTTACCTCCAAGGCTTTGGTGAAACTTCCTACCTTCATTAAATATTCAGCCTCCAACGAGGACCAAAAGCTGTCTCGTGTAGACTTCCGAGGATCGTAACTCGTCTTCAAATCCAGGTATTCTTCAAATTTACCTACACAAACAAAGGCCTGAGAGACAACAAGCTTCAAGTCGTCCATGTGTCGATTGAGCTCTTTATACTTGATCAGGCGGGACAATGCCGCATCACACTCATTGTTCTGAATATTCTGTCTCGCAATCGCCATTTCAATTGAAAGGTTGTCCGGCTCCAGCCGAGAAGCCTCTTGCAATTTTGACATTCCCATCTGAGCGTCAGAGGCCTTCATCGACAAGGCCAGCTCGTATAGCTGCTGAGCCTTATCGCTGTAAAACACCGTTGCGACCTGATCAAGAGCCTGTATCAATTCTTTTTGAGCGGCTTTTTTACTCTCTTTGCGAAGCGCCCCCACTAAAACGTTGGTGGCCTGCAAACGATCTCTTTGCAAACTCAGATTATAGGCCTTCTCGATAATGTCTTTATAGGTCTCGACCGACGACGACGCTACCAGCGATAGAGAAATAAAAAAAAGAGCTACCTTGAGGGTAGCTCTTTGGACGTGAAATAAACTCTTTCGAACTGCCATTAGTTCTTTTTGAATGAAGTCAGCTCAAGAACAACTTCGCCCATTTGTGATGGGACAATGGATTTCGCCATTCCCAAAACAGGGATCAACTTTGGATTAATCCATTGTTGAATCTCTTGATTTTTTTCAGAGTCTTTCGCTCGAATATACAGACAAGTAAAAGTTCCAGCTGGAACTGTCACTGAGGCTTCCTTGGACTCGATGAGTTCAAAGTTTCCTGCTCCGCCAGTATCTTGCTCTTAGCC
>PEZR01000156.1:7706-7955 GCA_002773975.1 Bdellovibrio sp. CG10_big_fil_rev_8_21_14_0_10_47_8
TTTTCCGCTGATGAAACCCATTTTAAGATTGTAGCTAGCTGCATCTCCCTCTTTCCATGAGAACCCAGCGCGATCATTTGCATCCGCAAGAATTACATTGTTGATATCGCCAACTAAAATTTGTAGGTCATTGGCTTTTGCGCTGATAGAAACCATCAAGCCTAGTGCCATAAGAATCGTCTTAAACATTAAATTCCTCCTTGTGTTTAAAAACAGTGAAAACATCATTTCACTGTCTCAGGAAGAGTC
>PEZR01000156.1:8122-8264 GCA_002773975.1 Bdellovibrio sp. CG10_big_fil_rev_8_21_14_0_10_47_8
GCCGACGGATCATAATCAGGTTCGGCCTGGTTTCCCCAGAATTGCGCAACTTCGGTAATTTCAGAGTCCTTCAAAAATGGACCATGATGACGGATGAGGGCGGATCCACCGGGAGACTTGTAAAGCATATCACCCTGAGCCA
>PEZR01000083.1:0-158 GCA_002773975.1 Bdellovibrio sp. CG10_big_fil_rev_8_21_14_0_10_47_8
CCGATCGCGCCAATCTGTTTCAATTTTTTGCTGTCTTTGACGGGGAAAACCCAGCCAATAGAGCCAATGGGATCTGGAATTTTTGGAATCTCTACGAACACCGCGGCAATGTTGACGCCGACATAAAGATGAATTCGATAATTTGTCATCTGTGGAAA
>PEZR01000083.1:168-8017 GCA_002773975.1 Bdellovibrio sp. CG10_big_fil_rev_8_21_14_0_10_47_8
AATCCTGGTAGTTCGCCAGCGGGAACATAAGGCAGTTTGTCACCATTGGGCAGGCGTTCGTTCTGCATTAAGAGGCCACCCTTCACCAAGTACTTCAATGGCACATTCACCGCCATAGACTGGCTGCCATTGGAATTCGTGTAAGACGTCAGGTAGGCACCGGGAAGTTCTGGGATGTCGATCTGTGACAAGACGGGAATAATCATCGGAATCGGCAGGACAAAG
This sequence comes from Bdellovibrio sp. CG10_big_fil_rev_8_21_14_0_10_47_8, assembly GCA_002773975.1. Classification (GTDB taxonomy): domain Bacteria; phylum Bdellovibrionota; class Bdellovibrionia; order Bdellovibrionales; family Bdellovibrionaceae; genus 21-14-0-10-47-8. The sequence goes on from PEZR01000083.1 coordinate 394, forward strand.
AGCAGGGATTGATTGGTCTTATCTATATAGATCACCAGACTTTGGGAATAGGCTCCGCCAGCGGCATAACCATCGAGTTCCACTTTGTCCCAGGTTGGGGTGGTCGTTCCGCCAGAATCGTCTCCACCAGATTGGGCCCCATTGTCATTGCTCGCGGCATTCGAGCTGCTGGTATCGGACATTCCGTTTTTGCCACAAGCGGGGAGAAGCAGGGTCAGGCTTAAAATTAACAGCAGCTTTCTCATAAATCCTCCGTTATCAATTCATCGATCTCATACAGTCTATCGGATAACCAGACCAAAGTCTTTAGATAACTAATTGAATTTATTGATGAAATTGAATTAAAAGTGAAAAACTTTTCGACAGGACCTGCTCGGTTCTTTGATATGTCCAAGGAATTGTCTGAAGCTTGGACAAAAAAGAACAGCCCCGATTCTCACTTGAAAATCGGGGCTGGTCAGTTCGTTGACACTATTCGAATCTTTGCTCGGGCTATTAGCCAATCAGTTTCAAGGCTAATTGGTTGGTGGCATTGGCTTGAGCCAATGTCGCTGTTCCCGCCTGCAACAAGATGTTGTTTCTTGTCATTTCAGAAGAAGCCATTGCAACATCTGTATCACGAATTCGTGAGTTGGATGCGGACATGTTTTCTTCCAAGACTCCCAAGTTATCTACTGTCGAAGTCAGTCGATTCTGCAAAGCTCCCAGGCTTGAACGCATTCCGTTCACTGAGTTTTGTGCAGTATCCAAAGCTCCAAGGGCCTCTTGAGCGCCTTCTTTTGTGGAGTAATCAAGCTCAGCAATTCCCAAAGAGTCCAGCTGTGCGTTGTTCTGAGCAGCATTGAACGTGATTCGATCTTCTTCGGCATTGTTATAGATACCGATCTGGAAATCGAATGCAGGTGTCGAGCCATCCAAAAGATTTGTCGTTCCCCATTTTGTAGAGAGAGAAATCCTTTGAACCTCAGCCTTTAACTGTTGAACCTCTTTGTCCAAGAACTGTCGCTCAGTTCCACCCACTGTATCAGATGCAGCTTGGATGCCCAATTCTCGAAGACGAGTGACAATGTTACCGATTTCGTTCAGACCACCTTCAGCAGTTTGAACCATCGAGATACCATCATTCGCATTTCGGTTGGCCTGACGAGCCGATCGAATTCCTGCTTTCAATCTTTCTGAAATCGCCAAACCTGCAGCATCGTCTGCTGAGATGTTGATGCGTGATCCAGATGACAATTGAGCCATTGATTTGCTCAGTTGTCGTTGACTGCCGATCAAATTTCTTTGCGCGTTGATCGCCGCGATGTTTGTAGTTACCCTCATTCCCATGTGTATATCCTCCGTATTTAAGTAAATTCTTTATTCATCATTTTTTTTCCTTCCTTAGGTATTCATCTCATTCGTTGAGCGGCTTCCAAGCCTAGGGATGTCTCCCCTGATTTGAGTCGTGGCCTTTTCTCTCGACTCAAGATTTCCAGTTCGTCTGGGCCTCTTTATTAGAAATTTATTTTCATCCTTGAAGGCCTCCTTTCTTAAAGCTCTGGAGAGTTTCACTTCTCTCCGGTTGATTCCTTCAACCTGTTTGGTCACTGAGTTCTGACATTCGTGATGTCATTGTCGTGACGCAAGACTGATCGACAGTTGAGTGATAAATTTGACAGGACATGAGTCGTGAATTGGGACCTTTGGTCGCAAATTAGACCTTGGATGGATCTAGAAAACACAGACCTTCAGAGAGAGAATGGCAGGAAAGCCTAGATGGAAGCCGAGGAGACTGGATCTTTCGCTGGGAAAAAAAAGATCGCGCCGATATTTTTTATGACAGACTTTTGATGTCAAGAGATTGAATTTTTGAAGCGGTGACTCGATCAATCGATTTCAAGAAAACGGCAGAGCGCCATTCGTCCACTGAGTTCGTAGCTCTTTTGTTGAAAGCTTTTTCGGTGCCATTGGGGGTCATAACCCAAGGTGCAGCGAGAGCCTTCGGCATCAAAATGGCTGCAGTCCTCGCATGCAAAGCGAAAGTCATAGGTCGAAAAATCAGCAGGATTAATCCCATCAAAACGAATGGTCGTGCGGAGGCGTTTTGGAGTGGGGTGGGGGCGTTGGAAAGTGGAGTGGCGGTGATCTTTGCGCATTGACAATCCTTTGACAGAACCCATGCTTATCACAGACCCTTAGACGGAAACAACAGGTGGATAGCGCTATGAATGATATGGAAAAGATGACTCGTAAAAGCCAAGAAGCGATGCAGGCGGCGGCCCAAATGGCAGAACGGCGCCAAAACCCACAGGTCGAGCCTGAACATCTTTTGGTGGTGCTGCTTCAGCAATCCGAAGGGGTTGTGCCAAGGGTTCTAGAGAAAGCCGGCCTTCCGGCTCGTTCGCTGTTGGTCGATCTGGATGCACGTCTTGAAAGGTTTCCCAAGGTTTCCGGTGGGGGGGTCAAGGTTGTCGCCAGCACGCGTCTGTCAAAAACATTTTCTGGTGCGGAGGAGGAAGCCCGCGCAATGGGTGATGCTTATCTGTCGACCGAGCACTTTCTGTTGGCGATGTTTAAGCAGGGTGATTCTGATCTGACCTCTCTGTTTAAAAAGAGTGGACTTAAGCTGGATGCTGTTGAGAATGCCTTGCAGGAGGTCCGTGGTCATCAAAAGGTCACCGACGATGATCCAGAAAATAAGTACGAGGTCCTTAATAAATACGCCCGAGATCTGACGGCTCTGGCGGCAGAGGGAAAATTGGATCCCGTGGTGGGTCGTGACGAAGAAATTCGTCGGGTCATCCAGGTCTTGTCACGAAGAACAAAAAATAATCCTGTCTTGATTGGTGAACCGGGCGTTGGAAAAACGGCCATCGCAGAGGGCTTGGCAGTTCGAATCCTGAAACATGATGTGCCGGAAAGCTTAATTGGAAAAAAATTGATGGCTCTGGATATGGGAGCCCTCGTTGCTGGGGCAAAATACCGGGGTGAATTTGAAGATCGACTCAAGGCCGTCATCAAAGAGGTGACCGGCAGCGATGGTCAGATCATTTTATTTATTGATGAGTTGCACACTTTGGTTGGCGCGGGAAAGACCGATGGCGCGATGGATGCCGGGCAATTGCTCAAGCCAGCCCTGGCCCGAGGCGAACTTCGTTGTATCGGGGCAACAACCTTAGATGAGTATCGTAAATACATCGAGAAAGACGCTGCCCTCGAACGTCGATTTCAAACAGTCTTGGTGGCAGAGCCTTCCGTAGAAGATGCCATCACCATTCTACGTGGGCTCAAAGAAAAATACGAGGTTCACCATGGCGTTCGAATTACTGATTCCGCTCTGGTTGCCGCGGTTAAATTGTCCAATCGTTATATCACTTCCCGTTTTTTGCCAGACAAAGCCATCGATTTGATCGATGAAGCAGCCAGCAAGATGAGTATCGAAATCGGCAGCGTGCCTGAAGAGGTCGATGAGATCGAAAGAAAGCTGATGCAATTGCGGGTGGAAAAAGAGGCCTTAAAAAAAGAAAAAGACGACCAGGCCAAGGAACGTCTCGTCACTTTGGACAAGGAGATTCATGATCTGCAGGCAAAAAATCAACTGCTCCGAGAGCAGTGGGATTTTGAGCGTGGAGGAATCGAAGAAATTAAAAAAACCAAAGAGAGCATCGAGGCTGTTAAAAACGACATCGCAAAAGCCGAACGAGTCGGAGATCTGGGGAAAGCCGCCGAGCTCAAATATGGAAAATTGCCCGAGCTTGAGCAAAAGCTAAAAACATTCACAGAAAAAGCGGATAAAGCGACGCCCAGTGATCGTATGCTCAAAGAAGAGGTCGGTCCCGAAGATGTGGCCGAAGTGGTTGCGAAATGGACCGGAGTTCCAGTTCAAAAGATGCTGGAAAGTGATACAGCAAAATTGTTGTCCATGGAAAAACAACTCGCAGAAAGAGTTGTTGGTCAAGATCATGCTCTGACCATTTTATCCGACGCTATTCGCAGAGCCCGAGCAGAGATCTCAGACCCCAATCGCCCGATCGGAACCTTTATTTTCCTGGGGCCGACCGGTGTGGGAAAAACAGAAACCGTCAAAGCTTTGGCCGAATTTTTGTTTGATGATGAACAAGCCGTCGTTCGTATTGATATGAGCGAGTACATGGAAAAGCACTCGGTCTCTCGTCTGGTGGGAGCGCCTCCGGGATACGTGGGTTACGAAGAGGGCGGTCAACTGACCGAAGCTATTCGGCGTCGTCCATATAGTGTGGTTCTGCTCGATGAAATCGAAAAGGCTCACCCTGATGTTTTTAACATCTTGTTGCAGGTCCTGGATGAGGGGCGCTTGACCGATGGCCAGGGGCGTACGGTGGATTTCAAAAACTGCGTTTTGATTATGACTTCGAACGTAGGATCGCAAGCGATCTTAGATCCAAAGATGAGTGCCAAAGAGCGAGAGCAAACGGTCACCGAAGCTTTGCGCAGTCATTTCAGACCTGAGTTCTTAAATCGAATTGATGAAACCATTATCTTCAATGCCCTGGGCGAAGATCAAATCGCAGGGATCGTCCGTGTTCAACTGAAGGCCGTCGAAGAAAGATTGAAAGCCAAACGAATGGCCATCACCTTTTCAGAACCAGCCATCGAATGGCTGGCCAAACGGGGCTATGATCCGATCTATGGAGCAAGGCCCTTGAAGCGAGTGATCCAAAGCGAACTGCTCAATCCTTTGTCCAAAGAAATGATCTCAGGACACATCAAGGGCGGTGATCAGATCGTGGTTTCCAGCGACAAGTCGGGACTAAAGATTGGGAAGAAATAGCTCGGTGAGGATCTTGCATCATGACATTTCTCGTTGGTAAATGTTTACGTTGCATTCAAAAAAATGCCCTCTTAATTTTCATTCATGTCATATCGCTATCTATTAAGTTTGATGTTTGAATTTCTAGTGCGTGCTAAACCGATAGTTGAATCCTCTGCGGAAATATTAGGATTTCTGGGAATTTTGCTGGGGATTTGGACAAAAATATTTCCCAGGAAAGAAATGTCAATTGTGACTGCCTATTGTGAGCCAGTTGATTTTGACAGGTCGAAGTTGCAGATCGTTAATCTCGGCTCTAATCCCATTTTTGTGAGCTCGGTTTTGGTAGATAATAAAGAAGTTGCCTTTTCCTCTATATCGCAGAATCAGGCGACGCATACTCTTTCCCCAACGGTCCCTTCGGGCAGCTCGATATCGGCATTTGTCCCATTCAACAGTGATAGACTTGCAGTGCATTTTGGGCCGGATATGAAAACGGAATTTAGTCTTCGTGGAAAGCCTGGAGAGGCCTTGAGCTACTATAAGTAGTGATCTCTTCATAGGCAGCAATGAACTCGGCAGATCTGCTAACAGCCAGAGCCCAAGACTGTTTACTCACTGGGCAGAAATTCCAACTTTCGAAAATCACTTTATGGTCCGAGGCGCAAACTTCCGGGAATCTGCCCAAACATTTTTCAACTGCAAATTTTTTGAAAAGTCCTTTTTCTTTGCATTCAATGTGAAATCCCACACTTAGCCTGTATCGGCCTGAGACGACTTGCGCATTTCTCTGACATTTCAAGCCTTTGTTAGCAATTTCCATTCTTAGACCTGGTTCAACTACACTGAAAGGGAACAAAGAACCCCGAGGAGAAATCATTCTATGAGACCAATACAATCCATCCAGCGTTTGCTCCAAGGATGTCTTTTGATCCCCTTTGCTTTGTTGCTGATGGGAAATCAGCAGTGTAAGGACCCGGGAACCGAAACTCGAGAGCTTCGACGTCGCGTGCAGATGGGCGTGATTCAGGCTCCGCCGATGCCTTTGACTGATGGTGGGAATTTCGATTTCAAATTTGCAGCCAATGCCCAGCTTTGGGATGTGCTTCGTAAAACTCAGTCTTTTTCAACTTCGACGATTTCCTCTGAGGCGATTTTGGACCCGGGGCAGATGACTCAGGCTGATCGCGATGCTTTCAATCAATGTGAGGACACCACGACGGATTCGTTCAATCAAATGGTGAACGGCAAGGTCATGACTCAGACATCCACCTGTATGATCACTATGCCCCAGGCTGTGATCAATGGCGAGATCGTGAATTTTGAATTGACCACGTCCGCAGGTGTGACCGTTGGTCTGCCACAATTTGCCGGCCTTGGTGTTGGCTTAGGAATCAAAAAAGCAACACTGACCATGGCTTTGCAGGCAGATCATCCCTTGATTCCAGGGCATGTGATTGCGGCTTCGACCCCAAAAGCAAAACGCCAAGAGTTCAATGTGAATTTCAGTTGGGCTCCGTCAGGGGTTGGTCTTGGCTTTGATTTTTACAGTAAAACCGATCTAGCTTCGGTTGTAAAAAAGGCGATGGAAAATGGAATTTCAGACCTCAAACAACAATTTGATCTTTCTGAGCCATGGTACGCGACGGTTCTGAAAAATTGTGACAAAGCGCTGATGATCAATGCGGGCAGCGCTTCGGATGCCAATCTGCAAGTTGGTGATATTCTCGAGGTCTATAACGTTTGGTATGATTGGGAGGGCGAGGCTTGTAATTCTACTCTGACAGGCACCATGAAATCCACGGCAGCGCCGATTGCTGTGGTTCAGGTCGAAATTGTCGGAGATACCTTTTCCCAGGCCCGGGTGATCCAACAAACAGCAACGAAAATTTTGCCCGGCGCTCGCGTTTATGTGCAGAAGTTGGTGCAGCCGGTGCCAGCCACTCAGGCAAAGAACTAAAGTCATTGTAGAGAACCTGGCGTTGCCAGGTTTTCAGACCCTGTCATTTTTCCTGACCAAGCTTTGGATAGCAGGGTTCTCTTGTGTTCCAGCCCCATGGGTGCTACATATGCACCATGTTTTCGGGCATTGTGGAATCTGTTCAGCCGATCCTTTCTAGCCAACCAGGCCTTCAAAAGGGCACAGCCTCATCCACCGCTCCCTTAGTTCGAATAAAAGTAAAAAAACCAACTAGTTTCAATGATTTAAAGGTCGGTGACAGCATTGCGGTTGACGGCATTTGTTTGACCGTTGAAGAGTTCGATGCCGATACGATCGCCTTTGCGATGGCGGCAGAGACCCTGCGAGTTTTGCGTTGGTCTTTGGATCAACCGGAAAGATTGATCGGAAAACGAGTAAACTTGGAGCGCTCCCTTCGTTTCGGAGACCGCATTCATGGTCATCTGGTCACGGGCCATGTCGACAGTCTGGCCCTGGTTCGGCGTTCTGAGTCTTCTGGTGAAAATCATTTTCTGGATCTCGAGGTCGCAGAATCTGCACTTCCATATCTTTGGAACAAGGGCAGTATCACCATCAATGGCGTGAGTCTGACCGTGAATGAAGTTCGAGGGGCTTTGATTTCTGTTTGTTTAATTCCTGAAACTTTGAAACGCACCAATCTCGGAGAAGTCACTCTTGGCAGCTTTGTCAATATTGAGCCTGATTATATGGCCAAAGCTGTTGTGCACTCCACGCGTGCTCCACAAGGACAAGCCAGCTTATGACATCAAAAAACACCACCGTATTTAATAGCGCCGAAGAATTGATTGAAGACATTCGTCTCGGTAAAATGGTCCTTCTGATTGATGACGAGGAACGTGAACACGAAGGCGACTTGGTTCTTGCGGCCGATC
>PEZR01000054.1:0-2406 GCA_002773975.1 Bdellovibrio sp. CG10_big_fil_rev_8_21_14_0_10_47_8
ATCCAGCGCGCCTCTTCGTATTCGCTGCGTTCTTCGCGAATTTTAATCAGGTCTCCTTCGGGATTGCTGGTGAAAAGCGTTTTGTCTTTGCGTTCCGTGTTGTTCTGAATGACTGTGGTCGCGGCTTTGACGATATTTCCGGTGGACCGATAGTTTTCTTCGAGCTTGACGGTTTTGGCCTCAGGGAAGTCCTTTTCAAAATCTAAAATATTGGAAATATCGGCGCCCCGCCAGCTATAGATGGATTGATCTTCGTCGCCCACCACGCACAAATTGCGGTGCTTTTGGGCGAGCATTCTGACCAACAGATATTGAATGTGATTGGTGTCCTGGTACTCATCCACCATGATGTATTTAAACTTTTCTTGGTATTGCTCCAGCAAGTCCGGGTACATTCTGAAAAGTTCATAGACTTTCAAAAGCAGATCTCCAAAATCCACACAGTTCGCTTTTTTCATTTCGGCTTCATACATGCGATAGACCTCAATGGACTTGTCATCCATAAAAAGGTCCCTGGATTTTTCAATGTCGTTGGGCCCAAGGGCCAGCATTTTGGCATTATTGATGCGATTACGAAATGTTTTTGCGGGATGAACTTTGTCGTTAATATTCAACGCCTGCATCACTTTTTTGATCTGCGAAAGCTGATCAGAGTCGTCATAGATTCCAAAGTGCGGTTTGTAATCCAGCAATGTAATGTGTTGGCGCAGAACTCGATTGCAAAAGCTATGAAAGGTCGAGACCCAGAGAGGCTCTCGGAGGGCAATTCCCAGATCTAAGAGAATCTGAAAAATACGAGATTCCATCTCGCGAGCGGCCTTGTTGGTGAAGGTCACGGCTAAAATTCCGTCCGGAGCCGCATGATTGTGGGCGATTAAATAGGCCATACGGTGGGTCAAAACCCGTGTTTTGCCAGAGCCCGCCCCCGCCAGAATCAATAGGGGGCCGTCGGTGGTGGTGACGGCCGCATTTTGGGGTGGATTTAATTTTTTTGTGATCAAAGAGGCTTCAAATTCACCAGACATGGGCACAGATACTAGGGATTCTTCGCCCTGAGAGCAACGTCTGATATAGGGGATCATTTCTCTGTAAGACTTGCCTGTCAAAAGCCTGGACATTGTGGTCTCGCCCAATGTGGGTTAAAACCTAACAACTTGCAGCAGGAGTGGGAATGCGTTCTTTCAGATTTATGATGTTTGGTTTTTTGCAGCTGTCTCTTTTGTTGAGTCTGGCGGCTTGCTCATGGAAAAAACAAGAAGAAGATCTGCGAATCGGCGACCGCGTTTTGGTGCAAGTTCCCTTTGCTCTCAATGGTCAATACAGTCTTAAAATTGTGGAACTGTTTACTCTTACCAACCTGACCGAGTTGAAGGGTTTGGCGGCGCAATTTCTGATGGATCCAGACTCAGTGAGTGGAGCCTTGAGGGGGCGCAGTCCGCGAATTCGTTATATCCGAAACGAAGAGGGCGTTATCATTCCCAAAGATGATCTCAGCCTGCAGTTGTTGACGATGTATGCTCATCTTGAAAAATTACGCAACTTGGATACGGCGGCCGGGGCCGAAGGCGTCGCTACGTGGCCGACGACGGTGGCGGTGAATGCCAAGTATCGTGATGCCAATGGGAACTCAGAAAACAATGCGATTTTTTCAGGAAAATACGATGCTCTTTTGATGGTGCCATATACCCAGCAGGCTTTGCCAGTGATGGCTAATGGCGGAGTTGTTGGCCACGAACATTTTCACGCATTGTTTTATAAACTGGTGATTCAACCCTTGAAAGACCTGTATCCAGAGGTGGTGGCCTCGGTTCCCCACCGGGAATCTCGGTTAGAAGAAAAATTCGGTCTCGAGTCAGCGTCGGACTCCGGGCCGGAGCGGAATCCGGGACATACGGTAAACGAAAAGGATTTGCGCAAACAGTACCATGCGATTGTGCTTGGTGGAATTAATGAAGGATTAGCCGATGTTTGGGGTTGGATTTTTACCGGTGACGTTGATTTGGTGGGACGTTCTCTTCCCAGTGAAAAGTACAATCGTAAACTGGATCTCTACGGTGAAAATTTGAAGCTCAGTTCCACCATGGATATTCGGTTGGCCCCTCAGTACAACAAGTACCAGCTCGGCACGCAAGTTGCCAGATCCCTGCAGCACTTTGCTTATGTGGCCATGGAGCAGAGAAAACTGAGTCTGCCAGAGACACGTTTGCTGATGGCCAAATGGTTGATCGCAACGCTGCCCACATTGAGAGAAAAATTTGCCGCTCTCAAGGACGATGAGTATCTCGCACCCAGTGAAATTTTGAATTTGTTTTCAGCCCAAGTGCAGGGCGAGAGTTATGCCGAGTGTTCTGATTTGGCCTCTCGAATTCCCGAGGACGATCAAAAAAAGTTGGCGACTGAACGGTG
>PEZR01000054.1:2428-7947 GCA_002773975.1 Bdellovibrio sp. CG10_big_fil_rev_8_21_14_0_10_47_8
GTTCAGGACAAGTCATGATTTGCGGTTGTCGGAAGAATTTTATTTTCGTTTTGTTGGTATCGTCTTTGTCAGTGAGTTTGGCATGGGCCCAGCCCAAGACGAATAAAAGTGAGAGTGTTTCGGCCCTCAAAGCTTCTGAACCCATTCATTTTCTACTGGCCTATGGCAGTGAGTTGCGATCAGAAAAAGATGTCAATGACGATTGGAACAGTCACTACTTGACTCATTATTCATTGGGTGTGGGGTGGCAGCGTTGGCTGTTTATGGTCGAGAGCGCGCGATTCACGGAGGCCTCCGGAAATAACACTTTGAATGTTGAACGTCTTCTTGAGGACAATATGTTGTGGGCTCAGTGGCGGCCCATTCAGTGGCATCAGTTGACTCCGTATGTTGGTGGAGGTGCCGGTGCTTATCGAGAAACGATCACCACTCACCTGTCGGGAATCTCGAGTGTTGACGACAGTCCCTGGAGACCTTTGACCGGAGTTAATTTTGGCCTGGCTTTTGAGCCAAAGATTTTATGGTTGGCGATGGAAGCACGCCTGTTGTTCGGAGATCAGTTGGATCAGCAGCCCACCTTGGGCGCCGTCTTTCGGGCCGGGATCTGGTTTTGACGAGGCCTTGTCAGAGTTTAAAGTTGTATCTTTGTTTCCACACCAGAGGTAGTTACCTTTAGCACACAGTTTTAAACTCAGTCCTTTCATGCTCTTGCGTCTATGCGACATCTATTCCCTTTGTGATTTTCTGCCGCTAGGTTGAATCCAACGAAAGGAAATCATTTTATGAAAATGAAATCGATGATGTCAGTTTTTATTGCCGTTGTTAGTTTGGCGGCGTGTTCTTCCAATCCACATAAGGCCGAGAGTATTGATACTTCTCTTGAAAAGGATGAAGTCGTGACCGGAGACACTTCTGTCGGAGTCAAAGATGGCAATATGGTAGTGCAGACCAAAGTAAAAATGAACGAAGAGCTGAGAAAACTACAGAACGAGGTTTATACTTTGGAAGATCGGGTTTATGGCAATCGGACTTATGGCAGCCAAGGTCTTTACGGGGTTTTGCGTAAGTGTCGGATGGATATCGCCGATAAAAAAAATGGTGGAGATGGCAAGCTGATGTGGACAGAGCCGATCGATCGTGTGACCTCCAAAGAAGAGGTTTATAAAATCGGTATTGATGGCCAAGATAAATTGGTGGGCGTGAGTGATGAGTTTTTGAAAGATCGAATTCAGAGATTTCGGGGATACCGCAATGTCCTTGAGAAACGCCAGGATGAGTACGATGAAAAATTGGCGATTTGTCAGGCGGATTTGAAGGCCAGGCAGTATGATCAGCAAAAAGCAGCAGTACCTTCAAATAATAACTAGAGATCTTCAGTTGAAATTCAGAAATAAAAAACCCAGCTAAGATAGCTGGGTTTTTTATTTCAGTGATAGAGAATCACATTACTCGGCGCTGGTGACTTTTTGAACTATGGCAGAAGAAACCTTCGCTCGAGATTTAAGGTCCTTCATATAAGCTTCGGCTTCTTTCTGAGTGGTGAAAAGTCCCACGCTGACCCGGTACCAAGTCTTATCTTTGACCTTGGCTGAAACATAGAAAGAACTAAATCCTTTGTCTTTCAATTCAGCGGCCTTGGTCTGAGCTTCTTTCTCAGTTGGGTAAGCAGAGACCTGAACCGTGTATTTGCCTAAAGCACTGGCTGCGATTTCTTTTGGCAAAGAAGAGGGGATACGAGAAGCCTTGTGAGGTGGGTTTTCCGCCAGAGCCTCTTTCCCGTGAGCCATACGTTCCGCAGGTTTCAAAGCCACGGCTTCGTGGGCTTGTTCAGCCAGAGCGTCGTGCTTAGCCGCTGTGGGGTGCTCGCTCTTTACTTCTGTTTTCGCTTTTTCGCTGGGCTTCTGGGTTGGATGAACCGCGGCGTGTTCTTCGCCGTGGGCAGACTCTGCAGCATGTTCAGCTTTTGCTTCTGTATGCCCATCATTGTTTTTATCAGTCATGTGGCCATTTTTTGTGTCGCTCTCGTCATCGGTGACAAATTCCTCTGCCAGCTTTGCGATCTCATCGTCAGACAAAGCCTTTTCGGGTCTGATTTCGGTATCGGGGTGAACCGAAGCGATGTCCCGCGCGAGATGGTCCTCGGCGATGCTGTCAGCAACGGCCTCGGTATGGGAATCTTCTCCGTGCTCTTCACCCGGCTCGAGTTGCGCCATTTTGTGTTGATTGTCGCTAAATTTTTTACCAACAAAGGTGCCGATAGAAAAAGAAAGCAATGCTATAAAGAAAACAAGAACCAGTTTGACGATCACATCCGTCTTGGACCCGTATCGCTCAGTTGTCATAGGAAATTCCCCCTTGATTTCATGTTAGCTTCGGCCAACAATCCAGGTCAACGTGTCATAATGTTGACAGACAACATGAGCAACAAAGACCAGGGGTAAAAATGAATTTGGGCACTAATTGGAACGCCGCGCTCTATCAAGCGATTCATGCCGCAAAGCTTGGTCGCGAGGTTCTCCTGCATTATTACGGCCGCCTGGAGCATATTGAGGAAAAACACCTGGCTGGCCTGGTCAGCGAGGCGGATAAAGAATCTGAAAAAGCGATCTTCACATATTTAAAGAAAAATTTTCCACAAGATGAGTTTGTCGGCGAAGAGTCGACACTGGACTCGACCAAGATCCAAGCCCCTAAGACGGATGGAAGATGGATCGTTGATCCGTTGGATGGAACGACAAACTATATTCATCGATTCCCGATTTTTTGCGTCAGTATTGGTTATGAGTGGAAAGGTCAGATGCAGTTGGCTGTGATCGATATTCCCAAGTTGGGAGAAGTTTACACAGCGATTCGCGGGCAGGGGGCTTTTGTCAATGGACGGCGTCTTCAGGTGAGCGAGACGACACAGATTCGGGACTCCTTGTTGGCCACGGGTTTTTTCGGTGAAAATGAACCCAATCTCCAAGAGCAAATGAAAGTTTTCTCGGACATGGTTCGACGTTGTCGTGGAGTGCGCAGAGCGGGAGCTGCTGCTGTGGATTTAGCAATGGTTGCTCGTGGAGTCTTTGATGGGTTTTGGGAAAAAGGTTTGAAGCCCTGGGATTCCGCAGCTGGAATTTTATTGGTGGAAGAGGCCGGTGGAAAAGTCTGCACCTATCGTGGAAAAACCTATTCTCCCTACAATAACTCGCTGATCGCCACCAATGCTCATCTTGCCGACACCCTCGTAAAAGACTTCGCCAGCTTCCTAAGCCCAGATACAGACTAAACCCACCACCCCACCCCAATAACGCGCACTTGCTACCAAAAGGTGAGTGTCACTTATTAACGGAGTCTTGATAACGCGGTCTTGCTACCAAAAGGTGAGTGTCACTTATTAACGGAGTCTTGATAACGCGGTCTTGCTACCAAAAGGTGGGTGTCACTTATTAACGGAGTCTTGAGGCTGTCAAAAGGCTGACGACTGGACGTGGGGTCGGAGTCAAATTTTTCCTCTGACCGAGGGACAGGTCCTGGTGTTTTTCTTTCTTTATCGGCAATTCAATTCATTTGATCCAGCTTCCTTGATCTTGGTCCTGTTGGCATTGGCGTTGCTTTAGATTTTGGAGAGTACACGTCTGCTTTCATCAAGGAGGATGAAGTGGCTGAAGAAAATGCAGCAAAAGAAGCGGCAGCCCCAGCGGCGGCCCCGGCCCAAGGTCCAAGTTCGAAATCCCCCATCCTGCTCATCGCATTGGCGGTGATCAATATGCTGATCGTCGCTGGCGTCGGTTTTATGCTCTTTAAGGGCAAGCAGAAAGAAGCCGCCGAGCCAAAGGTGGAGCAGGTGATTAAGGGCGAACATGATGCCCAAGAGAAAGAGGCTGGCGAAGAGAAATCTTTCATCGGCAAAGTCGTTCCCTTGGAAACTTTCATTGTGAATTTGTCAGGCTCCAAAGGTCGACGAATTGCCAAGGTCAACATGGAGATCGAGCTTCAAGGAGAACAGGTCCAAGTCGAGATCGAAAAACGTAAAGCCCAAATTCGCGACATCATTATCATTATTCTCTCGAGCAAGACCTACGACGAAGTGGCAACTCGTGATGGCAAAGATGGTTTGAAGAATGAAGTCAAAGACACACTGAATGCGTTTTTGACCAAGGGTAAAATCGTCAACGTGTACTTCACCGAGTTTATCTACAACTAGGAGAGCTGAGATGAATCAGGTTCTATCACAAAGTGAAGTTGATGCTCTCCTGGCCGCGGTCTCCGACGGAGATGGCGGCAGTGGTGCAGAACCAGCTCAGGCAGCCGGTTCGGGCGGTGCCAAGGGTGGTGGGGCTAAAGCAGGAAATGGTGCGATTGAAGAGAAGGTGGTCGTCACCTACGATCTCACCAGTCAAGATCGAATCATCCGCGGTCGACTTCCTCAGTTGGAGGTCATCTATGAAAAATTCATGCGTTCATTTCGAGTATCATTATCTTCAGCGTTGAGAAAAATTGCTTCCCTGACTTTGGCGTCGACGGACTTTCTGAAATTTGGAGAGTTTATCAATACGTTGCCAATGCCGACCTGTATGACGGTTCTGCGTTTCGCAACCCTTCGTGGGTCCGCGCTATTTGTGATCGAAAGCAAATTGGCTTATGCCCTGGTGGATAGCTTTTTTGGTGGCGCAGATCGTCCTTATACTAAAATCGAAGGAAAAGACTTCACTCAGATTGAACTTCAAATTGTTAAAAAAGTCGTTGATCTTGCCATCGATGATCTTGAGCAAGCCTGGTCTTCGGTAGAAAAAGTGGGCTGTTCGTTCGTGCGGACGGAGGTCAACCCTCAGTTCGTGGGAATTGTACCGCCAACTGATGTGGTGATTGCATCCACCTTTGACGTAGAGCTTGAGAATGCCAACGGAACAATCACGATTGTGATTCCTTACTCGACGATCGAGCCCATTCGGCAAAAATTGTCCTCTGGATTCCAAGTCGAGTCCGATCAAACAGATAAAAAACTTTGGACCACCATCATTCGGGATCAGTTGATGGAAACGGATTTGAACATCAAGGTCAACTTGGGTGAAACCGAAATCAAGTTAAAGGATATGATGGGTCTCAAGGTCGGAGACGTTATTCCTTTGGATCAAGACTCGACCGGGGAATTCAATATTCAGGTTGAGAATGTGAATAAGTTTAAAGGTTACTATGGAATTCATCACGGGACTGTCGCGGTGCAGGTTACAAAAGCCCTCGACAAAAAAGCCATCGAACAAGGGGGATAGTCATGGCTGACAACATGGATAATTTGGCAGACAAAATGGCTCAAGAAGCTGCAGCTGGTGAAGCCGCAGCCGGAGAGGCTGAAGCAGCTGCTGAATCAACAGAAGATCTGAGCACGACGCCAGACACAGAAGAAAACAAAGATCGAAATCTGCAATTGATTTTAGATATCCCCCTGAGGGTCACGGTTGAGCTGGGTCGAACCAAGATGCCGGTTAACGAGCTTTTAAATCTGGGCCAGGGAAGTGTCATCGAATTGAACAAATTGG
>PEZR01000039.1:0-5094 GCA_002773975.1 Bdellovibrio sp. CG10_big_fil_rev_8_21_14_0_10_47_8
ATCAGGGCCTCGTGGTGCTATTTCTTGTGCCCCTCTAAATACTGAGCGACCAAATTGATCGATCCTTTAGGCACTCGGATTGTATGTGATTCTATTCGAGAAGGAATATAGCCCAAAGTCAATTCAGCATTAAGATCTTTCAGAGATTTTGTGGTGACACCCAGCTTCGTTGCCAAATTGGCCAGATCGGTGCCGCCAGGAACGGAGACAATGTCATAGTCCAAAGGCTCAAATTGCGCGAGGTCTCGAAATCCATAAAGAGCCGGAGATTTTGCAATCATCATCACCGCCAGAATTTTGGGAACATAGTCCATGGTCTCCTGAGGCAAAGCTCCGCTCTGAGACAAAGTCCAAAAATCCCGAGTCTGACGTTTCACAATCTGCCGTCGCAAACCGTTTTCGCCCATATTGTAGCTGGCGGCGACCAAGTACCACGAGCCAAATTCTTGATAAAGATCTTGGATGTATCGAATGGCGGCGAGAGTGCTCTTCTTGAGGTCTCGTCGCTCATCCAGCCAAGAATTCACCTTCAACCCATAACGCTCGCCCGTGGCTTGCATAAATTGCCAAGGTCCAACCGCATTGGCGTGGCTAACGGCGGTTGGGAGAAAACCACTTTCAATCATAACCATAAAGGCAAGATCTTGAGGCAGGCCTGCATTCTTCAGTTCCTTTTGAATAAATGGCATGTATTTGCTGGATCGCTCGAGCCAGTCACGAAACCAGTTTTTCCCTTTGCTTTGGAAATAGGAAATCCAAAAGCTGACTTTTTTGTTGTAGGTCAGAGGCAAATCAAAAATCAAAGACGTGAATTTGGTGGCAGGGGCTCTCTGGGCTCGCGCTTTGAGCCTTTCTTCCAGGGTTTTTTGCGGTGGGACTGCGGCCAACGCTTGGCTGATTGGCAGCACGATTATTTGCAAAGACAAAATGAAGCTCAAACACAGTTGTGAAAACATCACTTTGATTATCTTTTATAAATTCGTGAGAGTAAATATTTTGACAGCAGAAGACAGGTCTTTGACGAAAAAATGCCTCTTCCTTGGTCGAGAGGTCTAGTTTGCCAGCGCTCTTGTCGGCTGCATTCCGCGTAAAATGAAGTCCAGAGTTTTTTTTCAAATATTTCTGGATCTCCTGGACCAGTCTTAAGGACAGCTCCACTTCGGCACAAGGGTTGCTCTTAGCATAGTCCAGAGGAGACTCGATGAGCACAAAAGGTATTTATACCGCCTTGAGCGGAGCTATGGCCCAATCAGAACGGATGGACACAATTGCCAATAATCTGGCCAATGTGAATACTCCGGGGTTCAAGCGTGATCAGCAAGTCTTTAATGAATATCTGACGGCCAATGAAAAACCTCCGAGTGTGATTCAGGTTCCTCGAATCCCGGCCTCCGTCGAGAGTTTCTATGACATGCAGGGCGGGGACAAAAGTTTTGTGGATGCGACTGGAACCTTTACTAATTTTTCTCAGGGCAGTCTAAAAATGACTGGCAATCCGTTGGATGTCGCTATCGATGGAGATGGATTTTTCGAAGTGGCTACGCCATCGGGCCTGAAGTTCACCCGTGTCGGTGCTTTCAAAATTGATGGGAATGGCCAACTGGTAACCAAAGATGGGTTACCAGTGCTGAAGTCCGGGGAACCTGGTGCAGACATGGCTAGCAGAGTGATCCGTGTCTCTGGTGAAGCTCCAGTGGTGATCACTGAGGGTGGCGATATCATGGAGGGCGAAAACAACATCGGGAGACTTTCGCTGGTGAGTATTCCGCAAAAAGACTCGATCAGTAAGGTCGGCGGGTCGCTCTATGAATTCAAGGCCAATGCTCAACCTGAGGTCTCGCAAGTAGCGAATCCCTCTCTGAAACAGGGGGCTCTGGAAATGAGCAATGTCAACGTGGTTCAAGAAATGACAGACATGATTGCAACGACAAGAGTTTTTGAAAGTACACAGAAGGCCATTCATGCCTATGATTCGATGGCAGATAAATTGATCAATGTGGTGGGAAGTGTGAAGTAGGGTTCATTTCGTCGGGAGGTAAAGAGTGATTAAGGCATTGAATACAGCGGCAACAGGCCTGCAAGCTCAGCAAACAAATATGGAGGTTATCTCCAATAACTTGGCCAACGTTTCCACTAATGGTTTTAAAAAGTCCCGAGCTGAGTTTGAAGATCTCATGTATCAAACGATCAAGGAACCAGGGCAGGCCACCGGTCTGAATTCGATTTCCCCCACGGGAGTTCAAACGGGTATGGGTGTGAAGACAGGGGCCGTACAAAAGGATTTTTCCTCTGGCTCTGCGATGATTACCAAAAATCCATTTGACCTTCAGATCGAAGGCGCCGGATTTTTTCAGATACAAACCTCTGATGGCGCGGTTGGGTATACGAGAGATGGTGCATTTAAACGAGACCCTCAGGGTCGTTTGATCGACAAAAACGGAAATCTTTTGCAACCTGAAATTACGGTACCAGCGGATGCGGCGGGAATTGATATTTCGGCCTCGGGTGAAGTGAAGATCATTAAAGGGCTCAATGATCCTCCGGCTGTGATTGGTCAGATTGATATTGTGAATTTTGTGAATCCAGCGGGCCTTAAGTCCATCGGAAAAAATCTTTTTGTTCAAACCAGTGCCAGTGGTCAACCAATTGCGACTCGGCCTGGATTGCAAGGTACGGGATATATAGCTCAGGGCCAACTTGAGGGCAGCAATGTCAATGTGGTCGATGAAATGGTGAATATGATTCAAGCTCAACGTTTTTATGAAACCAACTCGAAGGCCATTCAGGCGGCGGATCAGATGCTTCAGTCCGTCAATAGTATGAGGTAGCGATTGAGATTCTTGTTCGGTGCTCTTATTTTATTTGGTTCTCTTGCGGCACAGGCAGCTCGTTTTGAACTCCGTGTTCAAGAGTTATCGACGGTCCGCACTGGCCAGCCGATCCGTTTAGGAGACCTGACAGAGGCCTCCAGTGAAAACAGAGACATCTGGAACAGACTTTACGACACGGTGGTGTTGGAGCCCATGAACGCCGAGGAAACTCAGAAAATTCCCAGTGATCGATTGGCCGTGATCTTACGGCAGAAACTGTCCTTTCAAGATCTTCAGCAAATTTCTGTAAAGATCCCTGAAGTTTTCACGATTCAAAGCAAACGCAATTATTTCTCGATCGCCGACATCTCTCGTGAAATTATCGCCCAAGCGTCCAACCTCTGCTCTGACTGTCAGTTCGAGATGGATGAGCTTCGACTTCCTTTGGTTCAAGGTTCGGGTGAAATTCTGCAAACACGCCTGGAGACCCAGTCCCTGAGGGGGGCTGGCGGATTTCTGCTGCCATTGTCGGTGACGACTTCCCAAGGGAAAAATTCTTATTGGATATCAGGCCGAATTTCATTTTTTAAAATGGCCCCTGTCGCAAAAAGACTGGTGACATTGAACGACAAAATATCTGATGAAGATTTTGAGATGAGGCGTGTCAGTTTGCAGTATTCCCGAGACGGAGTTCCGACTAAAAAAGATGTTGTCGGAAAGTTGGCAGCGCGGACCCTGACCGCCGGTCAGACGATCTTCTCCTCGGACGTCAAAAAAGAGCCGGCCGCAAAAAGAGGGCAGATTGTTAAAATTATTCTGGGAACAGACGATTTTGAAATCGTTTCCAGCGGTGTGGCAGAAGAATCTGGTGGTATCGGCGATTTGATCAAAGTCCGCAGCGTCGATACTCAGAGATATTTGTCTGGCATTTTGACTGAAAAGGGAATCGTGAGGGTGCAATAGATGGAAATGAAGAGAAGTTTGTTTTTTCAGACACTGTTTTTAATTTTTATTGGACTGAGTTTGATGAACTCGGGGTGTTCTACGTTGCAGGGAATTTTGGGCGAAGATGAAAAACCTCCTGCTGCTAAAAATGATCTAGTCCGATTTTCAGAGACCCCACAGGTTCTCAATACAGCAGACCGCAAGTACCGACGGATGACTCGAACAAAGATGGAAGAAGAGTCTGATCTTGGGTCTCAGGCGGGCAGCATGTGGGTGATGGAAGGCCAGGGCGCCTATCTTTTTTCGCAAAACAGAACACGTCGTGAGGGAGATCTGTTGAATGTGAAGGTCGAGGGCGGCGCTCAAAAGCAGATCGAAACCAAGGTCGCTGTCATCAAGATGTTGTTGAAACAACTGGAAGAAGAGGAAAAGAAGTCTCAACAGCCAGTGGAAACAACACCTATCGCGGATAACAATCCAAATCCCAAAAAGGCTGAAGGGTCAGATCGAGCACCGGCTTCAACTGCTGCAGCTGCTGCGGACAAGAAAGAGGCGGACGAACCATTGGACGTGGGAGCTGTGCCGACTCGAATTATCGAACGCATGGCTGACGGCAATTACCGCGTGAAAGGGGCTCAGCCTTTCATGATTGGAAAACGAGAATACAAAGTCATCGTCACCGGTATCATCCGTCCAGAGGACTATAATGACGAGGGCGTGAGCTCGAACAAACTTTTAGACCCCCAGTATGATGTGGTGAGCCTTCGAAGGAGTGTGCAGTGATAAAATCTCTGATGGTCATTTCCATTTTATTTTCGGTCACGATGGCTTCGGCTGCTCGGCTCAAGGACATCTCCAGCATTCGAGGTGTTCGTGAAAATCAGCTGATCGGTTATGGGATTGTCGTGGGTCTGAAGGGCACAGGCGATGGGAAGAGTGAATTCACCAGCAAATCGGTGGCTCGCATGCTCGACAAGTTAGGCGTGAAATTGGATTCCAATCAGGTCGACAGTAAAAATGTGGCGGCGGTCATCATTACGGCGACTCTGCCACCTTTCAGCAAAGCTGGAAATCCCATGGACATCACGGTGAATGCTTTAGGTGACTCATCTTCGCTGGAGGGCGGAACGCTGCTGCAGACGCCGTTAAGGGCCGCTAATGAGCAGATCTATGCGGTAGCTCAGGGGTCGATCATTATTGGCGGTGAAGGAAAATCAGCCTTCACCACCGTTGGACGAATTCCCAACGGAGCCATCATTGAAAAAGATGTCAGCGCCGACTTCTCTTCTCGAAAAATGTATCGTCTGACGCTGCATAATCCGGACTTCATCACTGCCGC
>PEZR01000039.1:5133-7858 GCA_002773975.1 Bdellovibrio sp. CG10_big_fil_rev_8_21_14_0_10_47_8
GTACGCCACGGCAAAAGATGCGGGCACCATCGACGTTGTGACTCCCTTTGGTTATGAGGGGCGAGGCGTTGAGTTGTTGGCAACGATCGAAGCAATTGAGATCAATCCAGACACAAAGGCTCGCGTGGTGGTCAATGAGAGAACCGGGACGGTCATCATTGGTGACAAAGTAAAGATCTCTCGGGTGGCATTGTCTCATGGAAATCTGTCGGTCAAAGTGGGTGGAAAAGAATCTAAAGACGGAAAAGGCAGTGAAGAAAAAGTCATGGTTTTGGATTCTGGGGTCAATGTTGGGGACCTGGTTCAGGCCCTGAATAAACTCGGAATCAGTCCTAAGGACTTGATTTCAATACTTCAGTCCATCAAGGCAGCTGGAGCTTTGCACGGGGAACTTGAAGTTTTATGAAAAAAAATTATGAGATTTGCACAGCATTGAATAAAATAAATATATCCGCTCAAAGTCTATGGATGGATTTTGAGCGCGGGGAGGGTGAGTTAGAGGTCAGGAACCAAGGACGGTCGCGGATCTCAAGTTTCTCGCAGGAAACAGGAGCAATAGGTCAGCAAACGCCAAGGATTGGCGATAACAGGCCGAAGCTGAGATTCACTCATAGAGTTTCAAGCGCAGGATGCGCTGGATTCTCTGACTCAACTCCCCACTTTCTTTTTTCCGTCTCATGAAAATCAATCAATACCAGAGCATGAGACGGGTAGCCACTCCGGAAGAGCAAGATCAAAAGCTCAAGGACGTGGCGAAACTTTATGAAAAACAATTTTTGCGCGAGATGACCAAAGCAATGCGAAGCACGGTCAGCGAAGATGGATTTATCAAAGCGAATCAGGCCGAGAAAATTTTTCGGGAACAATTGGATCAAGAGTATGTGGAAAAGTGGGGGGACAAAGGGGGAATTGGTCTCGCCGATATGATCTATAAACAGCTTTTGGACAAATTGGGACCGGGTATGGGAATCAAGTCTGCGCCGCAAAGACCCATGGGGCCGATCCAGTTGGATCAAAAGAACGCAGGAATGACGGCAATCAAAACTTCAGAGCGTAGTCCTATTAAGATTCAAGTCCAACCAGGTACAGAAGTAAAACCCCAACGATTGACAGTTCAATACGATTTGCAGATGGCTGCATTGCAGAAGGACGATGGCAACCCCAGAGAGGTCCTGGCGCCCTGGGACGGAAATTTATTAGGTACTCAACAAATCAATCCGGACGAGTATTTATTGGAGATGTCCCACACCAACGGCCGGAAGAGTCAATTGGTGTTTCGTGGTCAGATTGACTCTCAGTTGAGCGCTCAGCCTTTGAAGGAAATTCAAGCTGGACAAAGGCTTGGGCTTCTCAGTCCTGAAGCAAAAAATTTATTTTGGACGGTCGAATGACATGGATTCCTTTGGACGACCTGTTGCAATATGATACACTGAATACTAAGCATGGAGGCTCCTATGAAAATTACACACAACAAGGTCGGGCAGAATCTCAACCTGAAAGATTCTGGCAAGGCTGAAAAAACAGAGATCAGCGACAAACTCAAAATCTCTGGCAAAGAGACAGGTAAAGCTTCGTTATTTGACTCAGATCTTGGAGCTGCCAAAGTTGATTTGTCTGACCGGGCTCAGGACATGAAACGAGCTCAAGAAGTTGCGGCAGCCTCTCCGGATGTGGATGAAGCCAAGGTGGCTCGGCTACAGAAGATGATTGATGAGGGAAAATACAACGTTTCTTCAAAAGATATCGCAGATAAAATGGTGGATGAAGAACTGATGTGGAGTTAATTGCATGGAAGCCTCGAATGAAAGATCTTATCAGAAATTAGTTCTCTGCTTGGAAGAGTTAACCAAGCTCTATCGATCTTTGCTCGATGTGGTTCGCAAGGAGAAAGATATTCTGATTGCAGCGGATGTTGAAAAGCTCAACGACAGCAACAAGGTGAAAGAAACTTTGTTGTACAAGATTCGCTCCCAGGACTCTGCTCGGGAACGTTATGCCAAAGAGTTTGCAGATTTGATCGGAGCTGATTCAAAAAATCCGAGACTGCTGGAAATGGCAAAAATTATTCAGGGGGAAGAAGCCAATCGTTTGCGAGTGATCCATGCTGCTCTTGAAATGCTGGTCAAGCGAGCTTCGGATATCAACAAAGAAAACGAGCAATATGCTCAGTCTGCACTCCATTCTTTGAATGGGGCGATGAATGACATCAAAGACACATTGGCTGGAAAGAAAACTTATGCTCGAGAAGGAACGATGGCGGCTTATGGCCCCGCTCGCGCAGGAAATTTTGTAAGTAAGGAAGTTTGAAACTAGAACGGATCGATTGATCTCAAGGGTGGGAGCCAAGGATGGCGAAAATCCATGCGATGATGGACATCGGAAAACGCGCGATGATGAACAGTCAGCAAGCGTTGCAAACGGTGTCTCACAATATCGCCAACAAAGCGACGGAAGGTTACTCTCGCCAACGCGTAGAGATCCAGACCGCTCCGCCTATCGTCGAGGGTGGTGCCCAGGTGGGGATGGGGAACCGCGCCGGCGAGGTCACCCGTACCAACAATCCTTTCATTGAAAAACAATTGCAAAAAGAATCGGGTCAGCTGGGAATGCAGCAGGGACGAGAGTCTGCACTCACCCGAGTCGAGCAGATCTTTAATGAGCAAGAAAACAAAGGGCTCAATCAATACATCACGAACTTTTTTAATGGCTTTCAGGAGTTGTCCAG
>PEZR01000190.1 GCA_002773975.1 Bdellovibrio sp. CG10_big_fil_rev_8_21_14_0_10_47_8
TACAGACAACATGTCGATTCTAGGTTTGACCATCGATTATGGACCCTATGGGTGGCTGGATAATTTTGATCCGAGCTGGACCCCGAACACCACGGACTTGCCTGGGCGGAGATATTGTTATGGCCGTCAGCCAGGGATTGCCCAGTGGAACTTGGCAATGTTGGCCCAGGCCCTAATGGTTCTGCATCCTCATCAGGAAAAGGTTTGGCAACATGCCCTTGAAGACTTTGAATCTTTTTACAGCGAATATTTTTTGCAAATGATGGCGCAGAAATTGGGGCTGTCAAAGTTGGAGACCAGCGACGACATTCAGTTTTTGGCCGAGATGGATGCGCTTTTGCAATCCGAAGAAACTGACATGACTTTATTTTTTCGAGGTCTTTCTGGATATATGCTCACGGCGGATCAAAAACAAAATGAAGACCTGCCGATTTTTTTAAAACAGGCTCTTTACAAGGATTCGGTATCGCAAGATCTCGTGCAGCGGTGGGGTTCTTGGTTGCAAATATATCGAGAGAGGCTTGTTGGCCAAGCTCTGAATCCAGAGGTCCTGGCTCAGAGAATGAATCAAGCCAATCCGATCTATGTACCAAGAAATTATCTGCTTCACCAAGCGATCACTGCCGCAGAAAATGGAGATTTTTCTGAGGTAAAAAAGCTTCTACATGTTTTTGAGAATCCCTATCGTGAGCAAGTTGGTCAGCAAAGTTATGCTCAAAAACGTCCGGATTGGGCTCGTCATCAGCCGGGTTGTTCGACCCTGTCTTGCAGCTCTTAAGGGCGGTTAACGTCTTTCTTCTTGGTCTTCTTTTTTCGAATCACAAGAATAAGCAGAGCTAGAATTCCAAGAATTTCTAAGATCAGATGAGGCCTCCCGACCCAGGGGCTCCAGTAAGCGTGAAAATCCAAAAATTCATATTGAGGAAAGCTGGTCCCAAAGATGGGCCACAATATCATATGCAGAACTCCATTCCGAGAAGTCCCCATGTCCACCGCACCGTAGGTATCCAAGGCCAGATGAGTGAGTATTCCAAGAGCAAGAGCCAGCCATTTTTGACTTTTCAAAAGTAGAGCCGGCATTAGGAAGGCTAAAAAAAAGAGCCCGGTGTGCCCCAGGGTTCTGGTTCCTGAGAAGATATCTCGAATTTCAGAATTGCCAAAGTTTGCGGCCAGATAAAAGAGGGGTTTATCAATCACATCGGATAGAACTGTTCCGATCAGCAGGGTGATGAGCGGGGCCTTTCGCCAAGCCAGTCGTATTGACGCGGCTCCTATGCCAAGATGAGCAGCAAGATAAATAACAGGTCCCTTTTTTTAAAAATTAGAAATTCAGGAGACGTTTTTCATTATATCATGGACGCTGGGCTGCTCTTTGGCAATCCGTTTGAACTTGGAAAGTTCAACGATAAAAATAATGAAGGCTGTGACCGCCATGCCCAAGATCATCGCAAAGAGAGTCATTGACCCTCTTTTTGGCCAAACGGCGTTTCCACCATTGACGAGATGAGCGGACCTAATTTCGAAGTTATGAATTTTTTCAGGAGAGAAGTTGGCTTCGTAACTCAAGAGCTCCTGTTTGAGTTTAACCATGTCATGTTTAAGATCCATCATTTGAACAACCAGGGTAGGGGAGGGGCCCACATTGTCGAGAGCTTTTTCTACGTCATCCATTAAGGATTGCAAGGAGGCTATTTCAGTCTTTAAAAAATGAATGCGAGTATTGCTGTGTTTGACAATATCGTTGATCCGACCTTGATATTTCCCTTGGAGATCTTTGATGAGATCCCCAAGGAAGGCTTTGATTTTTTTATGTTCTGAACCTTCGGCGACAATTTTGATGAGATCTGTCGATTTTTCATCTTTGACCTCGGTCAAGTGGATTCCAGCTTTGGAGTGCGCGCCAGAGATATAATCAAATTCGATATAAGAAATGGCCTCCTGCTTAATAGAGGAATTACCTCCAGATTTTAAGAACGGAGAAAAGCCGACTTCTACGGACGAGGAAGATTCGCCGCCACCGATCTTGGCAATTTGAATAAGAGCTGAAATCGCATAACGTGGGGTCAATAGACTGGAAAGGAAAAAACCGATCAACGCCGATGATAGCGTGAAGAAAACCAGAATAATCAGGCTTCTTGGTCGTAAAAAAAGAAAAAGAAGGTCCGTTGATTTAATAGGCCATCTCCACGGGGGTGTTGGTTGTTTCTTTATTCGATAGAATTTCCTCGATTGCCCTGGCGACTGAATTGACCTGCTCCCGGGTCATATGGTTGTGAAACGGCAGAGCTAGAGTTCGATCTCGCAGTCGATCCGTTACGGGGAGAATCGGAGTTACCGTCAAGTGTTCTGCCATGTAGGTCTGACGGTGAATCGGAGAAAAGTAGGCCCGGGAGGGGATTCCCCGATGATCTAGTTCTCGAATCAGCTTCGAGGCGCTGAGTCCTTCTTTCAATGTGATCACATACACAAACCAACTCATACGCATGTTTTCTTTGATCACGGGGAGTTGTACGCCAGGGATATTGGCAAGACGTTTATTGTACATGTCTGCAACATTGGCACGCTTGAGCAAGATCGACTCAATTCTTGAAAGCTGCGAAACTCCGAGTGCTCCGCTCATTTCATCCATTCGGTAGTTGTAACCCAGGCGGGCGTGATCTAACCATTGGCCCATTTCATCTCGGCCCTGATTTCGATAGCTTCTGCAAAGGCGAGCAAGTTCATCGTCGTTGGTGACGATCATTCCCCCTTCGCCCGTGGTAATTTGTTTGTTGGGATAAAAGGCAAAGGCGCCCGCATTTCCGAAAGATCCCACTTTTTGACCCCGATATTCGGCCCCCAAGGCTTCACAACAATCATCGATCACCAGAAGCTGATGTTTTTTTGCGAAGCTGAGAATGGAGTCCCAGTCGGCGGAATGACCAAAAACATCAACAACCATAATGGCCTTGGTTTTTGAAGTTCGTCGACGTTCAAGGTCAGCTGGATCCAGGTTGTATGTGTCTGTGCAGATATCGACAAAGACAGGTGTTGCGCCCACATACAAAATGGCGCTAACACTGGCAGCAAATGTGAATGAGGGAACCAGCACTTCGTCGCCGGGGCCGATGCCCAAGGACTTCACAATTAAATGCAGGGCTGCGGTCCCTGACGAGACTGCGACCGCATGTTTGACTCCGATATATTTAGCCATGTTCTTTTCGAACTCGGCGACGCTGGGGCCCAGCGCCAGTCGTCCCGAGCGAACAACCTTTACAACCGCAGCGACGTCATTTTCGTTGATTTCGGCGCTCGACATTTCAATATTGGCCGGTTCCGCTACGTCGTTTGTTGACGGAAAAAATTCTGGCATAGTTGCAAAGCCTTGGGCACTGATGCCCTCTTTGCGAACCACCTGATACAAAGTAATAAATAGGATTTTTAAATCTAGGGCAAAATTTCGGTGATCGACATACCAGACATCGTCCTCGAATCTTTTTTCCCAAGACTGCTGGTTTCGTCCGTGAATTTGCGCAAGACCGGTGATTCCTGGCCGGATATTGTGGCGACGGCTTTGATTAGAGTTGTATCGGGGAAGGTACTCAACGATCAGAGGGCGAGGGCCGACGAAACTCATATCGCCAACAAAAACATTCCACAGCTCTGGAAGCTCATCCAAACTGGTTGCGCGGAGAAATTTTCCCAAACGAGTCAGTCGAAACTCATCAGATTTAATGGCTGACGAGGAGGCCTCTTTCATTGTTCGAAATTTCACAATTCGAAAAATTTTGCCATGTTTCCCGGGGCGTTTTTGGAAAAATAGAATTGGTGCGCCATCGATCAGTCGGACCATTAAGCCAATGGCCAACAGAAGCGGGGACAGAACTGCCAAGGCGATACCTGAGACGATCAGATCAAAGGCTCTTTTGCCAAAGGAATCCACCGATTTAAGCCACGAGTTGGGGCGTTTTGGTGTTGCCACGAGAGTCTCCTTTGCTGAGTTGAAGAGAGCTTTGGTCCTGACTCTCAACCAGTTGATGAAGTAAGCTGCTGGCATCTTTTGAGCCAGACCTTGCGAGATCAATAATTCGTTCGATCGTGAGCACGGATTCTCCAAAGGAGTTATGAATGCCAGGAAGCTGAGCTCCTTTGGGGAGAACCACGATGTCGGGGTGGGTTGTCTGAATTTCATTTCTAGACAGATAGAGCTCCTCTTTCATTTTTTCGCCAGGCCTCATGCCTGTGAAAATAAGAGGGACTTCGTCTTGTTTTTTTCCCATCAAGGTCATCAAGCTCTTGACCACATCGAGAATTTTAATGGGTTCACCCATTTTTAAAATATTGATGTCACCCGGCTGCGACATTGAGGCAGTTTTTAGAACCAATGAGACAGCCTCGGGGATCAACATAAAGTAGCGTTCCATGTCCGGGTGAGTGATTGTCACAGGTCCGCCATTGTGTATTTGTTTCTTCAACAGTGGGATAAAACTTCCGCTGCTTCCGATAACATTTCCAAAACGCACTGAGCAGTAGTTGCGATTTTCAACTTCGCCGGCATGGGAAACCAACATTTCACAAGCTCGTTTTGTCGCGCCCATAATTCCTTGGGGATTCACGGCCTTATCAGAAGAGATCATGACAAAGTTTTCGACCTGATATTTGATACAAGCATCCAGCAAATTTTTTGTGCTGGTGATGTTGTTGAGAATCGAGGCATTGGCATTGGCCTCCACCAAGTGAACATGCTTGTAAGCCGCGGCATGAAAAACGAGGTTGGGTCGGTAGAGATTAAACAGCTGTTGAAGCAAAGTGACTTCGCGAAGATCTGAAAGAATTGGAATCACCTGAGAAGACAGACCCATCTCTTTGATCTCTGAATCAATGGCGTAGAGATTGTACTCGGCCTGGTCTAACAGCAGGATTTGTCTTGGATTCATGCGAACCAGTTGTCGAACCAGCTCTTGGCCGATGGATCCCCCGGCGCCAGTGACCAGGACGGTTTGTCCTTGGACCAGTCGATAAGTGGGCTTGAGGTCTACGTCCACTCGGGGTCTCAGCAACAGGTCAGAGAGATTGATTTCTCGCAAAGTTTCAACTCCGGCGTGGCCGGTCTCGCCAAAATTCAAATGTGCCATGATTTTTGGCCGAATACCCAGGCGATGCGCTTTCTGCAAAAGGTCCCGAAGTCTTGCGCCATCAGGAAACTTTTGAGAAATCACCAGCTCTTGCACTTGATTGTCGGTGAGGATTTGCTCAAAGTTTTCAATTCCGCCAAGAACATTGACTCCCTCGATTTTAGAACCGATGGACTTGGAATCATCCGTGATAAAACCAACCAAGCGAATTCCCAACGCGGGTTCTCGGGTAAAGCGGGCAGCAAGACTGCACGCCGGAACTCCGGTCCCAAGGATGAGAGTTCTGCGCCCGGTGACATTGGCTTTTCGGTTTTTTCTCTCAAAAACAAGTCGGCGTGCAATTCGAACGCCGCAGAGGCCAACCAGAGAAAAAAGAGAATTGAATAGAATCCACTGCAAGAAATGAATGTTGAAATAGCTGGTCACATAAACAGCGATAAAACCGAGGGTTGTGAGAGTCACGCCTTTGGCCAAACGAATGGCATCGTAGGCGGAAACCAGCCGCCAGGCTCGCCCGCGGACAAGAAAGGGCCACAGAGTGATCAGTGAGAACAGGATCAGGAATGCGGATGGTGGAAGCTTGGAGCGGTCAAAGGAAGGGCCCGAACCAATGAACGTTAAGATTATAGCTAATTGAGAGGCGGCGCCAAGGACGGCAATGTCCACGTATCGGCGAATATCTCTTGTTGCGAATTGCAGAATGTTCCGAAAATTTCTCATTCACCCCCCAAAAAATTAGCATTCTTGAATTAATTATGATGAGATTGTTAAGATTGAAACAAGAGGCAAGATTTTCCCATACCAGACTTAGACATGGATTTTCCTGGCTGTTGGTCGGAAACCTAGTTTATGCAGCAACTCAGTACCTAGTTTTGGTCGGGTTGGTGAAGTTGACCAATCCCGAAATGGTTGGAGTGTTTTCATTTGCCTTGGCGGTGAATGCGCCGATCAACTTATTGATGTCATTGGGACTTCGAGCCGTGTTGATCAGTGACGCGGATCAAAGATATTCTTTCTCTCAATATTGGGCGGTGCGCGTTTGGACTTCGCTGTCCTCGATCTTTGTCGTTTTTCTGGTGACGCAACTCGCATCATTTTCTTTTTTCGAAACTAAGACCATTGTCATTATTAGTCTCGTCAAAGCCTTCGAATCTTGCATCGATATGGGCTATGGTCTGTGGCAAAAGCACCATCGTAATGATCAAATTGCGTTCTCGATGCTCTTTCGAGGAGCTCTTTCTTGTCTGATTTTTAATCTGCTCTTATGGAAAACTTCACAGCTCGATGTCGCCTGTTTGGGATTGTTAATGTCTACCGTCATCATTGGAGTTTTTCACGACATTCCTCGCTGGCGAAAATACGCTGGCGAAAACTTCAGTCTCAAGCTCCGTCACCAACCAAATGAGTTTATCGCTTATCGAAATCTTCTTTTTCTGTCCATGCCCTTAGGTGTTGCGGCGGTATTGAGCTCTTTGGAAAGCAACTTGCCGAGGTATTTTATCGAGCACAGTTTGGATATGAAAGCCTTGGGGATCTTTGCAGCACTCAGTTATCCGTTGATGTTGGGAAATCAAGTGGTGGGTGCTCTCGCGGCCGCCCCGGGGCCAAGACTTGCGACCATGACCGTCACCAATGAGTTCAAAGGGTTTCGGCAGCTGCTTTTCAAGTTGGCCTTAGCGGGAGCTCTGATCGGAATTGTGAATAGCTTGGTCTGTTATTTTTGGGGAACAGAGATATTAACCCTGATCAATAACTCTGAATACGCACAAGAGAGTAAGTCATTTTTTATCTTAGCAGTAGCCGCTGGTTTTAGTTATATCACGGCTTTTTTTGGTGCTGGTATCAGCGCCCTTCGGAAATTTCGTACAAAGATGATTTTGCAGGGGCTTGGATTCGTCATTCATTTTGCGTTTCTTACTTGGGCTGCTCAAGATGCCTCTTTGATCAAAATGAGCTTGGCCTTGTTGTTGGGCGCTATTTTGAGCTGTCTATTGCAATTGATGGCTCTTCTTTATCACGAGAGACAATGGCGTCTTCTGCGAGAAACCCAATGATAAAACAGCTGAAGATTCTGCATATTTTTGGAAAAATGGATCGAGGCGGCGCCGAGATGCGGGCCATGGATATGATGGAGAAGCTCCAAGGGCCAGACTCTTTACGGTCGGTGTTGTTTGATTTTGTATCTCTGTCAGGACAGGACGGGGATCTGGATCCAAAAATTCAGAGTCTGGGGGGGCGTGTTTTTCCCATCAAGCTAAATTGGCTTTTTCCTTGGAGGTTTTATCGACTTCTAAGGCGAGAAAAATATGATGTGGTTCACTCTCATGTTCAACTGTTTTCAGGCTTTCTTCTGCTGTTGGCGGCTTGGGCGAATGTTCCTGTTCGATTGGCGCACCTGCACACGACTGGATCTCGGCATGGGCTGAGCTTACGCCGGAGACTTCAGGACAAGTTGATGATTCATTGGCTTTATCAATATGCCACAAGCCTGGTTGCGGTCAGTCGGGGTGCCTTGGAAAATTTCACGCGGCAAGCACCATGTTTCAACGGAGATGATCGTCTTCGAATGATTTATGATGGGGTGAATGTTGATCATTTTTTATCAGTCCGGTTTGGTCGCGATATTTTTG
>PEZR01000090.1:0-7430 GCA_002773975.1 Bdellovibrio sp. CG10_big_fil_rev_8_21_14_0_10_47_8
TGATTCTTGCGGACAGCGTGGATGCAAGGCTTGGTGTATTGGCCGAGAGAACTTTTGGAGAACCCACGAATTGACCGCCATTGCCGCCCGTCCTCATGTCAGTGGTGATGACGACAATTCGATAATCCATTCCAAGTTGATCCAAGGCCACAATCATTCCCGGAATTTCATTCGCCAATTTGTTTTGATACTGGCTCATGCTGGAAGAGTTATCCACCATCATGACCACGTCCACCTTGTTGTTGTAGGTGACGGTTTGAGCGAAGTCCTGAGTTTGATCAGGCAAGCCATACTGCTGTTTGTTGCAACCAACGGTGGTGCAAAGTCCTGTCATCAGCACCAGTATCCAAAATTGATTCTTTGTCATAACTCCTCCGCGTAGTCCCACTTGATCTTGACTCATCTCTAGGCTGCTTGATCGGTAATCTTCTTGATGGCTTGTTGAACTGTTTGACTGATCTTTGTAAAACGAACTCCGTAACGAACTGCTACTTTTCCATGGTGGCCATCCAAAATTTGTTTGCTAACAATTTCGCAAACGGCATTAAATGGCGGAACTCCATCTCCGGCCTTTAGATGTAGAAATAAATTCTGCCCGACTTCTATCTGATCAGAATCAATCACCAAGCCAGCACCGCCAGCACTGAGCTCTAAGGACTGTCCCTTCCAAACTTCTTTATTGTTATGAAGAAGAATCGAGGTCGTCACCTTGGTTCGAGCATGTTTACGGCGAAAGAAAATGGCAGATTCTTTCGCTTCGCCCTTCTCTCTCAACGCCTTGATTTTATCGGCTTGAAACTCTGCTGTTTCAGAAACCCGGGTCCAACCCTGCATGGTCACATTCCAAATAAAATCAAACTCCTGGAGAGTTTTTTCTTGAAGCATTTTTACCAGATCCAGATAAACAAAGGGGCCATATTTGTTGTCCCCTCGCAGAACAAACCACTCCTCTGCAGAGTTAGGTCGCGGAGACTTTTGAGTCTGAGCTTGAGGCGGCGCCTGATTCCACCGGGAGGCCAAGTGTTGGAATTCGAGCATCATCACCCAGTCCTTTTTAGATTCATCAAAGATATAGTCAACAGCCTGGATTTCTTGGCTGTCGATTTTGCGAACGATCTCGGCCAAGGTCCAGGGACCTTTCTGCACGCCGTTCTGATGAATGTAATAACTGCTCTCGTTTTTCATCTATCCTGCCTATCGGTCCATTCTAGACTAGACTTAAGTCTTTGAAAACACGGGGCAAAACTGTCAAAGTTCTAGCCGGTGATTTCCCCGAAAAAGTCAAACTTGTCGACAGTGGGATTTTCTCGGTGATTTGAGGATGGTTGCAAAAAGAGGTTTCTTCTTGCTCTGAAATGAGTAGACTTTTTTGGGGCTCTTATCTTTGGCGGTTCAATCAAGAGGTTTTCGATGATCCATAAATTTCCGGTTTTGATTCGTGAGACTCACTTGGATACGTTTGGACATGTTAACAACGCGACCTATCTGACTCTGTATGAAGAGGCTCGGTGGGAGCTAATCACCGGAAATGGTTATGGAATGAAAACCATCAACGAGCTCAAACAGGGGCCGGTGATTTTAGAAGTGAATTTAAAGTACATGAAAGAACTGCGCCTGCGTGAAAATATCGTTATCACGACAGAGCTCGTTGGTTACAAGGGCCGCATTGGAACTTTGAAACAGCAGATGCACAGAGCCGACGGAAGTATCGCAAGCGAAGCGCTATTTACATTTGGCCTATTTGATACTGCACAGAGAAAACTGATTGAGCCGACAGCCGCTTGGTTGAAGGCCATCGGATCTGTTTAATCTAAAACTGGAACTACTCTTTCCCAGAAATTTCAGTTTTTGTGGCCCGAATCCTTCGAAATCCCTTGCCGGTGGTGACTTGAATATTCTCAACGGTCATCAAATACCGGCGAGTTGCCTCGGGCAATTTGTACCACATGCGCATGGCAAACAACATTCCGAGCACGGTGAATGGAAGCAAAAATAGCGGCCAGTAATGCCAGCTCTGGGTCGTGAGATACCCCAACGAGATCGACTGCAAACCGCTCCCGAGATAAACACAACCATCGACAATTCCAGACGCTGTCGCCGTGGATTTACGTCCTCCGAAATCAGCCGCCGCGGTTCCAGACATCAATGAATGCACCCCGATCACCGCGAAAGAAACAAAAATAGCGGCCAGTCCTACAATCATTGGATTTGTTGTCAAAAAGAACAAAATCCCCAGCATCATAAAAAACATAATGAAATTCATGATCGCCGCCGGAGGACCCCGACGAGAATGAAAAATGTGATCTGAAACCCAACCTGCACTGAATCCACCCGCGATCCCAGAAATACAAAGCCAAAGACCCCATTGTTTCCCAACCCACTCAGCTCCTAACTGAGGAATTTCTTTGGCCATGATGGGATACCACTGCAAAACACCATTTCTCAAAACACCGGCGGTAAAATCCACCAAAGCCACCGTCAACATAATTGGGTTCGTGAGGATTTTCTTCAGCAACCGAATGGCGCTGAAAGCCTCGTCCTCTTCACCCGAGGAAGCATCGTGGGGATCGAATTCATCAAATCCCGCAAGAGCCGGAGAATCCTTGAGAAGCCAAATGTCGAGAATGGCCCAAATGATCAACAGAAACGAAGGAATAAAAAACACCAACCAGATTGAATCAACGGCCTGCAAGTCCGTCGCGAAAAGATAATGAATCGCCTTTTGAAAATCAGAGGGCTCTTCGCCCAAAACTCGTCTGGAACCCTCGGCAATGGCTTGTCCCCAGTCAAAGGCAAAATAGACACCAAAAGAAATCAGTGTTCCAAAGATAGCTCCGAAAACTCCTCGTTCTCGCACGTGAAACCAATACGCTTTGACCTTGATGATAGAAACAGCTCCATAGCTTTGGAAATACATGTTTAACGCATACAAGATCGAAAACGTGAGAACGACGTTAACCTGCAATCGCCCGTGAAGCAGCAAATAGGTCGCGATACCCATCAGCGCATTCATCACACAGGCCCCCAGAGCGGCGATCACCATGCCCCTCTTTCCACCCAGTTTGTCGACAAGGGGGCCATTCACCAAAAATGAAAGGCCATACACCAAGGTTCCAGCTCCGAAAATGAGACCAAAATCAGACTTGGTCATCAGGTCACCGAGAGAATTCTTGGCCACGTTCAAATTGTATCGACCCATATATAAAAAGGCGTAGGTCATGCCCAGAGGAAACCAGTTGATAAATCGGCGAATCATGAATTTTCGGCTGTGCCCCAGCGGATTGTTTCGGAAATAAAGCCAGATAACAAAAACCAGCGTGACCGCTACAAAAGTCAAACCCATGAGCCCCTCCACAAAAAAGTCCTGGCGGTTGTAACTTGCGACGGAGCAGGAAGGCAAGGCAAAGTCAGAGCTTAGCCTTGCCTTTTTTTTGGATTTCTGGCCCAATCCTTCAAATGACGCAAACTAGCCAGATTCTTCGACATATTCTCAAAAAGGCGGAGAGCCTGAAGTCCAAGAACTTGCCGGCTTTGGCGGTGTTTGACTTGGACTCGACTCTTTTCGACGTGAGTCCTCGTCTCAAACAAATTCTGCACGATTTTTCCGCAGACCCAACTTACCGACGGCTTTTTCCTCAAGCTGCCGAGGCTCTCAAAGACATTGAAATGCAAAAATCCGACTGGGGCATCCGGAATGCGGTTATTCGCGCTGGTCTTGACCACCACCATCCCGAATTTCACCAGTCTCTTCGCGAATTTTGGCTCAAAACTTTTTTTTCCAATGAGTATCTAAAATATGATCGACCCTATGAGGGAGCGGTGAACTTTGTCGCCCGCCTGCAAGAGTTGAATGTGGACATCGTTTACCTCACCGGCAGAGACGTGCACCGTATGGGAGCGGGCTCACGGCAAACTCTGTTACACTGGAACTTTCCCTTAGATGATCAAAGATATCAGCTGGTGTTAAAACCGGAACAGGGTCTGGACGATGCCGAATTCAAGTCGAGCTGGTTCCGCACCATCCCTGATGAAAAATATCAACAGATCTGGTTCTTTGAAAATGAACCCGTCAATGTTCACAAAGTTCGAGAACACCACCCCCATATTGATATTCTCTTTTTTGACAGCA
This sequence comes from Bdellovibrio sp. CG10_big_fil_rev_8_21_14_0_10_47_8, assembly GCA_002773975.1. GTDB lineage: Bacteria > Bdellovibrionota > Bdellovibrionia > Bdellovibrionales > Bdellovibrionaceae > 21-14-0-10-47-8. Next base: position 4,130 of record PEZR01000090.1, read on the forward strand.
CCCATTCTGGCAAGGCTCACCCACCGACGGATTTACCTCGGTTGATTCATTTTTTGATCGAAGAAGGAGGGCTCTAGATGGCACTGACCCTGGTGGCAACGCCGATTGGCCATAAAGACGACGTTTCTCAGCGCGCCCTTCAACAGTTGCGGGCATCTCCCGTGATTATTTTAGAAGAGTTCAAAGAGTCCACTCAGTTCTTGAGGTCTCAAGGAATCACTGGGAAAAGATACGAAACTTTGAACGAGCACTCAACATCTCAGGATATCCAGAGTCTCGCTGATCTTTGCGAAAAAGAAGACGTCTCTTTGATCACCGACTGTGGTACTCCGGGTTTTTGTGACCCGGGAGCCGCGCTGGTGAAAGAATGTCGACGTCGGCGGATTTCCGTGCGTTCTTTGCCGGGACCGTCAAGTCTGATGACGCTGCTTTCTTTGTCCAGCGATCGGCTGGATGAATTTGTTTTTCGCGGATTCCCGCCGGCTGAGACCGAAGCTCGAAAAAAATGCTGGCTTGAGCTTAGAACTGAAAAACGCGCAATGGTGATCATGGATACACCTTATCGTTTTCAAAAAATTCTGACTGAGCTCAATGAGTACCTTCCACAACGACGATGCTTGATCGCTTGTGACCTAACCCAAGAAACGGAACGAATCATCGAGGACCTTCCTGTCAATATCGTAAAAATGGATCTGCCTAAAAAGGCCGAATTCATGGTTCTCATTTCCCCCGACCTAAAACGATGATTTCTCTTCCGATTGATGACTCTCTAGAATCCATTCTCAGCTCCGCCAGGAAACATCAGAATCTAATTGTGTCCGCATCGCCAGGATCTGGAAAAACCACACGGCTGCCTCCTCGACTTTTGGAGCTGACTGAAAAAAAAGTTTTGGTTTTGGAGCCACGAAGGATCGCAGCTATTGCTGCAGCAGCAAGAATCTCTGAGGAAAGAAAGTGGACCCTGGGCCAAGAAGTTGGCTATCAAATTCGCTTTGAATCTAAGCTTCATGAAAATACCAGGCTGATTTTTTTAACCGAAGCCTTGCTCAATCGAAAGTTGATTTCCGATCCCGACCTCAGCGAAGTTGGCGTCGTTGTTTTGGATGAATTTCATGAACGCTCTCTTCATGTCGACCTGGCGCTTGGACTTTTGAAAGAACTGCAGCAGCTTTCAAGGCCGGATCTCAAAATTGTCGTGATGTCCGCGACCTTGCAGGTCGATCCAATTCGACGGTTTCTAGAAAATTGTTCGGTTCACGAGGTCCCGGGACAAATATATCCTTTGGATCACATCTATCTGAAAACATCCCAAAAAAGACAAACCGGCCCCGAGTTCACCGAGGCCTTGGGAAAACAGATTCGCCAAAGTATGGCCCTGTTACCGTCGGGGGAACATCTGCTGGTTTTTTTGCCCGGGGTTGGAGAAATTGACCGGCTTCAGAATCATCTTGGCGCCTGGGCCACAGAACAAGGCCATGTGCTTCTGGCCCTGCACGGAAGTCTTTCCTTAGAAGAGCAGAAAAGGGTGTTAGAACCCCAGTCACGTTCAAAAATTATCTTGGCGACCAATATTGCCGAAAGCTCTATCACCATCGATGGTGTGAGAGCAGTGATTGACTCTGGCCTACAACGGCGCGCTTCGATTCATCCAAAAACAGGATTTCCTCAACTGGAACTGGTCCGGATTTCCAAGTCATCAGCCACGCAAAGAGCTGGCCGTGCCGCCAGACAGGCTCCTGGAAAATGTTATCACCTCTGGAGCAGCATGGATGAACTGTCGATGCCGGATCAGGAAATGCCGGAAATTCTGCGCTCTGATTTAGCCGAGGCCCTGCTCTTTTTGGCCGCCCAAGGGGTCCGAGATTTTCATGCCTTTTCTTGGTTTGAAAAACCCACCAGCGAGAGCTTGCAAAAGGCCATCTCGCAACTGCAGCTGTTGGAAGCCATCGATCAATTCCAAAATCTGACCGAAACTGGTCGCCAGATGCTGGATCTGCCTCTGCCACCACGTTTAAGCAAGATCATGATCGAAGCTACCAAACAACAGGTTCCCCATTTGGGGGCTGAGATCGCAGTTCTGCTGCTGGAGAGAGACTCTCTTAAAAATCGCATCCACAATCAGGGACAAGAATGTGATTTGTCGGCTCGACTAGAAATTCTCCGCCAAGGTCGCCATCCCAGCTTTCAACGGGCTCTTCAATCATTGGAACGAAAGCTCCCGCGTACACCCGCTCGAACATCGACCCCGCAGGACGAAGTAAAATCAATTCGGTTTTTGCTGCTAAAGGCATTTCCCGATCGACTCTGCCGTCGCCGGAAAAAAGCAGATTCCCGCGGTCTAATGATTGGCGGGCGAGGTGTTGCTTTAGAGTCCAGCAGTGTGGTGCAAAAATCAGATTTCTTTATTTCATTGCAATTGATGGACGGGCTATCGTCCTCGGAAACCAAGGTGAGCTGGGCCTGTGGCCTGACCCGTGAAGAAATAGTCGAATTCAGCGACGGCGCTGTTCAGAAGGAGTCTTGGGTGGAATATGACCCAGACAATAAAAAAATTGTGCGAAAAACCGCGACAGCCCTCAAGATTCCAAATGTTGGCACTCTGCCCTTAGAGGATGTTCAAACCAGCCCCGCCTCCAGCGAAGAAGTGGCCGAACACCTGCCCGGGGTCGCGGCTCAAGCTTTGAACGAAATTCAAAAAGAAAACGAGCTTCTTCAAAAATGGCTTCAGCGATATGAATTCTTTTGTCGAACTCATCCCCATGAAGGCTTGAACGACTCCCAATGGAAAACTGCTTTGCAACAGGCTTCCTTTGGAGAAAAATCTCTGCAGAATGTGATCGACAAAGATTTGATCTATTTTGTGGAAGCTCAATTGGATCCAGGCCTGCTTCACCAGTTCCGCTCAGACTGCCCCGAACGCATCACTGTGCCCAGTGGCTCCTCTTTGGAAATTGACTACACCGGCGAGCTGCCCTCATTGTCTGTGCGTCTTCAAGAAGTTTTTGGTTGGTCAGAAACACCGAAAATATTTTCTGGAAAAGTTCCACTGACCTTGATTTTACTGGGACCTCATTATCGCCCGGTTCAGGTGACCCAAGATCTGGCCAGTTTTTGGAAAACAGGCTACGTTGAAGTTCGAAAAGATTTACGCTCTCGGTATCCAAAACACAGTTGGCCTGATGACCCCTTAACCGCGCCCGCCCAGGCCAAAGGACGCCGCCGTCAGTGAAAGCCCACCACTGTGGAGCCTTCAGCCACATCTTTGGTGACCACCGCATTGGCACCAATGCGCGAACCACTG
>PEZR01000090.1:7462-7629 GCA_002773975.1 Bdellovibrio sp. CG10_big_fil_rev_8_21_14_0_10_47_8
TGTTCCAATCAAAACTCGATTCCCAACCGTGGGATGACGTTTCACCGGATCAAATTTTGTCCCACCCAGAGTTACTCCATGAAAAATAATACAGTCGTCACCAATCTCAGTGGTCTCACCGATGACCACTCCCATTCCATGATCAATCACCAATCTTCGACCGATCT
>PEZR01000120.1 GCA_002773975.1 Bdellovibrio sp. CG10_big_fil_rev_8_21_14_0_10_47_8
ATCAAGAGAAGCGAGTCAGCTATTGCAACGAGCCCGCGAGCCTGCTCTGCGATCTCTCTGTCCGAAAGATTGTGCGGAGCCAGCCCTTTTTTGACCAGCTCTTTCGGTTCTCAACGCCGGTTGAAGCTCTGCAGTCCCTGAGCGAGATTCACGACCCAACTCCTTATCAAGAGGTTTCTTTTCAAATCGAGAGCGGAAAGACCGGCAAAGTCCAACTGACCCTGCAGCCATTTCCAGAAATTGACGGAAAGAAAAGGTGGCTGGTTTTCTTTCGAGATGTGACCTTGGAAGAAACTCTCCAAAAAAAATACCGTGCAGAGCTTGAACAGAAAGAAGACGTCATCAAAGACCTGCAGGTCGCTCAAGCCGAACTTGAAAAGTACTCAAAAAACTTGGAAAAAATGGTCGACGAGCGCACCGCAGAGATTCAAACATTGAATCGAACAATGACAGCTCTGTTGGATAGCCTGCACCAGGGCTTTTTTATCTTTGGCAAAGAAGGCGACTGCTTGGATGTTTTTTCAAAGGCCTGTTTGACGACCATTGAAAACAATCCAGCGCAAAAAAAGATCTGGTCCGTCCTTGGCCTTTCAGAAAAACAAGTTCCTGGATTCAAAAACTGGATGACGACTTTATTCTCAGAGATGCTTCCCTTTGAAGATCTAGCCCCTCTGGGCCCGGCCAAGTACGCACACAGCCAGGGCCTGCACATTCAATTGGAATATTATCCTCTCAGATCCAACCAAGGTCAGATTGAGGGCGTAGTGGTGGTCGCGACCGATATTTCAAGTTTGGTACAGGCCCAACTCGATGCCGAAAAAGAACGAGCTCACGCCAAGATGATTGTCACTCTGGTGCAAAACAAACGACAAGTTCAGGGCTTTCTGCAAGAGTCCGAAGCTTTGCTTCAAGAGCTTAACCAAGAATTGTCTCGAGGTCTCAACGCTGATCAAAAAAGCCTGTTTCGATGTCTACACACTCTCAAAGGTGGAGCATCGATCTTTTCAATTCAAAGTATGGTCCAACAGGCCCATGAATCCGAGGGACTCCTGTCTGAGTGGAAAACCCAACCCAGCACGGAACATTTCGACCGACTGAAACAGAGCTCTCTCAAAATTCAGGATTACTTTCAAAAATTTATTCAAGACAATGAACCCATCCTGGGTTCTCAGCAAAAGCGAGACTCCCGCTGGGTCGAGTTGGACTCAAGGCAGCTCAATCAGTTTTATCCTCGTCTCCCCGAGACCCTGCAATTGGACTTTCTGCAACAATTCTTGATGGAACCCGTTGGCGAGTATTTCAACCAGTACCAAGAGGTCGTGCAGTCCATCGCTGAACAAGAAATGAAATCGGTTTTGCCCATTCAGTTGAGAAATGGCTCTTTGCCGGTTTTACCAGAGCCCTACTCTCAGCTTTTTTCGACCTTAATTCATGCCTTTCGAAATGCCGTGGATCATGGAATCGAGTCGCCCGATCGCCGTATGGAACTTCAAAAAAATCCAGCTGGACAGATCACCGTGAGTTTTGAAAAGTCCCAAACCCCCGAGGGGCCCTGGTTGCTGATCGAAATTCAAGACGACGGCGGTGGCATTGATCCAGCCAAGATTCGCAAAAAATTCGCTGATCGTGGCCAATCTCTGGACCAAGAATCTGACCAACAAGTGATTCAACATATCTTTGATTCCCAATTTTCGACCAAAGAAGTCCTGACAGAAACCTCGGGCCGCGGCGTTGGAATGGATGCCATATTGTTTTCTGCTCAACAAATTGGCGGAACCGCCTGGGTTGAATCGAAGGTGGGCGTCGGTACCCAGCTTAAAATAAAAGTTCCGTACTTGATCCACTGGCCTGAAACAGCCAAAAAAGCCGCCTAAACCCCTATTTCCCCGGGTTGTGTTTGGCCCAAACACCCTTGAGTTTTTCCTCAAAGACCTTGGCGGCAAAGGGTTTGACCAGATACTGGCTCACCCCGGCCAAGATGGCCTCGGTAACCTGATCCCGTTCAGATTCAGATGTCAGCAAAACAAAGGGCAGCTGAGCCCAATCTGCAGAAGCTCGAACCTGCTTTAATAGCTCTAAACCCGTCATTTTAGGCATATTCCAGTCCGACACCACGAGCTGAATCGGAGTTCCAGCGTTCTGATTGGAAACCAAGACATTCATGGCAGCTTCCCCGTCCGAGGCCTCCACCACGTTTTTAAAGCCAATCCCCTTTAACTGGTTCTTCACCAGCTCCCGAATAGTGGGCATGTCATCGGCGACCAAGATACGGGTTTCAGGGGGAAACATGCGAGTCTCCTTGCATAGATAAGCCTCTAAATTCTATTGTCTGGGAAATTTTGAGCCCTGTCATCTCGACCTGGACCAAAGCCTGTGGCATAACGCACAATAATCGTTGATGTTTCAGGGGTCTTTTGTTATCCCTGTGACCTCGTTTTTCACTCTGATCAACCGTGAGGTCTCTATGGCAAAGAAAAAAGGTCGTATCATCATTACCTTGGAATGTACCGAAGCAAAAGCTGCTGGTGTTCCCGTTTCTCGGTACACGACAACCAAAAACAAGACAAAGACCCCCAGTCGTCTTGAAAAGAAGAAATACAACCCCAACATGAAAAAACACACTCTCCACCGCGAGACGAAATAGTTTTTTCTTAGCCTTAGCAATCGGGGTCCATTTTGATTCTTACAGATCAGGAAATCCTTCGCCACATGGAAAAAGGCTCTATTCTTGTTGAGCCTTTCAATCGCGAGTGCCTGGGTTCTAACTCCTATGATGTGCATCTGGGAAAAACGCTGGCCACCTATGACGACCGCATTCTGGATGCTCGCAAACACAATACCATTCGCAGTTTTGAGATCCCCGAAGAAGGTTTTGTCCTGGAACCCCACCTTTTTTACCTGGGTGTAACTCAGGAATACACAGAGACCAAAGAACACGTTCCTTTTCTCGAGGGAAAATCCAGCGTCGGACGCCTTGGGATTGATATCCATGCAACAGCTGGCAAAGGGGATGTTGGATTTTGCAACTACTGGACCCTGGAAATTTCTGTAAAACAGCCGGTCCGGGTCTATGCGGGGATGCCAATTGGACAGCTGATTTATTTCCATATTTCAGGCGAGTTGCTGACCCCGTACAACCTTAAAAAATCAGCAAAATACAACACCAGGACTCCACTCCCCGTGGAATCCATGATGTGGAAAAATCAATTTTAATTAGTTTTCGTCGTCGTCGTTCAGCCCCGGATGAGGCTGAATATCTTCAGGTGGCTGATCGGGAAGCAAAGCTTTCAGTTGAGCTCGGCGATCAGCGGCTGTTGCATCAGCGATATATCCCAGAATTGTTGCTAAGCGCTCACGGTCAGCCATAACCTTCCAGTTTTTCTCGCCCTTGTTCATCCAGATCAGCAAAAATTTAACATAGTCTCCCATGCTATCAGGAGCCTCGCCTTTTTTGAGCAGCCAACCTAAAAGAGCTCTCAACTGTTTGTCGCTTTTTAATTTCCCTTTGGCCGCATCCAGCAGAATATTTTTAAAAGTCGGATAGGCCTTCATCGCCTCTTCGGTTGACAGAAAACCGTCCCGATCGACATCGTAAAGACTAAAGATCATCTCAACATACTGAAAGACGTGAGGGACCTGGGAGAGATCGCCAATCTTGATCAAACCAGAGTTATTATCCGGCAGATATCCGGCGGCCTTTACCATATTGGCAAAGAACTGATCAAACTGTGCGGGCGCCATGGTTTTCATAAAATTCACAAAATCCGGCATCGAGGCCATGGCATCAAACATTTTTGTTTTATAGACGGGGGCCGCGCAACTCAAGGGAACTAACCAGTCGTCTTTATACGGAGTTGGCTTGGTGACTGCGCACTGCTTTTCAGTTTCCGCATACAAGCGCCCATGAATCTCCACGCCCGACAAAAGCATCATCGCCAAATGAGTCCCTTCCCAAAAATCCAACTGATGGTCACCGTTGGCGTAAGGGGTAAAAAGATTGGCGTCTCGAAAGCGAGATTCCATAAATGTTTTGCTGGAGGGCGGAAGCATCTCGAGCTCAACAACTACTGGAAAAACATCCATGAAAAATTGATTGGCTTCGCCCTCGGTCAAGCCTTGATAACTTCTAATTCTTAAAGGATCCATGGCATAAGATCGAATCGCCAAACGCAGCCCTGAGCGGACCAAGTTCACCATGTCAGCGGTCTTTATTAAATAATTTGCTGGAGGTCTCGAAAACTGCAGTCTTCCGCCAACCTCATACGATAAGGCCACCGGTGAGCTATAGATCATTCTCAATTCCTTGATTCCTTCGGTCTGAGCCGCAATGGTCAAGTCCTTGAGCAAAGCCTCTGGAGATCGCCCTTGGTCCTCGGGGACGCCTTGATAAACAAGATCATAAAATTTTTGATTCTCGAACCAAATCGCGAACTCACTCTTAATCTGTTCCACGGCGACAGAACTGAATCCTCTTGGGACATCACCGGCTAGTCTTTTGGTGTAAGGCAACAGCCATTTTTCAAAGAGCACGTGAGAGAGTTGATCAAGAGTCGTGACCGTGATTTTCTCAGGCAATAGCTTGGCCTGAACCAGGGCCGTCCACAGGTTGTGCATTTCATCAAAGGTAATGGTCAGATTTGAAGTCGTCTTTCTCTTAAGAATCGATTGAACCAAGTCCAATGAGTTTTGAACCAAGGAGCTGAAGTGCTCCAGTCCCGTTTGATGCATCCAATCCTGATCTTTCAGAAAATAGGCATAATACATATACCGAGAATAGGCATTGGCGGTGACAGTTAAAAGATCTGCCCACTGACGTCCTGGTTCTGCCATGGAGGGATCTTTGATCCCAATAATTGGGGTTTGATCCGTGAAGAAAATATTTTTCAACACAATCAAAGATGGCACGTACTGTTCCGCAATCTGGCGAAGACGTTCGTGCTGAGGATCGCTGGGTTTTGGATGAGTCAATTCATCCAACTGAGCCGCCAACAACTGAAGATCCTGCAGGTTATAGCTGCTCTCTAAGTTTTCTCCCAACTTTTGAGCAATCTGCCCCAGCGCATCTTCGGCCAAACGGAAATAACTGAGGGAATCAGCCTTGGACATCCCCATCGGTTTCCATTCCATACTGTAGACTTCGGCGTAAGTGAGAAATTTCTCGGTCAAGTTCTGGAAGGCTTCAAGCTTTACTCGAGCCCGTTCAAAATCGGCCTTTTCAAAATAATCCAAGTTACCACCAAAGAGCAAAACTTTGATTTTCATCAGCTCAATCAAAAGCTCATCTTTGATTTCAAGACTCGGGATAAATTGCGCCAATGCATGAATGATTTCCAGCAACTCAGCGCGGGTCAGGGTTTTTTCGGCCTTGCCGTCAACCATGTCTCCCAAAAAGGAAAAGAGATCATCCACAGATTTGGTGATGTATACCAATTCAGGGCCATGACGAGGCCCTGTGTTTTGATCCAAAAAATAAAAATAGCGAAGATACTGAATGTACCCCCGAGATCCCAAAAGAGCGAACCTTCGCCACTCAAAAGGCTCGATGTCAGTTTCGCTTCCACCCGCCAGGGTTCTCTTCAGCTTTTGAACCAGTGGCATTGCCTGCTGAATTGAACCGACCCAGTCCCAGGTTTTTCCACTCAGCTTTGCCAACTCAGTTACCAATGTGATGACATTGTCCAAATGATAAGACTGACCATTTTTCCCGATCAAAGTTGCCAGATCTTTGGCCGCTTGTTGAATCACTTTATTGGCATTTTCAAAATATTTGATGTCCCCCTCTAGATTGGAAAAACCAGAGGCTTTCCAATTCAGGGTGTAAACTTTCATATAGGGATTTAAATCCAAACAAATTCTCTTGAGCCCATCAAACACCTCTTTGGTGTTTGCCATTTCTTGACGAGTGATCCATGAATTCGCACCACCGACGAAGAGCTGTTTGACCCGAAATAGCTCTACCAAAAGTTTCGGCGAGATGCTCTTCCCCTGCTTCATGAAGTAACGCTCTACAAAGTTCGCAAGCTCTCTGGCGGTAAACCGATCCTCATAACGACCGCGCGTGGCTTTTTCAAAGGTTGCGATCGTGGCATCCAAACAATCCCACATGGCGACAATTTGACCAGCCTTCGCTTCTCCAGCAAAGAATTGATCCAATACTGGCATGCTCTCATCAAAACACTGAGCATTTAATCCGGCATCAGGCGGTGTGGTTTCCGGAATGCTCTCATTGAGGGGAACATTACAACCCGACGCTGCCATCAAGAGTGAAGCACAAAAAACCAGAGCGGAGAAATGGCGCAAGCATCTTGAATTAAAAAACATAGCTCATTCCCCCGTAAACACGGTCATTGGCTCGAAACTGATTGAGAAAACGATTGTCTCTGTTGCCGTCACTTGTGTCATCCACGCCGATAATGTCCGCGCCCAGGATAACAGCTAATGCCTTTTGTGGGTAAAGGCTGATCTCGGCATTGATCAGGGTGCCTTTTTGATCAAACTCTCTCATGTACTTTAAACTAGACATCAAACGTTTGGACCAAATCAAGGTTGAAAAATCGGTCCGCACCGAGGCCGCGTTTGTATAGTTAAACCGCTGGTCATAAATAGCGCCGCTGTCCTGACCTAGAGAATCATAGTCCCGGATGCCACCACCATCGATCCGCAGATAATTCAACGCCAAACCCACCGGTTGATCAAACCAACCCATCGACAGGGCTGAGTCTGCATGCACGGAGTAGGCTCTCATTGGGCTCGGACTCTGAAGCACATAGGGGTCATCTGCGGGCTTACCCTCGGGCTGATCCTGCAGATAAGAAAGAGCGACATTGCCGCTGGAATGCCGATACCCCAAATCCCCACCGATCAAACGATGGTATCCCACCGCCGGCGACACTGTGACCTCTCCTGTTTGAGGATCCTGCTCAGGCAAATAGAGATTTTTTCGATACTTTAAAAGCAAGCTGTTCATTGGTTTGTAGCCAGCGTTCACGGAAGTCCACAAACCATCCTGATCCCCACCATAACGAAGACGCATGCCCCCGCCCGGCCGATTGATGAGTTCACGCATATCTGGCACATCCAGAGAATAAACGATCTTTGTGTCTTTGTTCAGCAGCGGGAAAGAGCTCGACGGAGTTCGGTACCAACGACTGTCGGCAACCAAGCTGCCATTTTTTTCCTTCACATCAGGCCCCATGCTGGGAATGAAAATCGCGGAACCAAACATCAGCAGTTCCCATCGACTCTGCCGATGTTTATAAAAGACCCCGGTCAATCCCTGATCATCAGGGCGGAGTGGATCCAAAAGACCTTTGGGCTGCCACATCCCCAATTGCCAGTCCTGATCCAGCTGTGACCAAAATTCAATTTTTCTTCCGGCCGAGACCTCGTTGCCCGCATTGAACTGATATGAATCATAGATCTCGTTGACTCCAAACTGAGAGCCTCCGAGGTCCACATATTTTCCAGCGGTTAAATCCAACCCAATTCTATTTTTTTGTCCCGAAAACTGCGCGCGAAGATTTGAAGACATCAACAAACTCTGGCTCAACTGAGGATTGTCAGGAATATCCGTCGGATATTTCATCGCTTCAAATCGAAGATACCCAGACATCGTGGATTTT
>PEZR01000019.1:0-2234 GCA_002773975.1 Bdellovibrio sp. CG10_big_fil_rev_8_21_14_0_10_47_8
GAAGGCCCTGAGGTTTCAGAATCTCCAGGTCTTCAAGAATTGCTTCCCGAATGATCTCCGCGTATTTTTTTGGCGACATTCCCGATAAAAATCCGAGATCCATGTTTTTTCCATAGAGCTTTGGAATTTCTTGGTACATACGAGTGTCCACCCCGGGGGTGATCAAGAGCAACGTGGTGACCTTGGTTTCACCCAGCTCGGCTCGCAAACAATTGGTAAATGCAATCACCGCGGCCTTTGACGCTGAATAGGTCGTTGCGCAGGGAAAATGCATCACGCCCGAAACACTCGAGTTATTGATGATTTTTCCCCGATTTCTTCGCAACATTCCCGGCAGCAAACCGTGGGTCAGATGAATCAAAGCATTCACGTTCACCATCAACATCGAATAAATCTGATCGATGGGCTGTTCTTCCAAAAGCCCCCCTGTCAATTGACCGGCATTATTGAACAAAATATCGACGGGCACAGGTTCCAATCTTTTGAGCAACTGATTGATTTCCGTCGGTTGGGATAAATCTGCAATATAAATGTCTACTGATGCGGCACCCGATTTGAGCAGTTCTTCTTTGAGCTCAAGGTCTTCTTTTCTCATTACCAGATGCAGATTACCGCCATGCTCAGCACACATCTGGGAAACCGCTCGCCCAATCCCACGATTGGCTCCCGTAATAACAATATGATGATTTTTTATTTCCATGGTCAGTCTCCGCTGTCGTTGCCTCAGTTGTTAGCCGTTCTTGATTTCTGTGTTTTCCGAAAGTCCCCAGGATTTTAAAATTTCACCGATCTCTGAAGGGGACATTGCTTTTTTAAAAAGAGCTCCGGATTGTCCCTTGACCCGTCGTTCGCAGGAAGCCCAATCACTGTGCCGGTAAACGACCCCGCCTACTTTGCTCAAGTAACAGTAAGCGGCTTTCTTTTCTTGTTTAGGTTTAATCTCTGGTAAAGATCCATCTTCGGGTAAATCGTAAATAGCGATGGGATACTTGACCAAAGGACCGCTGTAGAGATCAATCCATTTCTTTTTAGAAAAGGCGACCGCAATCTCGTCACATCTTTCATTGCCCGGGGTTCCCTGATGCCCCCGCGAATAAAGCCAAGTGACCTTGCCCTGTGGACCACGAGCCTGCACCAAGGATGACAGTTTCTCCCAAAGGACCTTGTGCGAAACATCTTCACCGGCTGCATTCTTCCAACCTTTTTTTCGCCAGCCCCAAATCCACTGGGTGATCCCACGAATCACATAAGTAGAATCCGTGTACAGAACAACAGGATCAGAAATTTCACGGACCCGCTTTAAAGCTTCGATCGAAGCCATGAGCTCCATCTCGTTGTTGGTAGTTTGATCCAAACCACCACCGAGCTCTCGAACTTCTCCGCGTGGAGAAACCAAGACTGCAGCCCAGCCACCAGGTCCGGGGTTTCCCGAGCAAGCTCCGTCGGTGAATATCAATATGGACTTAAGCACTTGTTCATTCATTCTGCGGGCAGCTTACCGTACCCGACCTTGGTGTTCAACTGACCATTTTGCGACCTCCGTCCATTGCGAAATTTCTGGAAGCAATGCGACCATAAATGGATGAAGATAAAAAAAGTTATTCTCCTCATCATTTCCATTTTTCTATTTCTTCCAAGCGGAGTCGCTGGACAAAGCTCTCAGAGACCTCCTGCGCGAGAAAAGTACTTTAATTCATATATCCTGAAGGCCATCGAATATCTCGATGCCAGGTACCGAGTTATGGGTTATGACATCAACGGAGTCCTGACCCACGACATTGATTATGGATCCTTGGGTCCCATCCTCTCGACAAAAAACGGAAAGAGCATGTGTGTTTCAGCTCAGCTGGAAATCATTCTCACGGCCTTTCAGATTTATGCTGCGGAAACAGGCGATCATTCTGTCTATGACTATCTTCCAAAGAGAAGCTATCAGCAACTCAGCATCAAAGATATTAAGGGTCACATCTGGGTCAATAGCGCATTTCGCAGCAACGGGGCCGCCGACGCTCTTAAAAATTTTGGGATGGGAGAGATTCTTCCCTTTGAGCGTTTGCAACCTGGATCTTTTATCAATTTTAATCGAAGTTCAGGCTCTGGCCACGGGGTGGTCTTTTTGGCCTTCGTCGATGCCCTTGGTAATGAATATGACACCTACAACAGCAATGTAATTGGATTTAAGTACTATTCATCACAGGGGATGAAAATACCTCCCTCGGGCTTAGACTTTCGAT
>PEZR01000019.1:2255-7695 GCA_002773975.1 Bdellovibrio sp. CG10_big_fil_rev_8_21_14_0_10_47_8
GCTATCCCGAAATGCCCTACTACACGGACTGCAATGTGGTTTATTCTAAAAATCAAAACATGCTGACGACGGGAATGATGTGGGCGCCTTCACTTTGGCAAAGATCATCAGCTGAAAAAATGATGTCTTTGCCCGAGAGTCTCTACCCAGTTTCTGTTTTTGATTCCAATTATATGACGGGCGAATAGACACCAGTTTCCATCAGCGATCCGCCCTTTTGATAATACCGCTCATAAGCACCCTTAATACTTCTACCAGAAACCTCTGCCGCTTATTTTCCTGTGTAAAAAAGATCGACAGCTAAGAGCTTGGAATACCCAAAAGCCCTCTAAACTAGGGCCGTTCCGACCCTAGCTCCCACGGCATGACTCCTGCTCTGTTAAGGGTGGGTAGTTTCCATTCCTCGGGAAATTGAGAAAGGTCGGCAGGAAACACGATGAAAGTTGAAACCAGAAAAGGCACAAATTCTAAGTTCTCCAAACAATCTCTGATCTGCCGATGTTTGCCGATTCTACTTGCGGTGTCGGTATTTTCGCCCATGACGATGGCTGCGACCTCAAAAGTATCCAGTCAGTCGTCAGTCAAAAAAAACACTGTTGCTCCAGAACCTGAAAAAAAGTCCGTGTCCTTATTGGTTGGATTGGAACGCTCAAGCAATCTCATCGAGGAAGGATCGCCACGCGACAATACGGCCACAGACCTCCTTCTCAGGCCATCTTGGACCCTCAATGAAAATTGGACCCTGTCCAACAGAACCATTTTTGAACAAGAGGAAACCGGTCCTCGAAATAGCAGTTTGTCAGACAGTGAATTTCGTCTATCCCTGAAGGGCGCTCAGCTCAATGACCAGTTCTCACTGACTCATTCAATTTCAGGCTACGCTCCAACCAACGAGGAGAATCGAAAGAAAAACTCCTTTCAAGGCGCCGCCACAGCTCGTACCGGAATCAAAGCCGTCTATCCATTGGGTGAATTTTCTTATGGAATGTCATTGCGTCGGAACTTTCACGAATACAAAGTTTCATCCGAAAATTCACCCAACATTGAATACTCGCTGTCTCACGCCATCTCAGGAAGAATTCCCTTGAGCACCAAGTGGTCAGTGGAAAGTCTTGGAATCTTTGCCCAAGGCCGTACCTATGGCGGACTTGAACGTCAGAATTTTAGTTTTGACTTTGATGTCGTTTTTGAGGCTATCAAAGATTTCTCAATCAACCTGGGAACGAGCAATAAAGGCTCCGCCCTCAAAGCCAATGGGCACGATTCTAATATTAAAGCATTTGATGAACACAGTTCTGTCCTGAGACTAGGAGTTTCCTATGTCCTCTAGAAAGCGAGACACTATGAAAAAACTGATGATTGCCCTCACTTTGTTGGGTCTTGCCGCCTGTACGAAGGATGTGCCCTACCAGTACGCCTTCAAAGAAAAGGAAATGGCTAAACCGAACACAGATGGAGACTATCTCTATTCAGCCTCGGTTTTGGAAATGTCTCGACACACCAATGATGGAAGACCCTTTCAATTTGGTGACAATCGTCGCGTGCAGCTGAAGTGGACGGAAGACTCGCTTCAGGTGATCGAGAAAGACTCGGATCAACGGTACGACCGAGAGATCAACAGCAAGGTTATTTTATCTATTCCAGTTGAATACACTGATTATGAATGCGCCAAGGACGCTTATGGCGAATGCACCGGCAAAGAAACCAAAAAAGAAGTCAACTGGTCAGAAATGACAAAGGTCAAATTCAAAGAGCACCAGGCCGTGAAGCAAGGATCCTTAGAGGTTCTTCCAATTTTGGTTGATCAAGCTCTTGGCAGCAGATGTTATGACGAAGTCTCTTCGGAAATTGTTGGGCTAGATCTCAGTGACACTGCCATCAATATTCAAGTCAAAAGGAACTTCCAACAGAGCATCAAATGCATGGACTCGGTGGAGAACTCTCTTTCTGAAACCAATATCTCGATGATCGTCCATTATTCTATGGTTAAAACCAGCTCAGTTTTGTCCAAAGACTTTAAGACAATCCGGTACCCAAAAGCCGATGAAAATACATTTGGATTTTTCTCAACGACTAAAAGCCTCCGGGACGTGGATCAGAACCTGACTGACAACAGTGAAACAACCATCATGAATCACTGGAACCCAAAACGCTCTGTAATTGATTACTATCTCAGTGACGAATTCAATAAACCAGAACACAAAGTTTTGAAAGAAACCACATATCTTGCTGTTCAAAGACTCAACGAAGGTTTGAGCGAAGCAGGGGTGCAGTTTCGGATTCAATTGCATGAGCCGGATCATAAAAATCCAGGCGACATTCGAAACAGCATGATCGTTCTTGTGGAAGATCCCTATGAATCAGCACCTATTGGATACGGTCCTCAGACAGAGGATCCTTCAACCGGCGAGATCATCAGCGCTCGAACCATCATGTACCTGAGTGGCGTACAACAATACGTCAAATACAACTATGACGACATCGGTCGTGCTTTGAACAAGGCTCGGGTCGAAAGTGCGAAAACCAAGACCGAAGCTGGTCAAGGTTCGGAAAATACGATCGCAAAAACGATACAACAACAGCTTTCTTCTGAATTCAAACGTGAGGCTCGAACGGCAGCCATGAAGAAATCGGCGGCGGCAAAGACGGTTTTGAATTCCTCCAAGCCGGTGGCCACAACAATCAGTGGCTCGTCTCAATTCAACCCCATCGGTAAAGACCTGAGTAATGAAGTGAAAGATGTTCGAAACTACAGATTACGGGTCAATGAAAGCTACTCAAAAAAAGATGCTGCTTCTTATGTGAAATACATCACAGAGGCTAAAAACTGTGCCTATGGCGGCGAGGACAGCGACGCTCTGACCGCGGGTTTGTCCGAGGTACGTCCCGATCTGATGAACAGAATTGGGGCGCAATTCGGCGATGAGAATGGCCTCTTAAAACCTTGGTCAGACCTGTCGGCCAAAGAGAAAAAAGAAGTCATGGATCTTTTGATTCCGGAGGTTTGGTTGCCGGTGTTGCTGCACGAACTGGGACACAATATGGGTCTTCGACATAATTTCCAAGGATCTGAAGATAAAGACAATTTCTATTCCGCAGCTGAACTCAAGGCAAAAAATATTGACCATGCGGTCCCTTATAGCTCGATCATGGAGTACGGGAATGATCTAAGAACTCTGCCGATGCTTGGACGATATGATGTTGCCGCTCTCCGATACGCGTACGCCCGAAAGGTGAAAGTGATTCAAGCCGATGGACAGGTGCAAGAGACCTCTTTGGACGGGTCCGATGCGCCAAATGCTCAGGGAAAACCCGCATTGACCATTGAAGACCTCCAACAAAATTCAGATATCAAGTTGGTGGATTTCGGATATTGCACCGACGAAAATGTGGGCCCCAATGCAGGATGCCGACGTTTCGACGAAGGTTCAAGCTACACGGACATCGCGGACTATCTGATTCAGTTTTACAAAAACTTTTACCAGGCCAGGAGCACCCGATACGGACGAAATGATTTCTCGGCTCGAACTGATGCAGCCTATGCAAAACGTCAATACCAGCGATTTATCGAAATGAGAACTTTCATGGAAATTTACGAGCGGATTCGGAATCTGGCTCCCATCTATGAAGAGGGTCAACCAGCTTGGGAAACCCAGCCCTTTTTGAAAGATCTCAAAACAGCCACCTTGAAAGTCGAGCGTTTTATGCTCGAAGTTCTGAGCACACCTGATCTTCACTGTGTGGTTCTCGACGTCAGTACAAACAAACTGGCAGGTATCGTTCCGCTGACTCAGATCAGCCCTCGAGATATCACTTGTCAGGGACTTGAACTGACAAACAAAAACTTTAAAGTTGTCGGTGAGATTGGAAAACAACTCAACTCCAAAAAGAGTCCTGACTCGAAAAATCCTTACTTTGATCAGATCGATGTGCGGGGTTTTTGGATGGATAAATGGGCGGCCGCCAAGGCCCTTTTTGGACGAGAAATTTCCCCTTCTTTTGATCGCTACTTTGACAATGCATGGGATATCCAAGAATTGAAACCAGAGATCAGTCTTATGTTAACGGGTCTTTTGACCAATAAATTGCTGGCCCCACAGGAAGTTCGATTCTTCGATGGCAGTCCGTCAATCAAGGCCGAGCTTAAGCTGGACATGCATTCGAGCCAACTGGTGACTGCACCAATCGTTGAGTCGACTGCGAAGGCTTTGGGCATCAGTGCAAACAAGAATTCTTATTTCAGCGAGATTCTTTCAAAAATTGTCTTTGAAGAAGGTGCCAAGACAACAGAAAGACGAGCTGAGGGATTGAAACTGCAACAGATGGTGGCTGTTCGTCGCCTGTTACAAACAGATGGCATTAATGGAAATCTGGATGCTCTGTTGAGTGTGAACTTGGGCGCAATGACGGCCTATGCTTCAGATTCAAACCTAGTTGCTCGGGATCTGATGCTGGATTTAAAGGTCAACCGTGCTTTGAATGAGATTGAACAAAATGTTGCGACCAAGTTGGCGTCTGTTCTTTCACAAAGCCTTCCTCAATCCGCAAATCAGAATACGACGTTGACCAAAGAGGATCTCCAAAAACAGGTCCCTGAGCTCACGGATTCCCAGGCCTCGGCCATCCTCGATTTGTTCACCAAAGCACCCGCGGACATTGCTGATCGTGTGGACAGCTTTTCTAAGGGGCAAATGATGTCCGAAGAGGAACTGACACAGATCTTGTTTGCTCTACCGAATCAATAACGAATTAGACTCTCGAGAGCCGGCCCGTCAGCCAGCTCTCGAGCTCTGCCAAAGACGGTGATTTTTCGATCACCGTTTTTTTTGCAAATGGATAAAGAACCACGAGGTGAATATCTGGGTCTTCTTGAGGCCCCAGTTCTTTCATTTTTTGCAAGGCCCAGGAATAGATCTTCAGTTGATCCAGAGCTTTTTCCACATGTTGTGGATTGCCGGTCTTGTAATCGACAATCCATGTGGTTCCAGCTTCATCCATGGACCACAGATCAATTTGTCCTTGAATCAATCCCCCAGCACTTTGAACCGCAAAACCCCATTCAACCTCACCCCGCCGAATCAGATTCAACCAGCGGCCTTGATGGTCTTCTGCCAAGAACCGCAGGGCCTTTTCGTGAGAGGGGCTCAAGTTCTTTAAAAGTTCTTTCCAGTCGAAATCCGCATCATTCATAAAATGATATTTCAGATTTTCGAACAACCGATGCACGTCCACACCGATCAGGGCTTTTTTCATGGCTTCGACGGAGTTCGCTGTGGGCGCAGACGCTTTGGATGAATCCTTGGACTTTGCGTCCAAAAGTTCTGTCACCGAGGTGGTGGATTTTTGCGGAGCCGCTGAGCCCAAAGACAGAGCAGCCTTGACCTCTTGAGGACCCTTTTGTACGGTCGGCAAAGGTTCTGCCGTGAACTCACCCTCTCGG
>PEZR01000148.1:0-5701 GCA_002773975.1 Bdellovibrio sp. CG10_big_fil_rev_8_21_14_0_10_47_8
TTTCTTTGAGGACTGAGAAGAAGACCTAGAGCTTGCCTTCTTGGCTTTACTTCTGGTCTGTGTTTTTTTCTGATTTCCTTTGGAAGATTTCGACGTCTTTGCCGCCAATTCCGAGGAAAAGCCCACCGCCAGCGAAAATCCCAAGAGAAAAATATAAAAAGCCGGTAGTTTCATTTTCATTTTTTACTCACAACTTTGTTTCCCAAGATATTGATAGTTCCCAATTTCATCCAACCAATATTCACCTTCGAAGGGCCAATATTCATATCCATTTTGAACATAGAACTGACGATTGACCTCTTCATCGATCTGCTCGTCAGAAATCGTTTTGCCGGCGATTTTTTTCTTCAACAATTCCTTTTGACCATTGATCATCTCGTAACGGATAAAACCAGCCTGTTCATACAGATCTTTAAGCTCCGCCCTCATGCTGTACATGTGATTCTTGACCATCTCTCCAATAGCGATACGGGTATTTTTAGTCCGATTAGCGATAATCTTGTTTGCATAACGAGCAAAGGATCCTCGGCTTAACAAGGGCTGCGCCTCGATTCTTCGCTTTTCATCGGTTAAAGCCCGCAGGTATGCAAAAGATCGCTTAATGTCCCCCTCATCGAGAATTGAGCGAGCTGCGTTGAAAGGGATTTTTAGCCCTGACGGATCTTTTCCATCTCGTCGCGCAATGACGACTTTTTCGATCTCTTGAAAGTAAGACATCGCGTCTCTGTTATTTTTGATAAATGAGGATAAGGTGGCGCGAACAGATCCATAGGACCTTTCAAAAAGATCTAGAACCTTTTCCATTTCATCATACTTGCAAATGTACAAGTAGACGATGGCCCTCAACAACAAGGACTCAGGAATATAATAGTCTTCGTAATACGCCGAATGAAGAGACTGAAAGTTGGAAAGCACCGATCGAAATTTTGCTGCGCGGAGGTAGGCCCAGCTTTCCTCAAACAAAGCACTGTGCCAAAACTCAGTGTCCCGAGGAATTTTTCGATACCATTCGATGGAGTCATCCCATTGCTGGGCCTGATAGTGAGCCCGAGCGATCGCAAGCTCTGCCGCCACCTTGTTGGTGTCTGTTACTGGCAACTGAGAACGAGAGGCATAGAGACTCTTGAAAACCTTCAAGGCTTCCTCTGGCCTCTTCAGTTCTAGGAGAGAGCGCCCTCGGTTGAAAGCAGCTTGGGAATAATAGCGACTGTTGGATCCCACTCTTGCAAAAAGACGAACGGCTTCTCCGAACTGATTGCCTTTCATTTTTACTTCACCCAGACGGTAATAGATCATGTCCTTGTACTTGTCGGGAAAATCCTCCAATTGAATTTTAGAAATGGCATAGTTGAGCAAACTGTCGTCACCAAGCTCATCTGCAGCCACACTCAATTTTTCAATAGCTTGTTTGGTGTATCGGCTGTTGCCATTTCGAATCACATCCACAAACTGAAAGGCTGCCGCTTGATAAATCTTTAGTTCGATCAAACAGACACCCATGATGTATTTGATCTGCATTCTTTCCGCCGCCAAATCTGCACGGCGGGAAAGCGGAAACAATCGACTGACAGCCTGAGCATACTGACCGCTGCGAACTAAACTCAAAGCCTCTGACAGTTGGCGCTGGCTCGAGCTTGAGGCCGTCGACTTTCTGGTTGATCTAGATGTGCGCGTCGATTTCGCCTTCACTGCTGGTTTGCTGACACGAGCTGGGCGACTCGAGGCTCTGGAGGCTTTTCTTGATTGCGAAAGACCTCCCACTGGCGCCAGCAATGAAACCATCAAGAAAGTGTAAAACAAGATTTTTATCGGACGAGCAGATTTTAACTTCATCGGTAATTTGCCTCCGGAAAGAAGAAACTCACACCCAAGGTCAAAAGGAGGTTATTGAATGACTGTTGTGCCTGGTCCTTCGGTGTCGCTTGAAAATTATTCCAGGTAAAATCCCAACGAAATCCCATCGCCTTGCTAAGAGCGAAGATTTGCCCAGTGCCAAGATGGATGGTGCTTCCGCCGTCACCACCATCAACCTGAGTATTTCCAGCACCGAGGGCAAAGTACATATCAAAGGGAACAATTCTCCGGTTGAAAAATCCCATCTTTCCGTACATCGGGGTCCATACCACAGAAGCTCCATAGTAGCCCTTCGTACTGATCACCGACGAAGTGGTGACCGTGTGCTGGGACTTCAGATCTTTGATCGCATCTTTCTCAGAACTTGTGATCGAACTGTATCCAAGCTCAACTCCCCAGGTCTCGTTCAGGTGATATCCAGCTCTGGCATCCAGTCCGATCCCCATAAACCAAGGATCATTTACGATATTGGCCAGTCCTGCAAAGAACTCAAAGCGTCCGGTCTTCGGAAGATATCTTTTTTGAATAACCGAAACTTCGCTAAATGGCGCCAATCGGCCCAAACCTGAAAAGTCTTCTAACTTTTCGGGCTCCGGCTCAGTCACTGGAGCCGATGTTCTGGATTTCGCGGTGGAAGTTTCAATCTCGGCCTCAATTTGGTCCACGTCAAAAGAGTCCATATTGTCAGACTCCTGAGCATGGGCCACCATCATCGAGAACGAAACGCCCATAAAAATAACTAAACCCGCGAGAAAACTTTCTTTTCGCATGTCCACATCCGTTGGAAAAAATTTTCACTCTATTTCAAATTATCTAATTTTTTGAAGGGGTTGTAGGGCTCACGTGGGAAACTGGACCAGAACTCAAAGATTTATCCTCGACAGAGGTCCAGCCACGTTACAATAAGATGGAAAAACCAAAATCCAAGACCGCGTCTAGACTCCATTTGTTGTCAAAGTCTGCGGCTGATGGAACTGGATCTGAACTCTTCATTTTACCACTCAAGAAAGGGCTGGGCTTCTGCGCGTACTGCAATTTGAAATCAGCACGCAGAGCTGTTCTTTGATTAAAGTAAAACTTTTGACCGATTCCAAAATCCACCCCTGGATAATTTTTATGTTCATAGGCGGTGATCCCACCTCCAAAAATGGGATAGGTCGACAGATTCATCACACTCTGTTTGGTCATGCTAATTTTTCCGTAAAAAATCTTCCACTCATAATGGGCATACAACGAGTACTTCAGTTTTGGCGCCCGACTGAAATCCAGATTGTACTTGGTATCGAGACTGTCGGTATAGGTCGTATTCAATCCACTGTTCCACTGGGCATAATTCAAAATAATTGCGGCCTCTTCGGACAGATGGTATCCGGCATTGAATCCAATTTTGCTCTGATTGTAGATGGGCTCAGAAATATTCCAGCCATAATATCCACCAACTTCAAATTTATTTTCAGTAACAACATTTCTGCGTCGAACAACATCCGGTCGATCAAAGCGAGGCAGGACCGATTCCTGTGACAATTCTTCCTCGGGAAACTCAATCACTTCCGCTCTCGCAAAGGAGACCGGAATACTCAAAACTAAACTCAGCGCCAATAGATTGAAGCTCCGCTGCCAGAATGTATTTCTATTCGTCATGAAATATCCCTCAACCCCTATTCTGAAGAAGACAGCAACAGAGGCAAGTATCCCCAACAGTTCAAGCCCAAAACATGGACTTTAGTCCATCTGAACAGGATCAAGGACGAGAGATTTTAAACTTACCGGACTTTGCTCTTAAGAAGGTCTTGGATATGGATGACCCCGACTGGCTTTTTGGGCGATGCCGAGGATGCATCTAAAACAAAAAGAACATTGATACGAAATTGTTCCATTAAAAAAAGTGCTTTTTCAGCAATTTCGTTCGCATCGATGGTTCGAGGATTTTTTGTCATCATATCACGAGCCAGCCCTGCGACAGGATCTGGCGAAGTTTCCAAACGGCGACGAATGTCTCCATCGGTGATAATTCCCAAAAGATGCCCCTGAGAATCGACAATCCCCGCAGCCCCTCGGGTTTCATTACGACTCATTTCAGAAAAAACTTTCCGGAGCGCTGTCTCTTCGGAAACTAAAATAAAGCCAGGTCCCGTGTGCATATTGTCACCAACCCGACTGAGGCGAAATCCCAACTTACCGCCCGGGTGATACTCTGCAAACTGTTCAGTACTGAAACCCTTTTGCTCCATCACCGTCATAGCCAGGGCGTCCCCCATGGCCAAAGATGCCGTCGAACTGGCCGTTGGGGCCAACGACAAGGGACAAGCCTCGCGGGACACAGAAACATCCAAAACTGCACGAGCTGCTTGCCCCAATGTGCTCTTGGGCGATCCCGTCATCGCAATCAATGGATTTCCTTTTCTCGCCAGGTAAGCAAGGATCGGGACCATCTCCGGAGACTCTCCTCCGTAACTAAGTGCCAATACAATATCGTCCTTGGTAATGACCCCAAGATCTCCGTGAGAACTTTCCGCTGGATGCAAATAAAGGGCAGGCGTACCTGTTGAAGAAAAGGTGCTTGCGATCTTTCGCGCGATCTGTCCGGACTTACCAATTCCAGTAACAATCAGTTTGCCTTCGCACTTTTGAATCAGCTGAACAGCTTCTTCAAAAGCAGGCCCTAGACGCCCCTGCATGGCCAAAATAGCCTGAGACTCGATTTCTAAAACAACCTTCGCTCTTTCAATCACATTCTTTTTCATCTTAAGAAACTGCCTGACTGTGGACCTTCATCACATCCATTTTGATTCGCGACCGAGTTCCTTCCGCCAAATCTTTTTGTCGCAAAGAGGCACGAACGAATTGAGTGAACAAAGGATGCGGCTGCAAGGGCCGAGACTTGAATTCAGGATGAAATTGCACCCCGATAAACCAGGGGTGGTCAACCAACTCGACAATCTCAACGAGATCACGCTCTTTGCAAACTCCAACAGCGTTCATCCCCCGTTTTTCAAACAAAGCTTTGTATTTATTATTGAACTCAAAACGATGACGGTGGCGCTCCGAAACTAGATTCGTTTTGTAAACCTGAAATGCTTTCGAATGTGAACTGATTGCACAGTTATAGGCTCCCAATCTCATGGTGCCGCCTTTATTTTGAATCGAACGTTGATCATCCATAATATCAATCACAAAGTTTCCGCCGCGTTTGCGTTCATCATGCCACTCACGGCTGGTTGCATCCTTGATCCCACAAACATTTCGAGCAAATTCGATGGCTGCCAGCTGCATGCCGTAACAGATCCCAAAGAATGGAATGGCTTTTTCTCGCGCGTATTTGATGGCGGTAATTTTCCCATCAACCCCTCGCGACCCAAATCCCCCAGGAACCAGAACTCCATGAACAGACGACAATACCTGAGAGACATTCTTTTCGGTGATTTTCTCCGAGTCCACATAAACGATTTCAACTTCACTCGAATTCGCAATTCCTCCGTGAACAATGGCTTCGTTCAGTGACTTGTAAGACTCTTTGAGATCCACGTACTTTCCAACGACAGCAATCCGCACACTTTTTGACGGATGCTTAATGGTGCGAACAATGTGTTCCCAGCCCTTCAAATCCGGGCGCTCACTTTCCAAACCAAATCGCTCACAAACCAGCTCATCCAACTTTTCCTTCGACAGGGTCAATGGTACTTCATAAATTGTTTTTGCATCAGGAGCGCTGATGACATGCTCTGGTTTGACCGAGCAAAAGAGCGCAATCTTTCCCTTTACACCTTTGTCCATGGCCTTTTCTGTTCGGCACACCAAAAAATCGGGCTGCAGACCAATTTCTCGCAACTCTTTCACCGAATGCTGG
>PEZR01000148.1:5715-6221 GCA_002773975.1 Bdellovibrio sp. CG10_big_fil_rev_8_21_14_0_10_47_8
AAGCTCTCCGGCCACTGCAATGAAAGGAACATAAGTGACATGAATCAAAATGGAATTTTCGTATCCAACATCCACTCTCATTTGGCGAATGGCTTCTAAAAATGGCAGACTCTCTATATCTCCAACAGTTCCACCAATCTCGACAATGGCGACCTCGGAACCCTGCGCAGCTTCATATACACGAGCTTTGATCTCATCGGTGATATGGGGAATCACTTGCACAGTGCCACCCAAATAATCTCCGCGACGCTCTCGTGCAATCACCGTGTCGTAAACTTGTCCTGTGGATACACTGTTAGATCTGGAAAGTTTCAAAGAAGTAAATCGCTCATAGTGTCCCAGATCTAAATCTGTTTCAGCCCCATCCTCGGTGACATAAACCTCGCCATGCTGAAAGGGCGACATTGTTCCAGGATCAACATTGATATAAGGATCAAACTTCATCAAAGTGATCTTGATCCCACGGGCCTCCAACAGAGCTCCCAAACTTGCGGCAGTGAGCCCTT
>PEZR01000148.1:6275-21008 GCA_002773975.1 Bdellovibrio sp. CG10_big_fil_rev_8_21_14_0_10_47_8
TTTGCTGCTGAAGATTTTACGGTCGTTTTTTTTCTCATGGTTCTGGCCATTTTTATTTCCTTTGTCGCAAGATCTCTTCCACTCGAAGAAGGTCGTCCTTGGTATCCACTCCGCAGCTTTTTTCTGTTGTCTGAATCACTTTGATTTTGGCACCCAAATACAAAGCCCGCAATTGTTCTAAACTCTCGGCCACCTCAATTTCAGCTTGGGGTGCGGCGCAGAAGGTTTTCAGGAAGTTTTTTCGATAGGCATACATCCCCACATGCTTTAAACATCCGGTCAGTTGAGAATGCCTTGCATTATCCCGGGAATAAGGGATTGCAGATCTGCTAAAATAGAGAGCATTTTTCGCCTGATCAACCACCACCTTCACAGAATGGGGTGATAAAAGTTCTTCTTCTGAAATCGCGTGAGCCAGAGTGGCCATTTCAAGTTTTGGATCTTGCAGCATCGGCTGCACCAAAGAATCAACTAAGGAGCCTTGAATTAAAGGTTCGTCACCCTGGATATTGATCACGACATCACAATCAATTTTTTCAACTGCTGCCCAAATTCGATCTGTTCCCGATGGCAAAGCCGAATCCGTCATGGCAACCCTTGCCCCCATTCGCTCGGCGACCCGAGCGATGCGATCATCATCAGTGGCCACCCAAACCTGATCAATGAGTCGAGCTGTTAAAACGCCCTCGATCACCCAAGCAATCATTTCTTTGCCCGCTAGCGAAGCCAAGGGCTTGCCTGAAAAACGAGTCGACGCATACCGAGCGGGAATTACTCCAAGAACCGGCTTCACCGCGTCTCCTTGTTTTTGATCCATTCATTGAAAATAAAGTCTTCCAGTTCTTTGATGCCTGTTTTTGTTTGCGACGAAATCAAAAATGTTTCCGCAACCTGAGATGTTTTTTGTATCACCTTTAAACGTTCTCGCTGTTCCTTCGTAGAACACTTGTCCGCCTTGGTCAGCGCCACACAAAAGGCCTTGCCAGACTGTTGACAGTATTTTTTCAACATCTCTTCGTCCGCCGTCCACTCGCGCCGCAAATCCATGAGCAATACAAGCCCCTTAAGATTCCCACGGAGAGTAAGGTAAGTCTCAACCATCTGACTCCAGGATTGCATTTCATCCCCTGATCGTGCGGCAAACCCATACCCCGGCATGTCCACAAAACGGTAATGGCTTCCAAACTCAAAAAAATTGAGCAAGCGTGTTTTCCCAGGTTCCTGGCTCACATGAGCCACTTTGGAGCCCGCGATTGCATTGAGAAAAGACGACTTGCCCGCATTGGACCGGCCAGCCACGGCCACTTCGGGCCGATTTGGTGGAGGATAATCCGGAACCAGCACAGCACTTTTAAGATACTTCATTTTAGACATTCGATTGTTCTACCGAAAACGAGCCGAAAGGTCCACCCCTCGACAGTGCCCGGCATACTCCCGGACCCGTTTTTGTGAAATTTTCTCCAGTCTCAGAAGTTGGACCCGATTCTTGAGTCCAAGACGAGCTCAGGCTCAAAGAGGACTCAGAGCCGATAAAACGAACCCCCGTCCGCTTCTCGATCTGGCACCTCTCTTGAAATGCCAGGTCCGCAACGACAAAAAACACAACCATTCTATTTGGAATGGCCCAAAGGAGAACCTCATGAACGCCTATCTTTTTCTTGCCGGCTCCAACACCAAGAGCTTTGAAATTCAGGATTATTTTCTAGCCGGATCGGATTCGAGCTGCCACTGGCAGATTGCGACAGCTGACCCCCGACATGCTAAAATCGAAGCTCACAATGGTCAGTATTTCCTGAAGGACCTGCGTTCGACCGCCGGCACGTTTCTGAATGAACAAAGCGTCCGCGAGGCCCCTCTCAAAGAGGGCGATTGGATTCAGATTCTTGATGAAGAACTGCAGTTTTCACTCAAGCCCACTCGGGAAAAACCTCGTTTTCAATTGCAAAGCCGAAATCCAGAGTGGAATGAAAAACTGCAACGCCTGTCATCGGTCGCGAGCACCAATTTTCCGGTCTTGCTGCTGGGCCCCTCTGGGTGCGGAAAAGAAATTCTTTCTCAGTCGATTCACCAAGAGTCCCGACGCAAGGAGGGACCGTTTGTCAGCGTCAACTGCAGCGCTCTGAGCGAAAACCTTGTCGAAAGCGAGCTCTTTGGGCATCTCAAAGGGAGCTTTACGGGCGCGCTGAATGACCGAAAGGGGGCCTTTGAAACAGCTCGTGGTGGCACTTTATTTCTGGATGAGGTCGGAGATCTGCCCCTGTCTTTACAGGCCAAATTATTGCGTGCATTGGAAAATGATGAAATTCGCCCGGTTGGAGGGGATCAAAATATCCGAACAGATGTTCGTGTGATTGCAGCCACTCACCAAAATCTCATCGAAAAAATTCAAAATCGAGAGTTCCGATCCGACCTCTATTACCGATTGAATGTGGTGACCATCGAAGCGCCAACCTTGTTTGATCGGATCGAGGACTTCGAAGACTTGCTTTACGGCTTTGCAAAAAAAATGAAAGTTCGTTTTGCTCACCAAGCGGTGGTTCGTCTCAAAAAACATTCTTGGCCCGGAAATATTCGGGAGCTTCGCAACACGGTAGCCCGGGCGTCAGCTCTTTTTCCACGACAACTCATCGATGAAGAAAAGGTCGAACTCATCCTGGATCGTTTATCTGTAGGGCCCCAAAATATGCCCACCACGGTTTTACCCCATCAACCCTTACCCCTGTTGAAAGAGATGGAACGGCAGATGATCATCCGAAGGCTCTCAACCAATTATGGAAATCAAAGAAAAACGGCCACGGAACTGGGGCTCCCCAAATCCACCCTGCACGATCGCCTCAAAGCCTACAACATCGACCCCCGAGACTACGAAAAAAAATAACCCGCAAATGTTAAGAAGTGCCTTCCCTCTTTTGGTAGCAATGCTGCGTCATTGACATGCTGTTGCTACCAAAAGAGGGAAGGCACTTCTTAACGTTCGGTTAGGGTTTTACGATGAGGGTTTTGATCCAGACTTGTTTGATTTTTCCGGTGGTGAGAACGGCATTGAGTTCTTTTTTTAGCTTTTCGGCCATGAGCTTTTTGCCGTCGACCGAAGCCACCTGATCAAAGGTCAGCTCCTCCAGAACCCTTTGCATAAGGTCTCGAATTTCGACCTCCCGATCTTTGACCTCAACCACAACCTCTGGAATCATCCCCTCGACATAAAACTCAAAGGCCCCCATCGGGTTTCTTCCTGACTGAGCGGATCTTCGTAAATTCACCACCATCTTCGGTAGTAAATAAGTATTTCCAGAAACTCGCAAGTTTTCATAGAAAGGCTCCAGTTCAGTTTCTGGATCATATTCAAAAACCTTCCCCGCGACATTTTCAAGACTATGGATAAAAAGTTGATCTTGAGACTTCAGAACTCCGTGTGTCCAACTGCGGTAAATAAAAAAGCCCGTTCCCGCCACTAAAATCAGAATCCCCAAAAAAGCCAACTTTAGCTTGATGGACAGATATCGAAAATTTCTCCGCGCTTCTGAGAAATCATCCAGTTTTCCCGCAATCCAGGCCTTCATGCGCCCCAAAGTTTTTGCTTTTCCTTCGGTGGCCATAAAATAAGCGAAATTTTTACTCCATATCCAAATGGCCCTTAAGATCATTCGTCCCCGAAACTTAATCCTCTTCAAACGACTCTCTTCCTCGGGTGGAATCACGATCTCAGGCATTGTTAAATTTTTGTCCTGGGAGATGCCCTGCATGGACTGCAAAAATGAGGGGTCATCTTCCGTCAAGAGCTGGTCCAGCTCCTCCGCAGTCATATCTTCGGTGACCGCAACTGATATTTTCTCACGCTCCGATGGAGGTTTTATTTTTGCGGCATCCTCGCCGGCTTTGGAGGATGGTGGTTGATTATCAGCAGCTGTCATTCGCAGGTCATTCCAATCCTGGCCAAATGCCTTATCGACTTTGGTCGAGTCAGCACTCTGGCTTTGGTCGTTTTATAAATTCTAGAAACCGAAAGCCATCTCTTCAAGTTTATTTTACAGTAATATCTAAAGAGAAGACGAATTGAGGTGTTTTATGATCAAAGCTTTCAAAATGACCGTTGTTTTTGCTCTCACATCTGCACTGTTTGGCTGTGCAAATCTTTCCCGCAGTTCCGACCGCGGTTATGGCTCCAAGAACTCTCGAAGATCTTCGTTCAACAAACGATCTTCCGTCGTCAACAAATCCCCCGTTCCCGAGCGCGATCTCATCAATGTCAGCGAGACCACTTTCCTCAAGAAACTCGAAAACGCCCTCTCTGGGAGAAAAGAATTGGAGCAGTACTCAAAAGCTCTGCCTTGGTTCAGCTCCGATCAAGAGAAAATTCAATTTCTCCAATTGCCTGACTTTGAATCTCGCCAAAGATGGCTCTCCGACAAGGGCTTTAATTCCAGGTCCTCTCTTGTTCAAAGTGAAATGAAAGAACTGGTCGAAGCCCAAGATATCGCCATTGGCATGCCCCAACCCCTTGTTCGCCAGTCGTGGGGAGAGCCCGGGACCATCGAGGTCTCTGGAAATCCTCAGTTCCGAAATGAACGGTGGCTTTACCATCATTATGTTTCGACCCCTGATGGTTACAAATCAGAAAAGAAAACCGTCTACTTTGAAGGCGGAAAAGTTATCGGCTGGGACGTTGAATAACATCTCGAACAAATATTTGTTGATTACTTGGCGGCGTCCCAGGTTGGCCCAACGGCCGAGTTCGCCTTCAAGGGCACTCTTAGCTTGGTAATGGATTCCATGCATTGAACAATTTTTCCCCGCTCACTTTCAATCAGGTCTCGAGAACCTTCAAAAATCAACTCATCGTGGACCTGCAAAATGATCGGCAATTCAAACTGATGATCCACGGCAATCATTGCCTGCCGAACAATATCAGACGCCGTCCCCTGAATAGGAGCATTGATCGCGGCCCGTTCTCCGAACTTCTGAATGGCGACACTTTTTGATTTCAGCTCATCCATATATCTGCGGCGCCCGGCCAGGGTCGAAACATAGCCCTTTTCCTTCGCCAAGACGATGGTGTCCTCAATGTAGTTTTGAACTCTTGGAAAACGAGAAAAATATCTTTTGATGATGTCTGCGGCTTCACTCCGAGAAATCCCCAAATTTTCTGCCAAACCAAAAGCACCCTGTCCATACGCAATTCCAAAATTGACGGCCTTGGCCGTGCGACGCTGCTCTCCGCTCACTTCTTTGAGCGACACGCCAAAAACCTCGGCCGCTGTGGCCGCATGAATATCGAGATCATCGACAAAGGCTCTGCACATATTTTCATCTTCTGAAAAATGGGCTAAAATTCGCAGTTCAATTTGACTGTAATCCACGGATAACAGCAAATTTTTGTTCTCCGCGATAAAGGCCTTTCGAACCCGAGCTCCCCGTGGCGTTCGAATAGGAATATTTTGTAAATTCGGATCATTTGATGACAGCCGTCCGGTCGTGGTTAAGGCCTGATTGAAATGAGAGTGTATTCGGCCATCTTCTTTCACCAACTGAGGCAATACATCGACGTAGGTGGATTTTAATTTTGCCAGCTCTCGATAATCCAAAATCGCATTGGCGATGGGATGAGTTTTCTTTAATTTTTCTAGAACTTCATTGTCTGTCGAAAAACCTGTCTTTGTTTTTCGCCCCACCGGCAGCTTCATTTTTTCAAAAAGGACATGGGACAATTGTTTTGGGCTGGCGACATTGAACTCTTCACCCGCTTGAGTCTGAATTTCTTTTTCCAAATGTCGAATTTCCTCTCCTAGCTCAGCGCTTTGCTGCAATAGAAGCTGTCGATCAATGGCAATGCCCCTTTGCTCCATCTTGTAAAGAAGAGGCGCGAGTGGCAAATCCAGATCTCGATAAATTGCCTCACTGTTCACCTCTTGCAGGGCGCGGCGAAGTTCTTTCTCCAAATGCAAATTGGCCATCAAGAGATCAGCCCCATCAGGCATCTCCATCGGCAGCTCCCCTGTGTACCTCGCATAAACCCGGTCCCATTCCATCGATTCGCCGGGCTTCAAAACATAGGCCGCAAGCAAAGAGTCCCAGTCCAATTTTGGATCTTGAGGTTTAATCACGTGCCAGAAACTCTTGAGATCAAACCCCCGCCAGGTCACTTGCATCTCATCCGAAATTCTGCCGAGCTCAAGTGGGTCCCCTCGCAAACCGAACAAAGCATCCTGTTCCTGCGCGACAAAGACTCCGCGATCCGACAAAAATCCCCACAGAATTTCCTTGGCCTTCAGTTTTCCGCGAAGATCTGAGATGTCAATTTCAACAACGGGAGGGCGGTCTCTCTGAACTGATGGCACCGGGGTTACCGTCTCAACCGGTTCAGATATTTTCTCCTGACTGGATTCTGAAACCGACTTCCCAGCTTCCGCCCCCTCAGAGATATCAAGAGGCCAAATATTTTTTTCCACGGTTTTAAAATTCAACTCATCCAACAAGGCCTTGACGTCGTCCCGAAGAAAAGGTTTCCGGCGATATTCTTCGACGTGATCACCGATGGGAACGCGGCAATTGATCGTGGCTAATTCGCGCGAAAGAAATGCATTTTCTTTGCCCTTGATCAGCTTGTCTTTCAGGGCCCCCTTGATATTTTCAACATCATCATAAATTTTTTCGAGACTTCCGTATTCCAAAAGCAGCTTTTGCGCCCCTTTTGGTCCAATACCAGACACCCCAGGAATATTGTCCGAGCTATCACCAATCAAAGCCAGATAGTCGATAAAGTGTTCAGCCGGCACACCCCATTTATCGATGACACCTTGGCTGTCGATTTTTACGTTCTTCATGGTATCATAAATATATGTGTGAGCCTTGATCAGTTGCCCAAAGTCTTTATCCCCACTGACGATAAAAACTTCCATCTTGTGCTTCTGACCAAGACAAGTCAGTGTTCCAATCAAATCATCGGCCTCGAATCCTAGCATTTCTACCGAAGGAATCCCCAAAACCTCGGCCAACTTTTTAATATAGGGAATCTGTGGAATGAGATCCTCGGGCATCTCGGTGCGATTGGCTTTGTACTCTGGATAGATGTCTTTTCGAAAAGAGGGCTCAGGACGATCGTAACAAAAAACCAAATACTCGGGCTTTTCTTCTTTCAATAAACGAATCAGCATCGACAAAAAGCCGTAGATCGCATTGGTTGGCAGGCCTGACGGAGATGTCAAAGGTCTGACCGCATAAAAGGCACGAAAGAAAAGGGAACTGACGTCCACCAAAAAAAGTTTTTTCATGCCATTTGGTCTACCGCGAAGGTTTGAAATCTGTCACTGAGTTTTGCCCCTGGGACACAGAGCGTGTCCGCATTTATTGGGACTATTGATTATTTGAAAATTTCGACCGAATCGAAGTGGCATCAATCTGTGGCGCCTCTGATTCATCAAACATGATTTCAGCCAACGAGCCACAGGACACAAAATCTGCGGTGACTTCGGCCTCTTTGAAAATCATGTCGAGAGCTTGAGTCGTCTCGGTCTCTGGTTCAGCCAACTCCATCTCCCAGTCTGTCACTTGCTGACACTGAACGTGAAGATGTCGAGCCAAATC
The DNA here is from genome assembly GCA_002773975.1 of Bdellovibrio sp. CG10_big_fil_rev_8_21_14_0_10_47_8. Lineage (GTDB taxonomy): Bacteria > Bdellovibrionota > Bdellovibrionia > Bdellovibrionales > Bdellovibrionaceae > 21-14-0-10-47-8. The sequence goes on from PEZR01000148.1 coordinate 13,857, forward strand.
TGACTGACTCCAACCCATACGTAATCTCAATGAGCGAATTTTTTCTGCGTCCCAAGCCATATTCATATTCTAGCCTCTTTGTCTGTGGATCACAGCGAAGATACTGATCTTATAGACCTTTTCTGTCAATACCTAGAGTTTTTGCTCCATTTAAATTGGTCCTGACGCAGGACCGACCAGCCTATGGTCAGGACTTTTTTCAAAAGGACGGGACTGGGGGTTAATTTAGTCTTCAGAAAAGACGAAAATCAGATCATGCTCTTCAGCCAGATCATAATTATCCAGGGCTTGTCTTTCGATAAATGAGGGATCTTTCGCTTGCTTCAACAGGCGATCCAACTGGGTGACTTCCACCTTGGTGGCTTGAATCTGATCGACAAGAAATTTTTGGTCTCGGTGCATTCGATAAAGCTGATAAAATCCACCATTGATCAAAAGGCTAAGAACCCCGAATACTAAACAAATCCAAAAAACTTTGTGCGGCTGGTGAAGGAGCTTCATCTGCCTTGATTTTAGAGAATTCACGGGCCTTTTGCGAGGCCAAAGAGGCCCAACTCGACCTTCAATCTACGAAAGGCTGGAAAAGGCTTTCCGGCCCCAATACTGGCCAAGTCCACCCAAAGTTTCTTCGATACGAAGAAGTTGGTTGTATTTCGCTGTGCGCTCTCCACGACACAGGCTTCCTGTCTTGATTTGACCACAACCCATAGCCACCGACAGATCCGCAATCGTCACGTCTTCGGTCTCGCCACTGCGATGAGACATCACTGTCTGATAGCGATTTCTTTGTGCCAAAGAAACAGCCTCTGCTGTCTCGGACAAAGAACCAATTTGGTTGACCTTCACGAGCAAAGCATTCGCTGCATTTTCTTTGATTCCTCGGCTCAGACGCTCAGGATTGGTCACAAACAAGTCATCACCCACCAGCTGAACTTTGTCTCCCATTTTTGCTGTGACGGCAGACCAAGAGCTCCAGTCATCTTCCGAAAAACCATCTTCGATACTGATCAGCGGATATTTATCACACCACTGTTGATACACACCCATCAGCTCCGATCCCGTCAGCTTTTCTTTTTGCCACTGATAATGTTTGCCATCAAAAAGTTCTGTCGCCGCCACATCCAGAGCTAGGCCCATTTGTGTCCCCAGCTGATAACCTGCGGACTCAATGGCCTCGACCAAAAGCTTCAGTGCCTCTTCGTTACTGGGCAGACTGGGCGCAAAGCCGCCTTCGTCTCCGACAGCTGTCGACATTCCTTTTTTGGCCAAGATCTTTTTCAGAGCGTGAAAAACTTCAGTCCCCGCTCGCAAGGACTCTGAAAAACTGTCTCCGACAAAGGGAACAATCATGAATTCTTGCACGTCTAAACCGTTATTGGCATGAGCTCCACCGTTGAGAACATTCATCAACGGCACCGGCAAACGAAAAGCCTGGGACCCACCAACATAACGAAACAAAGGCAGCCCCGCACCCAGGGCTGCGGCCTTGGCACAGGCCAAAGACACTCCCAAAATTGCATTGGCGCCCAGGTTGGTTTTATTTTTTGTTCCATCCAGATCCAGCATCAAACGATCAATCGCAATTTGATCATTCACTTGTAAACCCAAAAGCTCGGGAGCTATTTTTTCTTTCACATGCTGAATGGCTTTCAATACGCCTTTGCCACCATATCGGTTTTTATCATTGTCCCGAAGCTCACAAGCCTCGTGCGCACCGGTCGAAGCTCCACTTGGCACTGCGGCTCGACCCAAATGTCCTGCAGAGGTCACAACGTCGACCTCCAGAGTGGGGTTGCCTCGGCTGTCCAAGATTTCTCGAGCGGTGACGGCAATGATTTCAGACATGGATGGACTCCTCATTTTGCTTTTTTGTCTTTTCAAGGATTTGTCGACTTTCTTCGACAGTGGCTGGGAATTGATTTTTAACACGCTCCCAATCCGTGCGCCTCATCGCTTCTTTCACCCCGGGCTTCATTCGATCTTGGCCAACAATCAGGGTGATCAGCTGCTGAGCCCTCACCATGTAATCTGTGAGTTTGGAAAGATTTTGCCGAAGCGATTCAATTGAACTTTCGTGAATGAACTCGAGACGATGAACAGGTTGGTCAAAGACCGCAGAAATTTCCTGAGGCAAAGTAGCCTCTGAAGAAGTTTCGCTTCGGGCCTGGCCGTGAACTCGGTTTTCAAGATTTTTCTGAGTCGAAAGCAACTGCTCATTGTGCTGTTGTAAATCGCGATTTTTTTGTTCCAAATCTTTCTGGTGCTTCTCGAGCTCTGCGACCACCGATCGCAAAAGCTCCGGAGAAATCTGATGCCCTGGGTCCTCTTGAAACATGGTGGCCTGTTCAGACGCCCAATGCAGACTGAAATGAATATCATTCCACGTACATTGCGCTAAGGGCTGCCCCACATAGACCGGCAGAGACTCAAAAGCTGCGCGCAAATAGGCCGTCACCAAAGGATAGAGCTCTGTAGATACCGGCAAATCAAAAGCCACGCTGTCTTTGGTTTTCACCAAAGACTCTAAAGGTGGTTCTGGAGAAATAAAGTACGACAGAAATCTCTGAGGTTGCGCAAAAATTTCCTGCGGCTTTGGCATCATCCTGAGCACACTGTCGAGCACTCCCCAACTGTAAAGCGTTGGAGCCATGTGACCAATTTTTTGCAGGATCAAATCTTCGTCCCGAGACAGTCGCAACACCTGCAACAAAAAAGTCTCCATATCGGCGGCCTTCATCCAGTACGAAGGATCTCGCACAAATTCTTCGGGCAATTCCGTGCACTCAAGCAAAGGAGAAAGATCTTCTCCTTGACGCTCCAAATAGGTCAAAACGGCGCTTGAAATTTTGCACGAAAAAAGCATCCCAATCTTGTAACTGAAGTTAAGCCTCGAATCGAGTGTTTTTCTGAACGCTTTCGGTAGTTTACCTTATCAGGAAGAAGCTGCTCTGGAAACTCAACCGACCTTGCTGAATTTGGCGGCAGGAAAAGGCAAGTTATTATCGATGATTTCCTGCATAAAGCTCGGTGTGTGACCAGTGGGCTCGAGCTGGCCCAGAAGCTTGCCGTCAGGCTGCCTGACCATTCGCGACATTGCAAAAATTGGCAGCACTTCATAGCCGCCATCGTCACGAAGACCGATGACCTCGTTGATCGCGGCAATGCGTCGTGAACCGTCTTGATAACGAGAGACCTGAACGATCAGATCAATGGCCGAAGCCACCTGAAACCGCAGGGCCTTTTCGCTGATCTTGGCATCTCCGCCCTGAGCCAGAGCTTCCAAACGAACAATGGCATCTTCTGGAGAGTTGGCGTGGACGGTCCCCAAACAACCCTTGTGGCCCGTATTCATCGCATTGATTAATTCTAGCGCTTCACTGGAACGAACTTCTCCGACAATGATCCGATCGGGGCGAAGTCGCAGAGAACTTTTCAATAGGTCCTTCATGCTGACTTCCCCATCTCCGATCTGATTGGCTTGTCTCGTCTCAAAACGAACAACGTGTTCATAATTGATGCTCAACTCGCTGGAATCTTCGATCACAATCAGACGCTGACCCTTTGGAATGCGAGAGCACAACAAAGATAGCAATGTGGTTTTTCCAGATCCTGTTCCACCACTGACCAAAATATTTTTCCCCAAAAACATGCAGAGATCCAGAAACTGAGCCCCATCCGAGGACAAGGATCCTGACTTCACATAGTCCTTGAAAGAAATATTATTCTGAGTAAATTTTCGAATGCTGATCACGGTTCCATTCAAAGAACACGGAGGAATGACCGCTGCGATCCGCGACCCATCCGGCAATCGCGCATCCAGCCTCGGTTGATCATCATCAATGCGACGACCAACATCATTGGCGATACTATTCAAAGCCGCTCGAAGAGAGTCCTCATCTGGGAATTGAGCTGTTGTTTTTTCAAGTTTACCCTGACGTTCGATGAAAATCTCGAAGGGACCATTGATTAAAATCTCAGAGATGCTGGGGTCCTCGAGAAATGACAGCACTGGCGCCAGATTCTGGCGAATGGCTGCTTTCGTGATGCTCTGAGAGTTTTTGGACATCGTTGAAACCTCGTTTATTGAGAGGCTGGGCTTCGATTTTTTGCCTCTTCACTGAAAACAATAATCTTTCCTTGAGTGGCCGCCTCGGGGCACTGAAAAGAAAAAATTCCATCCATCTTTGGCGAGATCATAAAGCTTTTCTGCTCGCCGAAATAGGTCGCATGATGCTCCGAAAATGAGTCCAAAATGAAACTGGCATTTTTTTCTTTGCCATTCACGTTGACTACAAAAATGCGGTAACTCTGACCCTTACGAAGTCGAATGATCGAGGGAACAAAACCCTTGTCTGTATTCATGATCACGATATCTTGGGTGGGTTCGACAGCCTCAAAAAAATGGCCAAAATTATTTTGGTTGTTGCTCGGTTGCGAATCCACAATCGTCGCTGGGAGCTCCATGCTTTTTAGATCTTTTTGACGGCGAGAAAGGTCAACGTTCCATGCATGCACGGTCACTTGCACAAAAAACGAAAGACAAAATAGCCAAATTCTAATGAAGTTCTTTGCGGTCTTGAAACTCAGCAAATTCACGTGCCACCTCCATTGCCAGATAGTTCAGAGATTTTCCATCCATGAACTTCAATTTTTGCACCAGCAGTTCTCGGTCTCCTGAGCAGGAGTTGATCAAACGAACCGTGTCCGTCAGAATGTTTTGATTGCGAGCCATTTCGCTGGTGACCTGAGACCAATCCATTTTTAAAACCGGATCAATCGCACCCACTTCGTAAAGAGCATCAAACAGAGCTTGCAAATCACCTTGAATAAACATGATGTTTCTCCTTCCCAAAATCCATTTCGGGTCTGCATTCTCTTCGGAACTCCAAAGAGAGGACTTGAGCCAAAATGAGATGATCTGGACCAAAGAGAGCGTTTTGAAACAACCGGTGATTTGTTCTGAGTCTCTAACTTTTGACCATTGTCGAATATTTGTTAGACAGTTTTTTCATCATTTGCGATGGATTGCTTATGGTCTTTGAATCATTATGATACGCGAATGATTCCAATGGCTTACTGGCAGGCATGGGATTTGGATACTTTAGTCTAGCAGTGGGTGTTGAACCCAAGGGGTGTCTCATGTCAGTACATTCGAACTGGAACTATAGAAATATTCGTCTGCCACGTTGGTGGATTCTATTGGCTTCGATGGCTTTGATCATGGCATTTCAAAATTTCAGCGTTGTCGACGGCTGGAAAATCAATTTGATTCCTATCAATGAAAAGGTTCGTAGCCATCATGCCAAGGAGCTCTTGGGCTCTGGATACACAGGGAGCAATGCTCAAAGAGTTGAAGGCGCAACCTCGTTGGGTGTAGCGATCTTTAATGATGTCTATCACAGTCTTCCAAAGAAATTTAAAAACCACTCTGTCGACCTGGCCTCGACCATTTTAACAGAGTCGGAAAAATATGAAATTGACCCGGTATTCGTCGTCGCCATCATTAAAACAGAAAGCTCCTTTAATCCGGTGATTCGAGGACGCTTTGGAGAAATTGGTTTGATGCAACTCAAGCCAGACACGGCTCAGTGGATTGCAAAAAAATACAAGATTAAATGGAGTGGGTCCAAAGATCTGGAAAACCCCTCTAAAAACGTGCGCCTTGGTTTGGCCTACATGGATTGGCTGCGCGATAAATTCAATGGCCACGCCAATAAATATCTGAGTGCTTACAACGCGGGGGCCGCCAGAGTCTGTCGTATGTATGCCTCGGAAATCAAACCCCGCGAATACTCAATGCGGGTAATGAGACACTACAGCGAAACCTATGGTCGCCTGGCCGACGCAACGACATTGAGCTTGCTGACTGCTGGGAACTAGGGAACCTTCTGTTCGTTTTTTCCTTTGACGTTCTCTATTGCCTGCCAAGTTTCAATTTTTCGGATCAATCCCCGTCGGCTCTTTCTCTTGAGACTGAATCACCGGCACCGAGACGGGAATTGTTTTTGATGATGTCTTATTGAAATCTCGCACGGCTTTGACCATGGCTTCTTTGACCGCCGCTCGTTGCTGTGTGGTCAATGCGGCGTCTCCCTCCGCAAGGAAAAACTTTGTTGAAGCTGTCCCTGCGGACTTTCCTTCGGCTGTCGTCACGATGACAATTTTTCTTAAGGTTTCTGGTGGGATCTTTCCTGCCAAAGAAGCTTTGGTTGCTTTTTCAATTTCGTGTCCTTGTTCTGCAATCAATGCCCGATCGCTGCTGACGGTAACACCGGCCGGAACATGGCTTCCACGCAATGGGAACTCCCCGTCCGAAGCCAACGATGCCGAAAATTCCTTGATGGCCTTGGCCGGAGGAGCCTTGTTTAAAAATACGAGTTGAAATTCATCTCCACTTTTTCTGACTTCAACATCGACGCCATATTTGCCAAAGTATTTTTTGGCGTCATCTTCCATCGTCGTAAATCTCTCCAGCACCCGTCCCGTCAATGCTTGCTCGCCGCCTCTTGCTGCAACAATTCCCCGATCCAGATTTTGAGTTGAAGCCATGGCCTTGGAAGTCGCATAAGTATTCTTCGCACCAAGACCACCAACATCCAAAGCAATAGCTCCATACTTAGCATCGACAATGGAAATGTTCTGAGAAACCCTCAAGGGGTCCGGAGCAAACTCATTCACCAGGTGATGATAGGTCATAATATCCTGGGCTTGCTGACCGGAGACCTCAACCTTTTTCACGTCTTTGAGGGCTTTTCGAAGATCCTCCGGACTTTTCGCATTTCTTGCTAAAAGTTGAACATCCTCTGTCAGGATTTTTCTTCCCGCAGTTCCTGAGGACGTCATCAAAGAAGTATTTCCTAAGGACTTTTGCAAACCTTGGCGAAACCCGTCGGCCTGGTCATACATGCTCTTAACCTGAGCCAAGGTTTCTGGCTGCTGCAGAGAATGAACCTGACTCGGGTTTTGATAGTTGCTGGCATTTTTCGCAGCGAGATCCGCCCGGTCCACACTCTCGTCAAAACCAGCGCTGAATTCATTTTCTGGGCGATCCCCGGCACGAACCAGTTGATGTTCGTGCTGATATTGCCCGTACTCTTTTTTGGCTCCATTGAGGGCCTCTTGATAATCCTTCATAGCGCCCTCTGGCCAATT
>PEZR01000148.1:21116-24397 GCA_002773975.1 Bdellovibrio sp. CG10_big_fil_rev_8_21_14_0_10_47_8
CATGTGATTGTTCTGGGCGGTCGCCAGCTCCTTCGAGCCCGCTTCGTTGGCGCCCTTCAGGTTTCTCCGACGAAGAGTGGCCGTGGTGAGGTCGCCTTGGGGAAGGTCAGCCTGATTGGCAAAACTTGGCTTGGCAGAAAAGTCTTGAATGTATTTCTCTTGTTGAGGACTGAGATTGTATTTGGAAACAACCACGTTGGTCGAACGGCCCCGACGTTGTCTTGCCAGCGCTTCCCCCACTACTTCTTCTTTTTTTTGCGCCCCCGCAAGAGCGGCCAGTCCCCTGACGGCTTCGGGCAAAACTTTTGTGGCGACCTTCTGGGCCGCGCCGGGGGCAAAGACAACGAGAGCTGCATAACAAAGCATGGCGGCCTGATCTTCACGGCTAAAACATTGCAGCTTCAGATTCTGTTTTTCAATCCAGGCCTGACTGGCCTGCAAAACTCGTTTTGGCAAAGACTTGACGTCTTCCACCGAGGTCTGAAGAAGCATATTGGCAAGAATTTGCTCGCTATAGAGAAGGACAAGAATGGGTGAGGTTCGCCAGGCAGTCTCACTGGCTGTTTTGGCGCAGGCCTCGTCCTTCATGCACGCGATGTATCGTTGATAACTCGCCGTAAACATCTCTGCGATGTCTTTTCCGTATTGTTTAGGGGCTTCCCAAAAACACCCCTTACTTGCATTGTCGCTGAAACCCGCGTCCTGACACAAAGACAAAGCGTCGCATTTTTTGATTCGAGAACGCAGGCTTGGCTCTTGTGCCGTCAGCTGAGCGCAATTCATTTTTTCTTGTTCGGCTTTGCAGCTCGCACTGGCTGCTAAATAGATGTTTTGGAGTTGTTTGGCTTCAGGACTATTGGAACATTGTTGAAAACTTTGCCGGCAATCACGGCGAACAAGTTTGTCATGCTCATAGATCTGTGCGGCGACGTCCATCCCTGCCAATTGGGCAAGCGCACCGTTTGGCCCAAAAGGTACCAACACAGCTATTATGACAAGAGTCCTGAAGAGAAAACGTTCCATCCTTTCCTTTTCGGCAAAGAGATGGATTTTCCTGATGATTTTACCGAAATTCCGACATCACTGGACTTTAGCGAGGACTCGCCTAAAAGTTCTATTTCTTATTCTCTTTGGCTTTGTCAGCAAGACTTTGATCATAGTCTTTCAAAATATTGGCAGCAATCGCCGACGGAGAGATGGTTTCCTTCATCATTCTCAGTTTGCGCTCATGAAGCGCCTCTTTGGTCACTTCAATTTTTGCATCTCGAATCTCAGTGATGATTCTGTTCTCAAAAGGCTCTGCAACCCGAGGTTTCATTTCGCTCAGCAGATTTTCTAAGAAAATGAGATAGGTGACCTGGACCACCGGTTTAAATGCTCGGCTATTTTTTAAAGCGCCCCTGGCTTCTCGGACCAAAGCTTCGATGGATGATTCCCATGCCGTCTCTTCTTCAAGTTCTGTTTTTAAGGGGCCCAGAATTTTCTCAATCATAAAATCCGAGTTGGGTCTTGAAAAAACGGACTGCAGGCCCTCCTTGAGTGGAATCGTCTTGTCGCCCCCGGACTTTCGCCCCTCAGTGATCTTGGATTGAACCAGTTTTGTCATCTGGTCCATGTCCTTGAGAGCCAGTTGAGAATAGTTGAACAACAAACCGGCCTGAGCCACCGAGCTTGCCAGAATGAAAAAAGACAACGCCATCATTTGAACTGTGTTTTTCGTCATGATTGTCATTTTGACTTAAGCTCGATACAGATTCAACCCTTGGCGGACATGAGTCGAGACCAGAAGCCTGCCCGAGTGCAACATATCTCTATCAAGACCTATGGCGTGCCACGAAAAAGGTTTCTTTCGACCCAAAATCTGTGTCAAGATGATCTGGTTTAAAACGTTCTAACAAGGAGAACACTTTGAAAAAACTGATTTTTTTGATGGCCGGTCTTGGATTGATTCTTTCCAGCTGTGCGCCTTCAGCCAAACAATTAAAAGAAGTCATTGAGAAAGATCCCAGCATCGTTTTTACCGCCATCGAAAAAGATCCAGAAAAATTTATCGAAGTGGTGAACAAGGCGGCTCGAGAAGCTCAAGCCAAGGGAGCAGAAAAAGCAGCTCAAGAAGAAACTGGAAAACGAGATGAAGAATTCAAAAATCCGTTAAAACCAACGATCGATGAGAAGCGGGCCATCTGGGGACCTTCAGATGCGCCGATCACGATTGTTGAGTACTCTGATTTTCAGTGCCCTTACTGCTCTCGTGGATTTCAAACAATTCAGGAAGTCAAAAAAGCTTACGCGGGCAAAATTCGTTTCGTCTTCAAACATTTGCCTTTGGATTTTCACCCATTGGCCATGCCAGCTGCAAAGTACTTTGAAGCAATTGCTCGACAAAGCTCCGAAAAAGCTTACAAGTTTCATGACGCCATTTTTGAGAATCAAGGCGAGTTGACTTCCAAAAAAGAAGCTTTCCTAAAAGAATCTGCAAAAAAAGTCGGCGCCGACATGAAAAAATTGGCCAAAGATTTGGATGATTCAAGTCTCATGGACCGAATTAAGGCTGACACGGAAGAGGCTCAAAAATTTGGCATCAGCGGAACACCAGGATTTGTCATCAACGGCGTTTCTCTGAAAGGCGCTTACCCCTTTCCTGAGTTTAAGACGATCATTGATCGACACCTTTCTGACAAGAAGTAGCCCTTAATTTTTTGATGAAGACGAAACATTTTCGTTATCATAAAATCTTTGAAAGCCAACCCCTGAAGGGTTGGCTTTTTAAATTGTGGAATTGGTGGCCACCCTTTCTTGGTGCCGGCATTCGTATCGAGCAGGTCGACCCCCAGTTTCGCTCACTCACCGTTCGATTAAAACTGCGCTTCTGGAACCGAAACTATGTGGGCACTCAGTTTGGTGGGTCGATGTTTGCGATGACTGACCCCTTTATGATGGTGCTGTTGATTCAAAACTTGGGTTCTGACTATATTGTGTGGGATAAGGCTGCCAGTATTCGATATTTGAAGCCTGGCAAAACCGATGTCACGGCCCGATTTGAAATTAACGATCAAATATTGGAGCAAATTCGCACTGAGCTGACACACAAAGAAAAAATGGATTGGCACACCCAGATCCAGGTCATTGATGTTCAGCAACAAGTCATTGCCGAAGTCGATAAGACCATCTACATCCGGAAGAAATCAAAGCCTTAAGAAGCTCCGCCCTACTTGTTCAGCCCTGGTGGACTCAAGTAAAAATGAAAGTCTGACTTTTTCCCAGCGATCCACTTGATTTCA
>PEZR01000148.1:24471-36093 GCA_002773975.1 Bdellovibrio sp. CG10_big_fil_rev_8_21_14_0_10_47_8
ATACGCTTGTTCAACTTCAATCAATCTTTTTTCTAGGGTTTCAGCGACGTCATCCAAAAGAAGAACCGTGTTGATAACCTTCACGTTCATGTTTTTAGGTAAATCTTCCTTTCGAAATTCCATATGCCGAAGAAGCCAGCCCAATGACGCCAAGGCCTCTTTCATCAAGTCAGTCTTAAGACGATAGCTCTTTTTTTCCATCCAGCCGTACATTGCGGTCAGGACGACGTCTTTCATGCGGATGCGATTGACCTTCCGATAGTCCTTGTACTCACCAATTTGTTCAAATCTAGGGTCGACCTCGAGATCCCCCGGCGCAAACATGTGCTGAGAAGTGACGCCCAAACGCTGAATCAAATCATTGCGAGGCTGTGGACGTGACATAAAAAGAGGGATCTCGACGCCCACCTGATGGAAACCCAAATATCCAACTTCGCTGCAAAAAACTTCCTTGGTATTGCTGAGATCCATATGAAAGTCATAAGGCACTGAGTGATTCACATCCCAGAATGGCAAAAACGGCTGTTGTTTACGACTTTTCTCCACACGTCCCATGATAAACTGATAGGACTTCTCAGCTGCCCGATGAGCCAGCACTGGGTCCTGAAAACGAAAGTGCATGATCCGACCTTTGCCTTCATCGAAATAGGCCTTTAACTTTCGGATGGTCGATCCGATCTCGATGTGCGCTTCCAAAATCAAAACATCTGGTCGTTTGAGAGCCTCGGACAAAGGCAGCTCTTCCATGCCCTTACCGCCCTTAAAGTATATAAATGCCAAGTGACTGAACTGGGCATCTTCTTCTCCGATACGCGCAATGGCTGCGCTGGTGTAGGCCTCGCCTCGACTGATCAGGATATCCCCAGATCGTACGCGCACATCTTGAACAGATGGGCTCAGCATGACGGACGGAAATTGACCGTTGACGACATCAATCAGTGGAGAGTCCTTTTCTGCATCGAAAATTCCAGGATGCAAAAGAACTTCGCCAATATATTCTTCCATGTAACGCAGATATCTCAGGGTCTCCCTGGCTCGGAAAACACAGACATCGTCGTCATTGGATTTGATGATCTGATCTTGCCACAGAGCTTTTAGTTTCTCGCGAACGGCCAACCGAGAGAGCCACAAATCTTGTATGGCTCCTGAGCCGTTATTTTGAACTTCCTGCAGAGGATAGTCTTCGGGACGAACATGGCTGTACAATCTTCGATTGAGCTCCAAGAGATCATCGTCACAGTCTTGAATGCTTTTCCAGGATGCTGTCTCGATGCGATGACGAATATTTTCGGTGAGATTTTTTAAATTGCCATCGGCACCGGCGTTGGCAGGCTCTCGCTCATTTTTCTCCATGGTCCAGATCGAAAGAGCCAAACCCACACAGATGAACATCAGAACAAAAACACTTGAAATTTTTCTCACAACAAACCTCCGAACACTGCCCCATAGGTAAAAAAAGACTCTGATTTCTCAAAAATCTTGTCGGAATTTATGGAAGAAAAATAAAGATGATGGTCAACACATCCAGACCTGTTTCCATCTTAGAACTGAAGAGGCAAAAGTTGATTCGTCAGAGACAGGCCCCGCGGGGTAATTTTAACCACGGCCACGGTGATGCGAACACCTTGCTTTTCGGCCCAACGAAGCAGCTTTCCATATTCAGGATCAATGTGATCCGCAGGACCAAAGGACTGGCAATCGGACCTTTGTACAGTAAATAAAATCTCAGCTGTGTTTCCGTCCTCGACCAGTTTCACCAGCTCCCGCAAATGTTTTTGTCCCCGCTCCGTCACCGCATCTGGAAACCGAGCCACTCCATCCTGATTCATGGTGACATTTTTTATTTCTACATAGTGTGGAGGCTTTCCCGCAGCTGTCAGTCGCAAATCCAAACGAGTTTCAGGAGAGATCTTCACCTCCCGTTGCAACTCCTGATAAGGCTGCCAATGAGAAAAGATCTGACTCTCAAAGGCCTCTTCTGCCAATGAGTTTGGCCACGCCGTATTGACACCCACCCAATCAGACCCCATTTTAATGGCCTCGAGAGTCCAACGTAATTTTCGTTCAGGGTTAGCCGCTTCCGAAATTAAACAAGGTGCCTCGGGCTCGGTCGCTGTTTTGAGACTGCCAGTATTGGGCACATGCGCCACAACAATGTCCGTCCCCAGACGGATATCCGCGAAAAATCGTTTGTAGCGGCGAAGGAATATCCCCTCTCGAACCGGCGTCTTGAATTTCATAGACTTTTTGCTGTATCAGGCATAAAAAAAGAGGTCAACACATCGAAAATAAAGGAACTTTTCATGAGCGCCGACGCCTCGCAAAAAACACCTCTCCGCAAGCCGGATTGGCTCAAAGTTCGCGCCCCCGCGGGGGAGAATTATTCACGCATCAAAAATATGCTCGGCGACTTGAAGCTGGCCACTGTTTGCCAAGAAGCCAAGTGCCCAAACATGGGCGAATGCTGGAGCGGCGGCACCGCCACTTTCATGTTGATGGGCGAAGTCTGCACTCGTGGCTGTCGCTTTTGTCATATTAAAACTGGAAATCCTAAGGGCAAGCTAGATCCATTAGAACCTGAAAAAGTGGGCTACTCGATCGCTCAGATGGATCTCGAGTACGTTGTGATCACATCGGTGGACCGAGATGATTTGCCCGACCAAGGCTCGGGGCACTTTGCGCGCACTGTTCGCACCATCAAACGGTTAGATCCCGAATTGATCGTTGAGATTTTAACACCCGATTTTCGTGGACAGGCCGACCTGATCGTTGAGCTTGCCAATTCCAAACCCGATGTGTTCGCTCATAACGTTGAAACCGTCGAGCGCTTGCAGAAATCAGTGCGTGATCCCAGGGCGAATTACAAACAATCCCTGTCCGTTCTTGATATTGTTAAAAAGCATGATCCCACTCGTTACACAAAAACTTCTTTGATGCTGGGCCTTGGCGAAACAGACGAGGAAATTTTGCAAACTTTGAAAGATCTGCGAGCTATTGATTGTGATGTCGTCACTTTTGGACAGTACTTACAACCAACAAAACGTCATTTGAATGTTTTGGAATACGTCACTCCAGAAAAATTCAAAGAATGGCAGAAAATTGCCGAAGACCTAGGATTTTTGTATGTGGCCTCTGGCCCCTTGGTGAGAAGTTCTTACCGAGCCGGAGAGTTTTTTATGAAAGGCGTGATCGAAAGACGCCGCCAACAACAGCAACAAGCAACAGGAGAATCACAACAATGGCAACAGAAGTAAAACTTCCAGAACTGGGCGAAGGAGTCACTGAGGGCGAATTGGTCAAATGGTTGGTCAATGTTGGGGATACCGTGAAACCCGATCAACCCGTTGCCGAAGTAATGACCGACAAAGCAACGGTTGAAGTGCCAAGCCCCGTTGGCGGAGTTGTGAAGGATTTGAAATTTAAAGTGGGTGATGTGATCGCCGTTGAAAAAATCATTCTGACATTGGACGGCGCTGGGGCGACAGCAACCGCACCGGCAAAAACTGCAACAGCTCCGACGGCGGCGAAAACAACTTCGGCGCCAGCGGCCCCTGCGACAAAACAAGCACCCGCGGGTGCCACGGCATTCCCAAGCGCTCCGACCAGCGGAGTATATCCCCCCGTTGCAGATTCTAAAGTTCTTGCAACTCCATCAACACGAAGACTTGCCCGCGAAATGAACGTGGATGTCAATAGTCTTCAAGGCTCAGGACTGGCTGGACGCGTGACCCGCGAAGATGTCATGGGCACTCGAGCTGGTGGTGGCCAAGGCGGAATGGACTATGTGCCAACAACCACAAGCATCCCCCGTCCAGCATACCAGGGACCTGCGGGCGCTAGCGAAGAGCGCGTGGCCATTCGTGGGATTCGGAAAAAAATCGCTGAAAATATGCAGATGGCAAAACACATTATTCCTCACTTTACATTGATGGATGAGGCTGATGTGACCGACCTGGTGAAATTGCGCGAGTCTTTGAAAGATTTCGCAGAAAAAAATAATACCAAAATCACCTATTTGCCTTTTGTTATGAAGGCACTGATTGCGACTTGCCGGGATTTTCCGATGTTCAATGCGAGCATCGACGATGCGGCTCAAGAAATTGTTTATAAAAAGTATTTCAATATTGGCTTTGCGGCAGATACTCCCAACGGACTGGTCGTACCTGTAATTAAAAATGCCGATCAAAAAACTCTGCTTCAGATCAGCCAAGAAATTTTGGATCTCGCCAAACGAGCTCGGGACGGAAAGCTGAAACCCGATGAAATGAAGGGCGCAACCATCACTGTGACCAATATCGGTTCAGTGGGTGGAACTTATGCCACTCCAATCATCAATCACCCTGAAGTAGCCATTTTGGGAATGTACAAAATCACGGACAAGCTCTTTTTGAAGCCCTCTGGCGAAGTGGGCGCGAGCAAATCGATGAATTTCACCATCACCGCTGATCATCGATTGATCGACGGAGCCGTTGCTGCGAACTTTTTGCGACTGTTCCTGGCAAAAATTTCCAATCCGTCCTTGATGATGATGGATATGATGTAAAATGAAAGAGCTTTTTCTCGAGGTTGGCCCCTTCACGCCACAAGAGTTAGACGAAGTGTGCGAGGAGTTAAAATCTCGAGGAGTTTCTTTTGAAATTATCAAAGACGAAGAGACTGAAATCGCAGCGATGAGAAATGATCCATCGGTAATAGTGAATCGCCTCGAGTTTCGAACTGAAACCTATTTGGGACAGATTTTTTATCTCAAACTGAATCAAAACGATTTTGAAACTCAGAAGTCTCTCTTTACCCCCTACGGAATGGCCACAGTTCCCCAAGAAAATCCCATTGAGCTTCAACAGCCTGATGTTGAAGAGGTCCACAAGTTGGCCCTCGATCAAAAAAAACTGCAGGCTCTTTTGGCCCGGAGTTTGGTTTTTTTGTTAATCACTTGGCTTCTGTGGCAGGCCATTCAATATTTTAATCAAAGATAAATAAGGAGTTCTCATGGCACAAAATTTTGACGTTGTAGTGATTGGCGCAGGTCCCGGTGGTTATGTGGCGGCAATTCGATCGGCACAACTCGGACTGAAAACGGCCTGCATCGAAAGAGAATTTCTGGGCGGAGTTTGCCTGAACGTTGGCTGTATTCCTTCAAAAGCCATGATCTCAGCAACTCACTTTTTGCACAAAGCAGAACACCAGGCCGAAGAGATGGGCATTCATATCAAAAATATTTCTGTGGACATGAAGCAGCTCAAAAAGTGGAAAGAATCTGTCAGCGGAAAAATGTCTGGCGGCGTAGGCCAGCTTTTAAAAGGCAATGGCGTCACCGTTTTTATGGGAGCAGCTGAGTTTAGATCAAAAACAGAACTGACGGTTAAAACAGCGAACGGTACTGAGAGTCTCACGGCAAAGAATTTTATTGTCGCCACAGGCTCTCGCCCCATCGAAATTCCGGGCTTTGCTTTTGACGAAAAGGGCATCATGAGCTCTACCGGCGCTCTCGCGCTGGAAGAAATTCCGAAAAATCTGGTTGTCATTGGCGGCGGGTACATCGGACTTGAAATTAGCGGCTATCTATCCAAGCTTGGCACCAAAGTCACAGTTGTCGAAGCCTCTGCTGCGGTTCTTAATGGCGTGGTCGATCCAGAATGCGCCCAAGTTGTTGCGCGAAAACTGACCAAACAAGGGGTGACAATTCTAACCAATGCCAAAGCAAAGGGTCATAAAAAATCAGGTTCTGGTTATGAAGTTACCGTTGAAGTTGGTGGCAAAGAACAAACATTGAAATGCGATAAAATTTTGGTCACTGTCGGACGAAAACCCAATTCTGATCAAAGCAACCTCAAGGCTGCAGGCCTTGCCGTTGATGAAAAAGGTTTCATCAAGGTCGATGCCCAACGAAGAACCAATGTGCCAAATATATTTGCCATTGGTGATATCGCTTGTCAGCCCATGCTCGCACACAAGGCTTCTCATGAAGGTGTCATGGTGGCTGAAATTATCAGTGGAAAAAATCGCGTCTATGATGCGAAAACAGTTCCTGCGGTGGTTTTCACCGATCCAGAAATTGCCTCTGCCGGTATGATGGAATCCGAAGCGCGCGCCAAGGGATACACCGACCTGAAAATTGGTAAATTTCCATTTGCAGCCAACGGTCGCGCCGTTTCTTTAATGGAGACCGATGGTTTCGTAAAAATGATTGCCGATGCAAAAACCAACATCCTTCTTGGCATTCATATTGTTGGCCCTGAAGCATCTAATTTGATCAGCGAAGCTGCTCTTGCGATCGAGATGGGTGCTAGAATCGAAGACCTGGCCCTGACGATCCATCCTCACCCCACCCTTGGCGAGACCATGATGGAAGCCGCAGAAGCAACCCTAGGACATGCGATCCACATTATTCAAAAACCATTGGGACGCTCTAAAGACGCCCATGCTTAGATTCGAAGACTGGGGCAGTGTCGAATACCAATTGGCTCTCGAGAGACAACTCGAGAGAGTCCAAGAGGTCATCGACACTCAGATCCCTGGTGTTCTTGTATTTTGCACCCACCCCCCGGTGGCGACCCTTGGTCGAAAAACTCAACCCGAAGATCTCAGCGGCTGGCAAGGCTCGACCATTGAGGTCTCTCGAGGCGGCAGAGTCACGTATCATGGTCCTTCACAGCTGGTTATTTATCCGATCGTGAACCTAGAGCTCTCAGCGTCTGAGAGGAAGGCCAAGGACATTGACTCTTATCTGCGACACCTGGAGCAGGCTATCGTTGAGACCTTAAAAACCTATGGCGTAGAGGCTGTTGGCAAAAGTCGGCAAAAGAAGTCAGAAGATGAAAATGCAGCGGATGAAACCGGCGTTTGGGTGGGTTCTCAAAAAATCGCCTCTCTCGGTATCGCCATCAAAAAATGGGTTAGCTACCATGGCGCAGCTATCAACCTCGATGAAGACCCAATGGCATTTTCAGGAATGCGCCCCTGTGGTTTTAGCAAAGAAACCATGGTGAGTCTGGAAAAACTTCTCGGAAAAAAAATCAACCGCCAAGAATTTTCAATTCGCCTTCAGGAGTTGGTTCAAAAAAACTTGAGTTAGCCTTTATCATTAGGGCTCATCGAGCCAGTAAATTCAAACAGAGATTTAGACGAATTCGCCTTTAAGAATCAGGGCTTCGCCCTTGACGACGAGTTCACCCGTTTGTTTTGTAACCGTGGTTTCAATATTGCCGATGCCTTTTCCTTCGCGGAGTGATGCCACACGCAATTGAATTGTGAGAACATCATCGATAAAAACAGGCAGCAAAAATTTAAGGGTTTGTGAAAGATAAATCCCACCGTGCCCTAGCTCCATGGCCAAGGCTCTTGAAATCAAAGCACCAGCAATCATGCCATGAGCGATCCGGCGACCGTACCGAGTGTTTTTTGCGTATTCGTCATCGAGGTGCATGGGATTCATGTCTCCGGACATCTCGGCAAATTGGCGAACCATTTTGTCAGTGACCTGAACCGTGACTGTTTTAATGTCTCCAACTTTGAAAGACATAGCCCCTCCCATTTCAGAAAGGACCTATGTTTCCAATAAACAACAGCCAGGTCAAGGAAGACTAAAGGATATTCGCGGCCAATTCGGCCAACTCCGAACGTTCCCCTTTGGTCAAAGTCACATGGGCTGCAATAGGATGACCTTTAAAGCGCTCGACGGCATAGGTCAGACCGCTATTGGCCGAGTCCACATAGGGATTATCGATCTGGTAAATATCCCCCGTCAGAACAACCTTGGTCTCACGCCCCGCCCGAGTCACAATCGTTTTGATCTCGTGAGGGGTCAGATTCTGAGCTTCGTCCACAATCAAATATTGTTTAGGGATACTTCGACCCCGAATATAGGTCAGGGGCTCAATGTTGAGCATTCCCTGATTGATCAGCTCTTGAGCTCTGCCGGCTGCTTTTTTATCAGCACCCATCAAAAACTCGACGTTATCAAAAATCGGCTGCATCCACGGATTCAATTTTTGCTCAATGTCGCCCGGCAAATATCCGATATCTCGCCCCATTGGAAAAATAGGTCGACTGACCAGTAACCGCTGAAAACGGCCTTCATCCAATGTTTTGTGCAGACCCGCAGCGATGGCCAGAAGGGTTTTTCCAGTTCCGGCTTTGCCCACCAGAGACACAAATAGAATTTCATCATTGAGCAAACAGTCCATCGCAAAACTCTGCTCAACGTTGCGTGCATGAATTCCCCAAATGCTATCTGTTCCGGCGAACAATGGCACCACGGCCTGCTCTGCCGCCGAGAAACGCCCGATGGCACTGTGGTTGGGATTGCTCGCATCTTTCATAATCACATACTGATTGGCATAGAGCTTTACATCCGCAACATATCTTTTGTCTTTGTAAAACATGTCGATTTTATCGGCAGTGAGTTCAAGCTCCTGATAACCCTCATAGAGATTCTCATCAGAAAGACCTTCGGGCTCATAGTCCTTGGCACTGATTCCCAAAACATCTGCTTTGATCCGCAAGTTAATGTCTTTGGTCACCAGCTCCACTTTGATTTGTGGATTTTGTTTTTGCAAAGCCATGGCCGTAGCAAGAATCCGATTGTCCGCTTTTTCTTGATCCAGCTCATTCGGAAGGCCGGTATTTGTAAAATCAATGTTGATAAAGATCACGGTCTCGCTGTTGTCTAGCTGCACACCCGCTGCCAATGATCCCTTTTCACGAAGAAGATCCACAAACCTTGAAAATTGACGGGCATTCCGTCCGTTTTCACCTGGATCTCTTTTGAATCGATCAATCTCTTCAATCACAGAAATAGGAATATGGATGTCGGCCTGTTTAAACTTCATAAAGGCCATGGCATCAAAAAGAATCACATTGGTATCAATGACGATTTTTCGACGCTTTCCTGCATCGCTGGTTTTTTCAGACTTTTCAGATTTTTGATCTTTTGAACTGGTCTCTTTTGCCAAAACAAATCCCTCCATGGACCCTGATATCAGAGCCCTATGTCTTATTCGACAATAAGTGCAGGGTTCTGTCTATGGAGAATTAATTAGGATTTGATATTTGAAACAAGCACGTCACCACGATCACTCTTGAGAGCAGCACTGACGTTCTCGATAAATTTCACAAAATGATGGAGCGCAACATCGTTGATGGTGCCCTTCACAAACTCAACACCGTGACGAAAAACGTCCTCTTCTTTGACTTCAGCCACGTGGCGGACTTTGACGATAAAAGGGAAATATGTCTGATGATTCAAATACACTCGCATCGCCACTTCTTCACCAACTTGAAAATTGCCACGATGAGTGTCGATATCAAAAGCCAAACCATGTTCATTGATGTCATAAAGGGCCACCCGCAGAAGTCCCATTCCTGGGATTACCGTGTGCGCGGATAAAAACTCGGTCAGAATCGTTCGTTTGACCTTGCGGCGATCTTCGTTCAGCAGATCCTGGCGCATTTCAGAGATATCAATAACCGTCGGAGCCTGAGCCCCCGTTGTGAGCTCTTTGGACTGCCCTTGCGCCTTTAAACGCGAACGAATATCAATCACATCCCCCATGAAACCCCCTCTTAAAATGCCCGTATGGTCTTATCGGAGGAAAATGTTTCATCTTTAGTCAAATGCAGTTGAAGGGCCCTTGAAAACGTCTTATCTTGAGTCACAACATGCGGGTTTTACAGGGGATTTTACTCAGCTTATTGATCCATTTTCTTTTTGTTTGGGGCGCCCAGTACGCCCCTCTGCTAGCCCATCGCCCAGAGTCCAAAGCCATCACCGTCGAGATCCTGGATCGTCCGTTTCAGAATGAGACAGGAACCATCGTGCGAGAGTCCCTCATCCCTGAAAAACTAAAGGCACAAGAATCCGAAGATCCTCTCAAATTTCTGTCCAGACAAACTCAGAGAGTGCGCCAACAAACCAGGGCTTTGATTAACGGCATGACTCAAAACCGAGCAGCCCAAGCCCCTAGTCAGACCAAAAAAGCACGCCCCGATGGAAATCCGATGAACCAAAAAAACTTTGATGCCTTTGCTCCCGCTTATCAAAAAAAGCCGGCAGCCATGGCAGCCCAGGATCTGCAACTGGAACAGGGCCTTTCCACCATTGGAGAAGCTCTTCCCCAAGAGGTTGCCGTTGGTTCATTCACCGCTCTGAATACAGACCGTTATTTGTACTATTCATTTTATGCTCGCATCGAAGAGCTCATTCGCTTTCGGTGGGAGACCGCAGTCCGGAATGCGATTGATACGACTCCTCCCGATCGTTTTGGATCCAATATTCGGGGTCTTTGGAATACTCAGATTGAAGTGTGGCTCAAACCCAGCGGAGAACTTCATTCTGTCCACTTGATGAAAGAATCCGGGCTCAAGGCCTTTGATCAATCGGCGATCCAGTCTTTCATCCAAGCTCGAGTTTTCCCCAACCCGCCCAAAGAGATGGTCGAGTCCGATGGCTTGATCCATGTAAAGTACGCCTTTCAAGTGACCTACTCTCCGAAGGTCTTAGTGAAGTCCAGACAGTAAATCCCAGCCCTCCCGAAAAGATCGACCAGTGATAATGTAGAGACATGGTGAGTCCTCGCTTTTACAGTTTCATTTGGCTGCCTTTTTTCATTTGCTGTCTCTTCTCCTCGTTCGCCGCGCAGGCGCTCGACACAGAGTTTGGCACGAGCTACACCTATAAAAAATCAACCTTTGATGACGACAACAACACCGAACAGCAGTCAGCCACCGGCACCGTGTCCTTTTATTTTGCGGAAAAGATTGCTCTTGAACTTAGCTACACCAGTGGTCTTTATGTCAAAAAAGAAAAACAGCCCAACTTCGCCGGCGCCTTTCTTCGCACGACAACTCAGTTCACAGACGTTTACGGCACCGATCTGATCTATATTTTAGCGGACCGCAAAGCGACCTTTCAGCCCTTTATCAAAGGCGGCGTTGCCTATGTTCGGGTGAAACAAGTGGTTCAGGATGACAACAACAATCCCTGGGAAATCCTCTATAGCGGACCGTCCCCGAGCTACGGCGTTGGTTTTAAACTATTTATCACCCAGGCCTTTGCCTTTAGAACCAGCTATGATGTTATTCAAACACCGGTCAACAATGAAACAAAGATCAATGACATCAGCGGCCGCGTTGGCATCTCATGGATGTTCTAAAACTTCGAGCTCCCATCGTATTTCTAATTCTTTGCTGCGCCTTCATTCTGAGTGGCTGCCAGATTTCTTACTATTTCAAAAGTGCGTATAACCAAATTGATCTTCTCAATCGCCGGGTGCCCCTGGAAAAAGCTCTCAAAGACCCGCATCTTTCCGACGAAGAAAAACGAAAACTTCTTTTGGCCGACAAGGCTCATCAATTCGCCCAGGAAAATATGCAGCTCAAGACAACCAACAACTATACAAGCTTCGTAAAACTCGATCGTCCCTATGTCACCTACGTGGTCAGTGCTTCACCCAAGTGGGAACTCAAACATCATCAGTGGCACTTTCTTTTTGTCGGCGACATGCCCTATAAGGGCTTTTTTGATGAGGCCGATGCCATCGAAGAAGAGCAGTCCCTCAAAGAAAAGAATCTGGATACCTATCGCCGTGGCGTCTCGGCCTACAGCACCCTGGGATGGTTCAA
>PEZR01000148.1:36107-39209 GCA_002773975.1 Bdellovibrio sp. CG10_big_fil_rev_8_21_14_0_10_47_8
AGTTATCCATGAAACTGTGCACGCCACTCTTTATATCAAAAATTCGGCGGACTTCAACGAACGCATGGCGGTCTTTTTGGGCAACAAGGGCGCGGAACTCTTCTATGAAAAAGAAGAAGGCCAGGACTCTAAAACAAAACAACAAATCGAACTCGAAAATGAAGATGATCGTCTGTTTTCCAAATTTATCAGTCGAGAGATCAAAGCTCTTGAAGAGTGGTACAAAACTCAACCCGGGCAAACCGAGGGTCTTCGGCAAGATCGACTGAAACAGATTCAAACTCATTTTACGGTTGAACTCGCCCCTTTCTTGAAAACCAAGTCTCATTCTCAGTTTGCAAAGATCGAACTCAACAATGCCAGGTTGATGTTGTACAAAACATACCTGCAAGATCTTTCAGACTTTGAAGCCCTTTACAAAAAAGTGCGCGGCAATATTGCCGAATTTCTTCGCTATTGCCGCCAACTCGAGAAGCACCCACATCCCGAACAAGGGCTCAAAGAACTTATTTCTGCCCAGTGACACTGAGCCACAACTATCTGGTCCCATAATTGCTTAACTACTGATTGGCATTTAAAAAGGCTTCATGTTGGGGCTTTCTGCCGCAAAAGGGGGAATTATGATTATTCCACAACGTCTGAAGTTGATTTGTATCTATGTGATATCTGCTCTACTCACGAATATTCCAAATATGGCCTTCGCTGAGTCTGCTAAACTATCGATGATTCCAACATCCATCGTCGTTGCCGAGCTGACGAGAGCAGAGGCACAAGCTAAGGTTCAGTCACTCTTGAGTCGTTCCGAAGTTCAAAAACAATTGTTGGCGAATGGCGTTTCGATAGAGGAGGCCTCTCGTCGAGTCGCGTCTCTGTCAGAAGCCGAGCTCAGAAATCTTGCCGGACAACTCGAGCAAGAGCGCGCGGGTGGTGACGTTCTGGTGGCCGTTTTACTCGTCGTCTTGATCATCTATTTGGTAAAACGGATCTAGCGACTCGTAGGATGACTTTGAAAATGAGATCTCTCCTACTGATCAGCTTATTTTTGGGCGGCTGCGCCAGCGTCACCAAACAAAGTGATGCCTTGTTATCCACCCATCAACATGCTTTCAAAAGCTCGGCCCAAGTCAGTGGAGTTCCCTTTATCAATCAAAAAGTCGGTCAGTGTGGCCCCGCAACACTAACCATGGCCATGAACTGGGCTGAAAAGCTAATCACCGTCGACGAGGTCCTGCCCCAAGTCTACACGCCCGGAATGAAGGGAAGTTTTCAAATGGACATGATCACGACGGCACGAAGACAAGGTCTGCTAGCAATTCCGATCTCAGGATTGAATGATGTATTAACGGAAGTTGATCGCGGTCATCCCGTGATTGTTTTTGAAAATCTTGCTCTCAGTTGGCTTCCACAATGGCACTACGCCATTGTCTTTGGCTACGATCTCAAAAATAAAACACTGTTGATGCATTCAGGGCCTGAGAAAAATAAAAAATCGGATTTCCGCGAGTTCGAAAAATCTTGGCGGCTAGCAGATTACTGGGGACTGGTGGTCTTACCCCCCAATGAGCTTTCAGCCACTGCCAGTGAGCTTGAACATGCAAAAGCGGCCGTCGCCTTTGAACAGATCGGAAAGCCAGAGATTGCAGCCACGGCTTATCAGACCATGCTCACGCGATGGCCACAGAGCTTGAGCGCACTTGTTGGGATGGGCAACTGGGAATATATGCAAGGCCATCTCGCCAAATCAATCAAGTATTTTAAGAGAGCAAGTCTTGAGCACCCAAACTCCGAAGCTGCTCGCCACAACCTCGCCGTCGCTGAGGCAGCGTCAAAAGAACTTATTTCTGTTCAATGACTTTGGGTGGAGCCAGAGTGGTGGGTGCCGAGGAAGTTTTCTCGCCAGAGGTAAAGATATTTTTCAGACGATTGGTTAAGTCACTTTTTAGAACGAAGTACTGAGCGGTGCGATCAATGCCGAGAATTTTTTGAACTCTGTCGGCCTCTTCCAGCGAAAGATCATTGTATTTTTTGAACAATTTTTTTTGTTCCACTAAAAGCTTTTCTCTGTCTGCGGTGCTTTGGCTTTGAGACAGCTTCCGAACCACGTCCTTAAGTTCCTCGTTCACCCTGGCGCGTTTTTGCCCAAGACTGCGCACCAATTGCGAAAAGGACTTTTCTTCTGGAACTGAGAGCTTCAGCTCATCGGAGATCTTCCAGATGAAAAGCTCTTCGACTCGATTTTTGGAATCACTGACGCCCCATGAATGGAAGGAGAAAAGAAGAAATAGAATCGGAATAAAAAATTTCACCAAGGCCCCAACTGCTTCATCTAAGGGTGTTTCTAGCAGCAATCGAGGCTCAGAGCCTGGAGCGCCAATATTTTACATTGACGCAAAAGTAGACACTATCGAACTAAGCTCTCGACCTGCTCTCTAGTTAGATGATCGAAGCTTTGGCTGGCAACGTCTACAAAAAAGTCATGGTCATTTTGATACGGCATCAATTGTTGCATTTCAGCCAAGTTTTCATGGACCTCTTGCGCCATTTGATCGGAAACATTCCACTCCGTGTTAACATTTTGCTGATTCAATGAAACCGCCAAGAGCAAAGTCAACAACGAGAGCCCACTCAGACTCGAGGCCTTTAACATCCAACGGCGACGTGGGATTCGAACCTGAATCAACGGGGCCTTCTGCATTTCGGTCTTTGCCACCTTGGCCATGATTTGATCATGCAGATGTTCAAAATAATCATCGGATATTTCAGACACTTCTGGCTTATTGTCAGTCAATAAAGTTTTGATTTCGCGAAAGGCTTCGACCCCCGCAGAATCTGCTTGGGAATACTTCATTGCCGCTTTCATTTGCCTGCGGGTGGCTGGATCCAGCTCTCCTTCAACAAAATCGAGCCACCAGTTTTCTCGGCTCATGATTCCACCTCAGCGGTTCGTCTTTCAAACTCCATAAAAAATCCTCCCACTTCCTCAGTCCATTGTTTGAGCTCCTGATGATTCTGTAATTCTTCGCGCAGTCTCATCAGGGCGTGGCGGTAGTTCGCCTTGGCCGTGTCATAGGGACAATCCATGATCTCGGCTATTTCCTTGAA
>PEZR01000176.1:0-6609 GCA_002773975.1 Bdellovibrio sp. CG10_big_fil_rev_8_21_14_0_10_47_8
TGAATATGGTGAAGGTCATGGGGGCATCGCCTCGACAGGTTAAAAATTTGCTTCGCAGTGAGTTCTTTGTCTTAGGGTTGTTGAGCTCAGCCAGTGGCGTGTTGTTGAGTGTGGTGATCAGCTATCTTCTGTCGCAGCAACTTTTTGAGGGTCAATTTGATTTCTATTGGCGAGAGCCCCTACTTACTCTCGTTTTGGTTTCCGGAATGAGCGTTTTTATCGCCGAACTTTCCGCGCGAAAAATCGTGAATGAAAAGCCGCTGGCCCTATTGAATCGATAGCCGAGTATTGGCTAACAGATTAATTATTTTGCGCCGGTGGGCTGATTCTCTAAAGTCTTCTCGATGGATTGGATAAAGTCTCTGGTCCTCTGGTCTGCCGGTGCGCCAGGCTGGTATTTCTGACTATTTTTCAGCGGAGACTTTGGTTTTCCAGGGGGATTGTCGGCAGCCATCTGCACAGGCGCAGCCGATGGTCGCCATTCTTTTAAAAAGCCTAATTTTAAGTTTGGACATCGGTGACTCAAAAATTGGTGCCACTGGGAGGGGGTCGTGAATTTTTGCTTTACGTCCGTGACCACTTTAACATTTTTCTTGTCGGTTCTTTCGACAACCACTGGGGATAGAAAGTCAGACGTTTCAATTGTACAGGGATTGCCCTGAGGGTCTCTGACAATCGCTTGTCCGGTCAGAGTAGTAGTTCCCTTGATGACCTGGGCATCTCCACCATTGCCCCCTTTGACTTTTAATATATCAATGACGATCTTATTGGAACAGCTGTCTAGGGCTACGCCGGCGCCTTCTGTAGTCGCGGTCAAGGATTTGTGGGTGGCACCTTGAACTTTGCACTGAGATGGAAAATGAACACCTTGGATGCTCTGGTCGGTGGACCAGGTCATTGAACCCGAGCGAACTTGAAAGTCTTTTGAGTCTTTATTGCCGATCAACTCGATGGGTTCAGCCGGAACAATATAATACGTATGGCTGAGCGAGGTTGCTGAATCCTTGCCAGAGGTTCCTTTGCGTAAAACCACATTGAATTTTCCATCATCGGACCATTGATAGGATCTCTTTCTTGAAGGGCGAGCCATTTCAATATTGATCGAACATTGGGAATCCATGTTTGTAATACGGTAGACCGACCATTCATTTTTGTCGGTTGGCGCGGTAAATGCCTCACAGCCAGGTCGATCTTTGTATTTGGCCGCCGAACCCTTTTCTGTCAAAAGAGTGTGTTCTTCGGCTCGTAGAAATTGAGGACACATCATTGATGCAAAAACAATAGCTGCCGTATTCAATAAAAGACCGTGGTTCATTCTAAACTCCTCAGTTCCAACTTGTTACTCCAGTCCATCATAACCAAAAATAAACGTGCCTCGAAGTCCTTTCGCCGAGGCCGAGAAAAGGGGGCAATTTCTACGGATTTTAGTCTAGCCAGACCTTGTTCGACGCCGAGCTTTTGGCTTGGAAAACTTCGATGGACCCTAAAAATAGAATGTGGCATTTTAGGGGCATCCTAAATCCGGGTTCCTTAACTTATTGCAAGGAGACACCAGCTTTGAATCCAAAAATATTGTCTTTGAATTGTGGCACTCCTGCATTGATGGAGTGGAATGGGCAGTCAGTCATTTCGTCAATGCTTCGTAAGCCGGTGACAGGCCCCTTGGTCGTGCACCGAGATCACATCGAGGGGAACTCTTTTCAGGCCCCCCAGTGGCATGGTGTCGAGTATGCTGTTCTTTATGCTTTCGGTATGAAGAGCATCCATCGCTTTCTTCATCTCTTGAATCGACAGAACTATGAGCCTGGCGAGCTCGGAGAAAATATCACCCTGGATGATCTGGATGAGAGCAAGATCAGCGTCGGAGATATTTTCCAGATTGGAGCCGTCAAAGCTCAGGCCGTTTATCCGCGGATACCTTGCAGTAAAGTGAATATTCGGATGCAACATTCTAGGGGGCAGAAGGCCATGCAAGAATGTGGTCGTAGCGGAGTGTATTTTCGTATTCTTGAGCCCGGTGAAATTCATCTTACCGACTCTTTTCGCCTGGTCGAGGAATCCAAGCATCGATTTCTGATCTCAGAGCTCTATTATAAAGTGGTGAACGGCATTCAGTTCAACGAGGCCGAGATGAAGCGCGCTCTGGCGAACGGAGCCTTCCCTCAAAAAGTCATCGGCAAATGGACCCCGATCTTGAAGGGCTAAATACAAGAGTCCAGATCGCCTTGGTCCAGCCAAGTGTGTTGTTACGTTTTCAGAATAGAATTCCATCAATTTGAGACAAAAAACTGAACGTTTCAAGAAGTTCAGGTTTATCGTCAATCATCAACTATCCTTTCTCTTAAATATACCGAAAGGAAGGGACTGGAGAATTCTATGGATCAAAAATCCTCGACGCTCAGGCAGTATTGGAGATCATTGGTTGGGGCCACCGTGGTCAGTATTCTAGCGGCTCTTCCGTTAGTCCTGGCATTTTCAATTTATACTCTACCTAATTTTGAAAAACGAATTGAAGAATCAAAAAGAGAATCTCTCGAAGTGGCCGTGCAGGCTGTGTTTAATATCTTGTCGTCATTTGATTCCAAGATTCAGTCAGGAGCGATGACTCGGGAGCAGGCGCAGACTCAGGCGATGGAACTGATTCATGATCTTCGATATCATGGTCAAGAGTATTTTTGGATACATGATATGCAATTGAAAATGGTGATGCATCCATTCAAGCCCGAATTGAATGGAAAAGATCTCTCGGAGGTCAAAGACCCAAACGGAAAAAAATTATTCGTAGAGATGGTCGAAACCGTCAAAGCCGCAGAATCTGGATACGTGAATTACATGTGGCCGAAGCCTGGAGCCGAGCTGCCAGTCGCCAAGTTTTCCTATGTTCGTCTCTATCAACCCTGGGGTTGGATCATTGGCAGTGGGGTATATGTCGATGATATGCAACGCGAAGTAGTTTCGGTGCGAACGAAGAATCTTTCAATTTTTGCGATCGCGGTCTTTTTCGCGATGCTGATCTCTTTGTTTGCAGGAATTCGTCAACTCAAAAAGGTCGTATTTCCAATTTCGGCCGCTGTGCATGAGTTAGCCTCAGATGCGAGAGATCTCGTAAAAACCGCAGCGGATATCAGTGGGGTTTCCGGCGAACTTTCTCGAGCCGGAAATTCTCAGGGACAGTCTGTGGAAAAAACGGCGTCAGCGATGGCCGAGATGAATGAAATGATTGAAACAACCTCATCGAGTGCCAAAATTTCCAACGAAGTCTCCGAGGAGACGGTTAAAATGGTGGTCCAGGGCCAAGAGGTCGTTCAACAAATGAACGCGGCCCTCCAGGATATTGAAAAAAGCAATCAGACCGTGGTTAAATCGATGGAAGAATCTGCGGATGAGATGGCACGTCTGAGTTCAGTGATCGGAGAGATCTCGTCAAAAACAGAAAGCATTCATGAAATTGTTTTTCAAACAAAGCTTTTGTCTTTTAATGCCTCAGTAGAGGCCGCGCGCGCCGGGGAGCATGGCAAAGGTTTTTCTGTGGTGGCGGAAGAGGTTGGAATGCTTGCTCGGAAGAGCGGAGAGTCGGCCAAGGAAATCGCTGATATTATTCAGCAGAGTCTTCTTGATGTTCAGAATTTGGTCGAGAAGAACAAGACCCGCGCAGCGGATCTGGTTAAGAATTCAAAGGATCGCTTGAGTGCAGGCCTCGAGGTCGCTGACCAGTGTCGCCAAATTTTTGAAGTGATTGTGACCAAGACTCAGGAGTCCAATCGCATGAGCTCAGAAATCTCCAGAGCCAGTGAAGAGCAATCCAAAGGGGCAGCAGACATTGCCGAGGCCTTGGCCAGTCTAGAGGCCTTGAATAACAAAAATCGCACGATGATTCAGTCCACCAAATCCCAATCCGATGATTTGGCGATCAAAGGGGAAGGTCTACAAAAGATTGTTCATCGTCTCGAAGCCATAATTAATATACAGACCGAAAAGACCAGTGCCCTCGATGAGAATGGGGAGTCTTTGTCTGAGGCTCCCGTCAAGAAAGCCGCCTAGCATTCATAATATGAGAGCCATGGCGCAACAAATCAAACAGAGTGTTCCATTCTTGGAATGAGGCAAATTTTTGTTTTGTCATGGAACAGTTTTGCAAAAAAATCAATCTTCTCATCATGGGACATCGAGAATTCGGATTCTGCTGATATTCTGAATTGCGGAAATCTCAAGAAACATTGGCATCAAAACGGGACGTAATCGATGAAAACAACAAGTGCTCTGAATGTTATTTCAAAAGCAGTTCTATCACTACTTTCAGTGGCCATGGTGTCGTGTACCATGAGCAGTTCAGTGGAGGATCTGGCCTCGGATAGTGGTGGGGCGACCAGCATATCTTTAGAGTCCAAATCAGATGGCTCGGGGAGCTTAATTTCTTCAATCAACATCAGTGTTAACGATACAGCTACAATCTATGCCATCGAACGTTCTGAGGCCGGTGCTTACATTCAGAATCGTGAGGTCTCATGGGTTTTAAATGGTGGGATCGGTAGCTTGAACATTCAGTCCAATGGTAAGTCCGCCGTCTATACTGGCTCATCAATTGGAACGGCCCAAATCAAGGTTACATCTGGCGACTTTCAAAGCACCGTGAGTGTCACGGTATCAGCCCAGGCTGCACCCAGATTGGACGTCAGGTGGTGGATCGACTGTTGATTATCGAATCTCTTATCAGACGGGGGCAACAGCGCCCGCAACTTGTGCTGCGGGAACTACGATCAATGAAAGCTCAGTCACGGGAACAAATCATGCGGTCACTGGTCTTTCGGCAAATACTCAGTATTCATTTCGAGTGTGTGCGATCGACAATAGCGGAACTCCCAATGTTGCCAGTGGAACAACCGTCAGTGCGACGACCTTACAGGCGGCTCCACCAAATGTGACCGGACTCACGGCCACTGCGAACTCAACATCACAGATCACCCTGAGTTGGACATCTGGTGGTGGATCGACGGTGGATTATCGAATTGCTTATGCCAGCGGGGCGACGGCTCCGGCAGATTGTTCATCGGGAACGACAATCAACGAGAGCTCTGTTTCGGGGACTAGCCATGCCGTCACAGGTCTTAGCACAGCGACCCAATATTCATTTCGAGTGTGTGCCATCAATGGAAATGGAAGTCCTGATGTCTCAAGTGGAACAACGGTAAGTGGAACGACATTGCAAGCGGCTCCTCCGGATGTGACGGGTCTTTCGGCGACAGCAAATTCTTCCAGTCAAATTACTTTGAGTTGGACCTCCGGCGGAGGATCGACGGCAGACTATCGAATTGCTTACGCCACCGGAGCCACCGCTCCAGCAGACTGCGCCTCGGGAACCACGATCAGCGAGAGCTCTGTGGCCGGAACCAGCCATGCAGTCACAGGTCTTTCTGCGGTGACTCAGTACTCATTTAGAGTTTGTGCGATCAATGGAAATCCAACTCCAAATGTTGCGGCTGGAGTGACTGTGAGTGGAACGACGTTGCAAGCGGCTCCCCCGAACGTGACTGGCCTTTCGGCTACAGCCGATTCTTCCAGCCAAATTACATTGAGTTGGACCTCCGGTGGCGGGTCAACTGCGGACTATCGAATTGCTTATGCCAGTGGTGCGACAGCTCCGGCGGATTGCGCTTCCGGCACCACGATCAGTGAAGCGGCTGTGACCGGAACCAGCCACGCGGTCACAGGTTTGAGTCCGGTGACCCAATATTCGTTCAGAGTTTGTGCGATCAACAGCAACTCAACACCCGATGTTGCGAGCGGTGCAACTGCTTCAGCCACGACTCCAGTGAGCTTCACCCATGGTGGTTGGACAGATGTCGTCGCATTGGGGCCAAAAACAAATTATGCTAATCTTTATGTAAAAACAGATGGAACTACCTCGGCCAGTATCGCCGACAGTGATTTAAAAATCACCTTGGCATGGGGTGATTTTGGAGGCGCAACTGAGGATGGGTATAAAATCTATCGGGCCACGTCTTCTGGAACTCAGAACTTCACCTCTCCTCTGGCCACCATTGGAACTGCTGCTACAAAAACATATACGGACACCACGGTAACACCAGGAACAGTTTATTACTATGTCGTGCGACCGACGATCAGTGGAACGGCTTACCCCACCACCGAGTCTTATTCGGAAATTCGGGTGGTGGCTCCTCCGGCCAACATGGGCTTGGTTCACCGATGGATCGCCAACCAGGAAGTTTGTGGTCTTCTGGGTAAAACCTCGGACGCCACAAATAACTATCGATGTCCTTTTACGGGGCAAGGCAATGTTGGGAACTATTACGATATTGAACATGACATGATTGTCGACCGATTCGAGGCGGGTTGTAATTACACTCGTACTGCCTGCTCAGGTGGATCGCTGGGTGCGGGACCAGCTGACTGTACTGCCAATGCAGACCACAGCGCGAGTGTCACTGCGGCCATAAACTCAGTCTACTTTTACTCTGGAGCGGCCGGCGCTGGTGGGTGTTACATCAATACCGATGGCGGAACGACTTGGGTACAGATGATTTCAGGCAGTGCCGCGCAGAGAGCTTATGGAATTTCTTCGAAATCGCAGCTTCCGCCTTTGGTGAGAAT
>PEZR01000176.1:7106-7440 GCA_002773975.1 Bdellovibrio sp. CG10_big_fil_rev_8_21_14_0_10_47_8
TCGTTGACCCCAACAGTATTGACACCTATCGTCGCAGTTCCGAACCATACGCTCAATCGGTCGCCGGCGTTATTTCTACCAATCCAACCATTACAGTCGGTAACGGTAAAACCTCCCACACCGCCGTCATGGCCATGGTCGGTCGCGTCCCCATCAAAGTGTCCGGTGAAAATGGCGTTATTAAACGTGGTGATTTATTAGTATCCGCCTCTCTCCTCGGTTATGCGATGAAATATAATCCCGAAGATGACGATGGTCTTAAAATGGTGGGCATAATTGGCTTGGCTTTGGATAATTTTGACGAAGTGGGTGGTACCGGTAAAATTATGGGCTT
>PEZR01000069.1 GCA_002773975.1 Bdellovibrio sp. CG10_big_fil_rev_8_21_14_0_10_47_8
CAGCCGTGAGCCCAGATTCACCGCATCCCCCATGACCGTATAACTGCGGACGATGTCTGATCCCATATTTCCGACGCTCATTTCGGCGGAGTTGAGGCCGATACCGATGTCGATTTCTGGTAAGCCTTGAGCCTTGAATTCGGCCTGGATCTCTTTCAGTTTTACCAGGCTTTGCAAAGCGCAGCGGCAGGCGTATTTCGCGTGGTCCGGAAAATAGATCGGAGCTCCAAAGAAGGCCATCAAGGCGTCACCCATGTATTTGTCCAGAGTGCCCTTGTTGGCGAAAACAATCTGAGTCATTGGTGTCAGGTATCGATTCAAGACGTCGGAAAGGACCTGCGGATCTAATTTTTCAGAGATCGTGGTGAAACCTCGAACATCCGAAAAAAAGACGCTCATCTTTTGCTTTTTTCCACCCAGCTCAATGTTTTCTGGGTCTTTGAGGATTTCGTCCACAATGGCCGGGGATACGTATTTGGAGAAAGTGCTTCTGAGATGCTTCTTTTTTCGTTCTTCGGTGAGATATTTATAGAAAAAGAGGAAGATATAAAGAAACAAGACCAAACCTGCCGGGAGAGTCATCGTGACCAAAACTCCTCGTCGAAAAAAGAACTGGTCTAAAAAAACGATGGTCGCCAAGGATCCAAAGGTAATAATAAAGCCAGGGATTGCAGAGGTGTGAGAGATGGCAAGTGACAATAAAATACCAAAGACAATCAGGGCCCAGAGCATGATTTTTGGTTCTTGGGGGTTCGAGCGGAGGAAGTTTTGCGAGAAGAGATTTCCCAGTGTGCTCAAATGAGTCTCGGGTCCGGGATAGTTTTTTTCAAAAGGAGTTACCCGTAAATCATAGATGCCGATGGCCGTGGCTCCGAAAATAAAAGATTTTCCCTTGATGAAATCAGCTTTTTTGACCTCGAACTCTCGGGGGTTCCACATTTTTGTTTCTTCGTTCCAGGCCGCTTGAGAGACCATCGCGGTTTCTTTGCCATTGAAGAGCTCTTTGGCAGGTAAATAAGGATACATATTTTTACCACCGGCATAATTGATGTTCATGCGGCCTTGTACATCGACGGGAACGGAAGTGATGAATTCTTCGGGATCGGTATTGGGATTGATGATGTCAAATTTGGTCAGGGTTTTTTGTTCGGGGTGCTTGGGGTCAATATTGATTTCCACCAAGGCTCGATATCCGGTTGCGACCAGATAAGTTTGTAGGGCAATCGAGGGGATGAAGCTTGAACCGATGCGGTTTCCGGTACGGAAGAACAGAGAAGCTCTGCGGATTGTTCCATCGGAGTCCTGCTCGGCATTGAAGCTCCCGGTATAATCAACACCTTCTTGCATCATGTCTGTATTGATCGTCCAGCGTTGGTGCTGCACGATGGGAAGCGGCTTCGACATTTCTTTGAACCGAGTTATGGCGGCTTCCAGTGGAAGTCCTTCTAGGTCCTTTGATTTTTTGAAGACCTTGAGATAGATTTCTTTCAAATCTTGAATCCAATGATCCTGAGGAGTGAGCCAGGTCTCGCAATATTTCATGGTGGCGGTTTGTGCCGAGTAGATGAGCTGTCGTCTTTCAATCTCGGTCAGCTCGGAGAGCTCTTTTTTATGAAATACATCTTTGAGAGCTCTCGCCGCTTCAGCGCTTTCAATGGCGGGGAAAAGAACATCAAAAATTTGGTCAAACTCAAGGTCAACGAACGGATCAGATTCATCATTCACAATGAAGGTAACATTCAGCTTAACAAACTTTTCTGCGTTGGCGCGCTTGAAGGCTTCATTTCGGCAATAGTCCTGGTAGGGTTGTAATTTGGTGTCGTCGGATTCCTCGTTGAATGCGCCAAGAACAATGCGTTCTTTGTACTTTGCGAGAGTGGCGGCGAGAATGGCATCGGGTTGCCCTTTGGATTTTTCCTCTTGAATGGCGGCTTTTAGAGACTCTGGGATAGCCTCTTGAGATTTGTTTTCAATTCGAGTCAGGGCTTCAAACGTCGGGTCGATCTGCCGCTCAGAAAAAACAATATCAAAACCGATGGCCTTGGCACCGTATTTCATCATCTCATCGACGACAAAGGCAATTTTCTCTCGACTCCAAGGCCAGCGCCCAATTTCTTCGATCGAACGATCATCGATGGTCAACAGCGCAGCTTCGGGGGAGGGTTCTCGTTCTCCACGCATTCGAAAACGAACGTCTCGACTTTTTAAATCCAGCCAATCGACCGCATCAAACAGAGCTAGGCGATAATTCGGAAGCTTACGTCGTTCATTTTCATTTTGTTCATGAACGATATAGTAATTGATGGATATCAAGGCAAACAGAGCCGTTACAATAATCCCAATACTCACCGGTGACTTGAGAACTTCAAGCCAGCGCTGAATAGATTTTTGAGACGATGATTTCTTGGGTGCCGAATTCTTTTTGCCAGACATCGATTAAAAACCTCTCGTTGGAGCTTCTCAAATTTTAGACATGGTTTGGTCCAAGGGCTAGACGCAGAGGGCTGGCCGTCAGTCAGATCTTTAGTTTCATCAAGTGTCGACCGAAGAGGAAAGAGTCGGGGAGGATTGTGGTATGGATGCCAAAGTAAAAAATCATGGAGAAGTGACCGTCATCGAGATTCTAGGGCCTCTAGAAATTGAGCAGACGCAGCCCTTTCGTGAAGCCTGTTTGAAGCATTTTTTGGATCGAAAACTGGTTTTTAATATGGAAAAGGCGGCCTTTGTAGGTTCGACCGGACTGCAGGCCTTCCTAGAGACCGTAAAGACTCTGAGTGAAGAGAACCGCCATGGTTTGAAGCTGGTGGGTCTGAAACCTGAGTTTAGACGCATTTTCTACAATCTAGATATTCACAACATTCAGATTCATGAAACCAACAGTTGTGCAGTCTTGAGCTTTCAGCTTCCTAACGAAGAGATTACCGTCACTGAGACCTAGGGGAGTCTAGGTCTTCTGTCGCAGGTCATTGAGCTTGGCGCTGAGTTCGAGATTCAATTTTTCCAGTGATGCCAATGAAATCTGCATTTTCTCATTTTCCTCAGACTTGTTCGTCCAAAGATATCGCAAGCTCGTGAGCTGTTCCTCGAGTTCCGTCCGTTTGCTTTCGTGAGAGGTCGTCAGCGCTTGTTGTGCGGATAGCTGCTGCTGGAGATCCTGCTCTCGCAGGTCTTTTTCGGTGACATGGCGTTTGAGCTCGCGATTTTGCTCGCGCAAGCTATCGAGCTCCGCCTGAACTTGACCTTGAAAGTCATCTTTGCTTCTTTTTAGTGCAATAACGAGATTTTCAAGCTCATCTTGGCGGGTCAGCGCTTGATCCAAGGCCTGAGATTTGAATTCAAGAGCTTGAATGTTTTCATGCAAGTACTTGATATCGCGAGTGTAGGAATCCTTTTGTTTTTCAAAAGTGTGGATCAGTTCGTTCTGTGTCATCTCTGCATGAGTAGTTTGCTGAAGCATTTGTTCTTTGAGAGCTTCAATTTGCTGAGTCAATTGATAGATCTGACTGTCACGCTGATCGAGTTCTCGGTTCAGGGACTGGGTTTGTAGCTGTAAGGATTGGGCATATTCTTTCAATTGAGCGAGATAGGGTTTGATCGTTCCTTTTACGCGGTCTTGGTAACGCTTGAATCTTTCCAGCTGTGATTCCATTTTCTCAAAATCAGGGAATCTTTGTTTGAACATCTGAAGATCTTGTTCCAGACGGACATGGCGATCTTTCCACAGACGTTCTTTTTCTTTCCAAACCAGCATTTGATCAGAGGTGGAGGTGTTGATCTGCGTGAGATGAGAAACTTCATCATTCAGACGTTTGTTTTCGTCTTCAAGGGCATTTAGGCGCCGCAAGCTGACTTTGAGTCGAGCCATAAGGTCTTCGTTCTGAGAGATGAGAGCGTCCACTGTCGACGATTTTCGCAGGTCAGTGGGAACTTCCTTCGCATCAAAAATTTGATGTTGGCGTTTGGTCGTTAAGGCTCGCTCTTCAAAATCTGAAAAATCTAGATGCCCTAGCTTGAGATTTTGGAAAGATCCGTTTTCCATCCACTCTCCTCGACAAGTCAATGGACCTGTCCTTGAATATTAGAACCTTCATGGTCCTCTACGTTATTGTCTCAATTTAGACCGACCAAAGTCAAAAAATGGGGGCAAATAGGGGAGCATTCTCCGAAAGACTGGACCAAGATCCTGAACCCTCAACTTTTTACCGTGGATTCCGATACCAAAGTATGGGTTTGCCATCGTTAAAGAAAGACTTTAAGCCAGAACTGAGTGTGGACCATAAGGAAATGGGTCGGGCGGATACCCTTCGCTATAACGTTCTCACTTATGTGGTCGAGGAAAACTATGACCGGGCAATCCAGGAACTGAGAAATTTTATGGCCCGAGACTTTGAGTTCCCGACATTTAAGAGGCGGGTCGAAAGATATATTGAGCATGCGGTGGATTTGGTGAACGCCATTCGTGCCAAAAGAAATTTTCCAGGGGTTCAGATGCTCACCATCGCCAAACAAAAAGAACTGAATGAAATTTTCGCTGTTCACTTTCATGAATTACAGCATCTCTTGAAGAGGGTAGAGAAGATTCAGTATGACGTTCGAATTGAGGACGTTCGGTCGACGGTATGGGTCGTTCGGGCCGCAATCTATTCGGTCATTGTTCTGGCCATTATTGCCTTTATTTTGGATGGTCATCGAGGGCTTTTTGAGACAGCAACAACCGTGTTGGATGATCTCTTTCAAACGGCGGCTGCGTGGCTTTTTTCAAAATTTTAAAAATTCCAAAAAAATCTAGTTGGACATCACCTTGGTATAGAGGCCCTGCAGAATCGGCAGGAAGGCTCCGCCAGGAAGACTTTTGTTATTCACAAAAATAGCTGGGGTGCCTGGGACTTGAGCCTTGGCTCCCTCGTTGGCGCTGGCCTGGATCTTGTCATAGATTGCATCCGAGTCCACACATTGGGTCAAGTCCCCTTCGTTGAGCTGGAGTTCTTGGGCGACCTCCTTGACGGTATCATTCCATTTTCCCAAACCTGGCAAAGTTTCCTGGTGGTCAAAAATCCATTGATGAGCCGCCCAGCCTTTTTTGCCAACCTGTTCTGAGCACAAGCTGAGGGCTGCAAGTTTGCAGCGGTATCCATCGCCAGCATGGGGGATTGCTTTATTGCATTTCCCGTCCAACGGAAAAGGCTTAAATATCAGACGGCTACTGGGGTGTGCGTCCGTGAACGCGTGAAGTGTGGGATAAGCTACTTTGCAGTGTGGACAGAGGTAATCTGCAAACTCAACGATGACAAATGTGGGTTCTCCATCGCCCTTTTGATAGAGCAAACCATCGGCGGTGAAGTTTTGAACAGAAGCGTGTTCCCATTGGGCGACAGAGTCCTGAATCGTTTGTTCCAGTCATCCCAAATTGTAGCTGTCCATGATGATCGAGTGAGCCAAATATCCACCCGCAGGGATCAGTAAAATCATAACCAGGGCCCAGCGCGTATTTGTAAAGAGGGAGGAAATGTCGGCAAGAAGGTGAGGCAAGATCTTCCCGTCTTGGAATTTCCAGGCGGCAAAAAGGGATGCTATCGATAAAAGATAAGTGCCCATGCAAAACAGACAATATGTTTTCAGAATCAAAGACGATATGCTCCCCATGATCACAGAGACCAGGGCGACAAAAACAGAACCCCAGAAGACCTGCCGTTTTAAGACCTGGCTATGGGCTGACAGGGAAAAGTGAGAGGACACCAGTATCACCAGTAAAACCACCTGGGTAAAAAGGCCAAGGATGGCCATGGGGATGCCGAAAAATTGAGCATACTTGCTGACGGCGACGCTGTCGCAATTAAAGCTCGCGGAGATATTACAGAGGCTGGGACCTGAGGAAAGCCCGATCTTTAAAGAGTAGTGTTGGTAGGTCAGATAGGCGTGCAAAGCCATTGTGACCAGGCTCAATACGAGTAAAATAAGAAACCATTTTTTTTGATCTTGGGGGCTTAGTTCCGCGGTCGGTGTTTTCATAGGATCTTATTAGAACCAGAAACTATTTTGAAATCAATGATTTATCATGTCAGAATGCAGTGATGCCCGAGGCTCGTCAACGGTCCCCCAGTTGGATTCAAATTCGAAAAGATCTCTATGAACAGGTGCAAAATCATGTACAAGCCTTGTTGGGGCCATCCAGTGCGGGTTTGTCCAAGTATCAGTATCAATATGACCGAGAGTTCAAGAAGCCATGGAAGGCTGTCTCCAGAGATCATCTGATTGGGGCTCTCGCAAAAAAACGCTTTGTTTTTATCGGTGATTTTCACGCGCTTCAGCAATCCCAAAAGGCAGAGCTGAGGGTCTTGTCGGCGTTGCCCTCGGCCGAAAAAATTCTTCTTTGTATCGAATTTGTAGAAGCCAGACACCAAAAACATTTAGATCGTTACCTGCAGGGAAAAATGACGGAACGCGATTTTTTGAAGTCTGTCGAATGGAAAAAAAACTGGGGTTTCCCTTGGGACAATTATCGTCCGCTGCTGAAGTGGGCGCAGAAAAAAAAGGTCCGTGTTTTTGGAATCAATTTAAAGGTTCGACTGCGAAATTCGAAAACGCTTCATGATCGGGATTGCTTCGCGGCTCAAAAAATAGCCGAGATTCATCAACGGTTCCCATCCCATCAAAAGGTGATCATCTATGGGGACCTTCATTTGGCTTCAGCGCATTTGCCCCAACAGTTAAAGAAAAAAATGGCTTCCAAGGGATTCGAAAATGAAGCTATTTTTTTGTACCAAAATTCAGAGAGAATCTATTTCCAAATGTTAGAGCGAGAGCTAGAGCATCAGGTGGACATCGTCCGACTTGCCGCCAACAAATACTGTTTGCAAAGTGTGCCCCCTTGGGTGAAGTGGCAAAATTATCTGCTTTATCTGGAAGAGCTTTACGGGCGAAGTTACGATGATGGTTTTGATGATGAATTGGATTTAACCGACTATGTTGCCAAGTATATTCAAGTCATTTCAGAAGACCTGGGAATTCCATCCCGGGTGGATCATTTCTCAATTTCTAGTCCCAATGATCGGGATTTTTGGCAGCAGGTGGAAGCTCAATTGGAAGGCGCCGAATTAAAAGCTGTGCGCTCTTGGATTGAAGATAGTCGAAGTTTTTACATCCCGGCGCTGTCGATTGGCTATTTGGCCAGGAATTCGGTCAACAGTGCAGCCCAGCTGGCGACGGCCATTGTTTTTTCGGGCCTCGCCGCGCAAAGGGCAGTGCCTTCACGCTTTCCGCAGGATTTTCTAAGACTCATT
This sequence comes from Bdellovibrio sp. CG10_big_fil_rev_8_21_14_0_10_47_8, assembly GCA_002773975.1. GTDB lineage: Bacteria > Bdellovibrionota > Bdellovibrionia > Bdellovibrionales > Bdellovibrionaceae > 21-14-0-10-47-8. The sequence goes on from PEZR01000069.1 coordinate 7,281, forward strand.
TGGCTGGAATCCGTGCAGTATTTTGGTTCAAAATTGATCAATCCAAAACGAAAAAGTGACACCCTGGCCGATCTCAAACTGCAATTGTCGACAAGGGGGCTGGTGAGTGATGGAAAAGAGGCCCTACAGTTGGC
>PEZR01000128.1:0-2272 GCA_002773975.1 Bdellovibrio sp. CG10_big_fil_rev_8_21_14_0_10_47_8
GCCGCCATCGTGATTTGGCCACCAGCAGCTCCATCCGTGATTTTAATTCCTGTATTGAAAGTTCCCATCCCAGCAACAAAATTTCCAGAACCATCCCGAGTCATAATTGTATTGATGGTATTGGCCGAGGTCACCGTCAAACAGCCCCAACCAGAATTGTAATAAGCCACTTGCCCATTTCCACAACTCATCCCACCCAATGTGTCGGCATCCGCTGCATTCACCCAATTGGTGCCGTTGTATTTAAGAACCTGCCCGTTACTCAGCGCCGCCAAAGAAACTGCCGTCCCACCCACTTTGCTGGCATTAACACCAGTCAAAGCCGAACCATCCACAGCCGGCAACTGGGACGACCCGTTCAATTGCACAATCTGATTGGCACCTGTTCCAACATTGACATTCAAGGTCCCTGTCGATGTGATATTTCCGCCAGGCCCTGCCCCAACATTCAATCCTGTACCCGCTGTGACCTGAGTCACGGCTGATGCGGATCCCGCGGTGAAGGACTCCCAACCACCGCTTCCACTGTTCAAACTGGTGTTCCAACGAAAAGACTCTCCATTTCCCATGGAGCTCGGCAAGTCTGCTCCTTTGAGCTGAGTAACTTGATCCCCAGGTTTCACATACTGGGTCGACGTGCCTGCGATCAAAGCCAGAAATTTCGTCCAATCACCTGAACTGATTTCGGTCTGAGTGGTTGAAACACCATCTGCAACCCGAACCAACTGTTCCTTTTTATAGCCACCGACCTGCATCGCCTCAATCGCCATAGGAACAAAATTGATCGAGACTGGCGGAACTGGCTCCCACTGTCCGGCCCCAATCGTCCCGTCATTAAAGAGAACTTGAATTTTTCGGCCGTCCGAAGGGGATGTATTATAGGTATTTCCAGAAGCACACTGCCCACCGGCAAATGTAAAAGATCCGCGATTCGCAAAAATTTGATCCAGACTGTAACCACTGCTATCCAATCGGGTCCCAGTTCCATCATTGATAGTGATGGAAAATACGCCGTCGGATTGAGAGAGATCTTTCGTCTGCACTTCATCATACATCAGACAGTTTTCACTGCCCGGTGTTCTCAATTGAACTCGAAACTGCACATTGGATCCGTTCACCGCGTGACCAAAAGGATCCACCAAACGACCATGATAAGTGATACCAGAACTCGTGGACGCTAAGGCCCCGGACAAAGCCATCAAATAAGCCAACCCACCAACGATCCACAATTTTAAGCTCAACAATCGATGGTTCACTATTTGACCTCCGATTTTGAGATCATAGCCCCTTGGACCGACGAATAAACCTTGTACCCCCGCGCAGTTTTAACCCCTAGGGCGCCATAATAACTGCCGACGGATGATACAACCTTATAATTTCGAAGTTGGGAATTTTCGTACTGATCTGTTCCAGAAACGAACTCAGCTCCAGAGGCCTTTTCCGAGGTCGCGATCGGGTTCGGCACGGAACCGTTAAGGTCTTCCACCGTGATCTCACCGTTGGCAGAACAACCAGCAACAGCCATTGACAAGGCCACCGCAAATATCATGTTGAGGAATCTTCGTGAGTTTTTCATAGCTTGTCTAACTCATCGGAAGAACCTAGACCAAGCTTTAACTCAATTCTCATTTCGAAACGGAAAGATAAAAAAATATTTTCTCAATTTGAGAGATCTCTCCCAAACTCTATTCAATGAAAACGCCCTACGTAAAATGACTCCAACTAGCGGTAATCAGCAGCAAAGGTCTCGGGATTGTTTTGGCAGTCCGAAATAAAGACTCTCAAGTGACTGAATTCTTGACCACCAGAAACCCATTCTTCGGGTCTAAATCCATGGCCTGGACGAAGACTGACATTTTCATAGACCTGATAAATATCCGCGCCTTTTTTCCGTGACGAGTACCCGTACAACTCCAACGTGCACTTTTGAAGATCTTGACTGCGATGAGACACCGAAAACGCAAAAGCAACTGTCGACCGATTGGTGATTCTAACCATCAGATCTGGATCCTGCCCGATCAACAAACGATCCCGAAAATCCTCGCCACGACGAAGATACGAAGTCTCCTCTAAAAATCGAGAGTCCATTTGAAAATTTTCATAGCGTTTCTGACGAAGAACTTTCCTCCATCGGGAACCAATCTTCCCACCCATGATATTGGCAAAGCTCTCTTGGGGTTCAGGCTGAAAACCATTGAGCACGGCACTTCCCATGGCCTCAATGATGCCGATCAAATTCGAAGCTGTCGCTCCATAGGCATAACCATACAAC
>PEZR01000128.1:2314-7412 GCA_002773975.1 Bdellovibrio sp. CG10_big_fil_rev_8_21_14_0_10_47_8
CCTCCGTTCATGGCCGACTGCAAGGGTGACAAACTTTTGAAAAATCCAATTTCATTTCGGTGGGGAGCCTTCCAGTTGGCGGAGAGAACATTCTCCATACACAACAGACTCAAATAGACATCACCTTGATGGAGCTGATAACTTTTTCGGAAAAACTCAGCAAAGGAAACAGAGCTTTCGGGTTGATTCAACAAATACTGGCGGAGTTCAGATTCTTGGCCACTCACCATTAAACGCGAAGACATCCCGACGCCCAGGCCCACCAAAAGCTTGGGGAAATGCATAGCCAAATGGCCGCCGAATTCTTTTTTTGTGGATTCTGACCACTCATGGACGCGTCCCTGTCTGGGCTGAATTCCATTCTTCATTTCTTCGGCGATGACCTGTTGGAACATCTTCACAAAGCCTTTAATCTTATAAGGATTTTCCCGGCCCTCGAGCTGCCGATATTGATTTCGAATGCTTGCTTTGAGCTCATTTTTTTTCTTTTGCACCTGGGACGGAGACAAACCTGCAAACTCCATATCGTCAACCAGAGCCAACGCCTGGTCTTTACTTTGAGCCATTTGTTTATTTCTGTTGGTTGGATTCTCACCCTCTTCATCGTACTGATAAGCAATCAGAGAATTTCCTTTGTGCCCCGTCAACGCACCAAAAATGGATTTCTTCGCCCGATTGACTCGAAGCTGAAGAGCCCGATCGCCATAAGCATCCTCATATTGCAAAGAAGTCTGTCGATAAGCAAATGCCTGCTCTTCGGTCATCTGGCGAAGATCCGAGGTCGAGCCATTTTGGGCCTGAGCTATAAAGGGATTTAAAACAAGGCCTAGACTGAGAGCAAAAAATAGAGACTTCACGATTTTCTCCTTTGTAGCTGAAAGGCCGCCATCAAGTCCTTGATCTGATCTTTCACTTTGGCACCCAGGGTATCTGTCGGATTTCCAATTTTATCCAACTTCCTCACTGCCGTGTCGTTGACATACAGATAGTTCAGACTGACGACCGCCACTGAAGTGGCAGTCAACGGGTAAAACAAGTTGATCTGGTGCCCGTAACTGAAGAGCATATTGCAATTTGAGTTCTTCTGAATCACTATCATTGACGGAAGACCCCGGCCTGTCGATACCGCGGACAAGAGCTGTTTTTCTTCCAAGGACAACTTTTCGATGTCATCAGATTCCAAATGACGAAGGGAACTATCGCACTCCAAATGAGAAGGCAGAAGCCCAAAGGAAAAACCAGCTGGAATCGAAACCCTTCCATCAGAACCATGCTCATTACGAATCTGGGTTGAAAAGCGGTAGCCTTTAAAAAGACTCTGCATGTGACTATACTCCCAAAACCCAGGTGCTGAAATTTCATGGATAGAGACTGGAAGCTGAAACACACCGGTAGCGACAAACAACTGAGAGATGTCATCTTCTGGGTGGGGCAATATCTGCAGGGCCCAATCATGAGCCGACGCCAACAGTGGATCCTGACCACGATCAGGAACAAAGTCCCGGTAAAGAAAAATTGCATTCGAGTTCGTCAATGACGCCAGGTCCACAGCAGACAAAATCTGGGACAGCTGATCTCGATTGATCATCTGCGCCTTGGATCCCGCCCATCCCACAGAGGGCAAAACCAGTCCTGCACATAATAAAATGAAACTCATTGCAGACTGAAGTTTCCAGCTCAATTTCCCGACCTGATTCATAGGATCTCCATTTGTTGGTCATTTCAACGACAGATCCTGATTCAAGTTTCGTGCCCCAAGACCGACCTTGAGTGACCTAATTTCCAATCTATAATCAACAACTTAAGACTCCATTTTCAAGCCGCTTCCACCGCCAAGAATGTTTCCATAAATCATCAGTGATCAAGATCTCAGCAATGAGGCCGGAATTCGTTACTGACAAGTCTCGTGGGTCGTACTACCGTTTCCACGAGGTGACACCATGGTGAAATCAAAAATTCTTTATCAGGGACAGAAACACTGCGAGCTCATTCACGAGCCCTCGCAATCAAAAATTGAAACAGACGCCCCCAAAGACAATCAGGGAAAAGGCGAAAGATTTTCTCCTACGGACCTGATGGGTGCAGCGCTTGGAAGCTGTATTCTAACAACCATGGCAATCGTTGGCGAACGAGATGGAATTGATCTCCGAGGATCGCAGGCCAGCGTGGAAAAAGTCATGACAGACGCTCCTCGACGAATTCAATCTCTGCGCGTGGACATCGTTCTTCCGGCACACCTGTCGCCAGATCAAAGACGCAAAATGGAGGAAGTGGCTAAACACTGTCCCGTCAAACGCAGCCTGCATCCAGACGTTGAAACGCCAATGACATTTATCTATCAAGAAATCTAGGTCGAATAAAAATGAAAAATAGCAAAAAAATGATGCTTCTCGGAGCAGGGGAATTGGGTAAAGAGTTCGTCATTTCAGCGCAGAGATTGGGACTGAACGTGATTGCCGTCGATCGGTACGCTGGAGCTCCCGCAATGCAGGTTGCTGATCAGTTTGAAGTGATCGATATGCTCAGTGGCGAACAGCTCGAACAAATCGTTCGCAAGCATCAGCCAGATATTCTTGTTCCTGAGATCGAAGCCATTCGCACCGAAAAATTAGCTGCCTTTGAAAAGCAAGGTCTTCAAGTGGTGCCCACGGCAAAGGCCGTCCATCTGACCATGAACCGCGACGCCATTCGCGATGTTGCCGCCAATATTTTAAAATTGAAGACCGCGCGTTTCGCATACGCCGAGTCGTTCGAAGAGCTGTTGGAGGCCAGTGAAAAAATTGGTTTTCCCAATGTCGTCAAACCAGTGATGTCCTCCTCTGGCAAGGGCCAATCCGTGGTTCGAAATTCAAAATCGGTGCAAGCTGCCTGGGACTATGCCGTCGCCGGCATGCGAGGAGACAAACAAAAAGTCATCGTCGAAGAGTTTATCCCTTTTGAATCTGAAATTACCCTTCTCACTGTGAAACAGAAAAAAGGACCGACGCTTTTTGTTCCAGCCATTGGTCACCGCCAAGAACGCGGTGACTATCAGGAGTCCTGGCTTCCCGCTAAAATTACCCCCCGCCAGCTCAAAAAAGCACAGGCGATGGCTAAAAAAATCACCGACCATCTCGGCGGCGCCGGACTTTTTGGCGTCGAGTTTTTTGTCACCAAAAAGGACATTTACTTTTCAGAGCTTTCACCCCGACCCCACGATACCGGCATGGTCACCCTGGGCTCGCAAAATCTAACTGAATTTGACTTGCATCTGCGAGCCATCATGGGTCTTCCCATCCCCGATGTCAGCTATTATGGTCCAACGGCCTCAGCCGTTATTTTAGCCAGTGACGAGAGCGAAAACTTTCAAATCCACGGCCTGGATCATGCCCTTAAAATCAAAGGTGTCGACATCCGAATCTTTGGCAAACCCACCACTCGCCCCTATCGACGGATGGGTGTGGCCATCGCCCGGGCAAAATCCATCAACGAAGCCAGAAAAAAAGCCCGCCTCGCCGCCAGCCGAGTTCAGATTAAAAAAGTCTAAAGCTCCCATAGGCCTGAGGGGCAAACTCCAAACATTGCACAAATTCATGATTTATCCCTTCAGTTGACCGACCGAAATCTTTCTGGGGCCGATAAAACTCAGCAGCAAAAAATACTTTATAAATTCTTTGACAGCATTTTTGACTTTTTTAAATGGCCTCCGGCTAGAGGGAAATGGTTTTTCGCGAGGGCTGCCGAATTCCGAGAAATCATCAGCCAAGCAAGATTTATGACAGTCTAACGGCTATTTTTCCAAGGACCTGGGACGCCCTCCTCATTCGAAAAAGTTCTCCAATTTCAGATTTAAAATCCCATGCTAATGTCGGAAAAAAAGGAGCTTGTTATGAATCTCAAACATCTTTCCAATCAGGATCTGACCTCAAAACTCAAATTGCTGGTGCAAGAAGAACGTCGATTGAATTTGGAATTGCTTCATCATTTGAAAGAAATTGAAATCCGACGCCTTCATCTGCAACTGGGATACTCGAGCCTGTTTGACTATCTGACTCGCGAGTTTTCTTACAGTGAGGACGCAGCTTATCAGCGCATTTCAGCCATGCGACTGCTTCGTGATTTACCGCAGGTTGAAAAGAAAATTGAATCTGGCGAGCTCAGTCTGACGGCGGCCTGCAAGATTCAAAAATATCTGCAAATCGAAAAGAAATCTGAAAAGGCCTTGGCTCTCGTGCAGGCTCTGGAATTGATCGACAGCTTGGCTGGCAAATCCACTCGGCAGGTCGAAAAAGAATTGGCCGACAGAAATCCGATCGTGGAAATTCATGAGCGGGCTCGCGCCGTCGGTCCTGATCAGATCGAACTCAAGATGATCATCAGCGAAGAAACGAATATCAAACTGCAGAGACTGAAAAATCTGCTCTCGCACAAAAAACCAAAGATGAGCTACGTAGAACTTCTTGGGCAAATGGCCGATCTCGCTCTAGAAAAATGGGACAAAGCCAAACAACGCAACGTTTCCGGGGGGGCCCCGCAGAAGCCCGCCTTGGGCAAAGCTCTTTCGCGTTCTTTACAACGACATGTTTGGCAACAGGCCCAGGGGCGTTGCCAGTATCGACACCCTCAAAGCAAAAAGACCTGCGGGTCTCAGTTTCAACTCCAGATTGATCATATTCATCCACGATTTCACGGGGGCTCCAATGGCAAAGACAATCTGCAGTTGTTGTGTGCCCAGCACAATCGCTTTAAAGGGGTTGATTTGATTTAGCCGTCCTCCGTAAGGCAGGGCCTAGTTTTTGGGGTGAATGCTGAGGCCTTCAGAAAAAAAACTCATTGAGTTCATGATTGTATTGACCTGGCATTGGGCTTGCTCTCTCTTTCCATATCATGATGAAAAAAGCCCTTATCTCGACTTTAGCTTCCTTCAAATGTCTTTCTTTTAGACAGTGGCGCGCGATTCTGGGAATGACCCTTTTCATTCTGCAATTAAGCTCACAGACGGCCCAGGCAGCTGTCTCTTGCCGCCAGTTGCACAAAGCTGGAGCTTTCCTATCTGCTCCTGCAAAAAACCCGGCCGAGGTGGCCTTTGTCTCTGCGATCAAAAGTCGCACTCTGGAAG
>PEZR01000177.1 GCA_002773975.1 Bdellovibrio sp. CG10_big_fil_rev_8_21_14_0_10_47_8
AGGCCGATATTGGTATCGCAATGGGAACTGGAACTGACGTCGCCATGGAAAGTGCCGGCGTGACCTTGGTCAAAGGAGACCTCACGGGAATTGTAAGAGCCCATCAGCTCAGCCAGATGACGATGCGAAATATTCGCCAAAACCTACTGTTTGCCTTCGGTTACAATACGCTGGGCGTTCCAATCGCCGCCGGTGTTTTGTATCCATTCTTTGGAATATTACTGAGCCCCATGATAGCGAGCCTAGCGATGAGTCTGAGCTCAGTATCCGTTATTCTAAATGCCTTGAGATTAAGAACAGCAAAGATCCACCTTGATGAAGCAAGCCAAGTTTAGTCCTGGGATCGCAAAGGAAAATAGTCGGTCGGGACGCGAACGCCTCGACGGACTATTTTTTCAGTCATAATAGAAGTTTTCATAAACCAATGAGAGACCAGGTAACTCACCGCACAGGCTCCCAAAAGAGGAACTATCCCCAAGGGCTGTTGAGTTGTTTCCAATGCAAAAATAACCGATGCAAACAAAGCCCGCGAACAGCCCGCAAAAACAGCTGCCATTCCGATCAATGCCGTCACGTGAACGTCAATATTCACTCCAGGTATTGCATTGCAAGCCACCCCAAAGGCGTAACCAGAAAGTGCCCCAAAGGTTAACAGTGGCGCCAATGTTCCCCCAGAGGTACCACTGCTCAATGCAATCACCCAGGAACAAAACTTCCAAAAGCCAAGGGCCAATGCCACCGCCACCGGAATATTTCCAGCAAGGCCAGCCCCAATATTTGAATATCCGACCCCTAAACTTTTCGGTTCGATGAGGCCGATAACACCAATACCAATCCCTCCCAACATGGGCCACCACATCCAATGAATCGGAAGACGGTCAAACAGGTCCTCGATCAGGTAGACACTTTTTGTAATAAAAATGGAAAGCAATCCAAAAGCGATACCAGACAATAGATATATCGGAAGCTGCGCAAGACTGACGGCGGCCATTGTCGGCATCTCAAAAAAAGGTTCCGTCGTCAGAAAAGTAGATCGCATCACGGCAGCAACAACGGCACTCAAGGCGACCGGAATAAAAGACTGTGCACGGAACTCAAAAAGCAGCAGCTCAATCGCCAACAAAACAGCGGCCAGGGGTGTTCCAAAGATGGCTGTCATTCCAGCAGCAGCACCACATGACAAAAGAATTTTTCGTTCGAATTTAGTGAGTGGAAGTATCTGACCGCAAAGAGACCCCAACGCTCCGCCTGTTGCAATGATGGGTCCCTCGGCACCAAAAGGACCACCAGAGCCTATGGCAATGGCTGAAGAAATCGGTTTCAAAAATAAGACTCGCGCTGGAATCTTGCTCTCATCCAAAAGAATTTTCTCCATGGCTTCAGGAATTCCGTGACCGCGGATGGCGGCAGATCCAAACTTTGCCATGAGGCCGACGATCAATCCCCCAATCATCGGCACCAATATCGAGTAAATGCCTAAATAATGCGGATCCGGAGAAACGGACTCAAAGGAAATTCGTTGAAAATAAAAAAGCTGAGTAAAGAAACTGATACTGGACAGCAGAAAAATAGCAATAAAATAGGATGCGATCCCAATGGCCACCGCCGCTAAGCAAAGCCGCCCCTGATGTCTGCGTGGCAAATTGGCGTCATGATCAGAGCTATTTAATTTAGAGGGCCGTGGTGCTTGCATTTGTGAGAATGATTATGAATGATTCATTCATACACACAAGGCGGACAGCATCGAAACGGTGCGTCACAAAAGGCGGGTATCCCATGAATGAAAAATTGATTTTTGGTCATCAAGATCACTCCTATCAGTCAGCCGGTGGCGAGGAGGGTTTGATGAAACTCTCCAAAGATTTCTATGACTTTATGGACACCCTTCCCGAAGCCAAGAAAATCCGAGATATGCACACCGAAGATTTGACGGTCTCCGTTGAAAAGCTGGCCTTCTTTTTGTGTGGCTGGCTTGGGGGCCCAAGAAAATTCCAAGAAAAATACGGCCCAATTCATATTCCCCAGAGGCACAGCCATCTCGATGTCGGAGAAGCTGAAAAAGAAGCATGGCTTCTGTGTATGAAAAAGGCTCTGGAAAAACAGGATTACAGTGAAGCCTTCAAAGAATATCTGATCACACAGCTCCGGGTTCCCGCCACACGCATCCAACAGGTTTGCGAAATGAATAAGCCGGCTGGGAGCTAAGAGATCTTGGCCACCAAAAGAGCGCAGCCTAAATCCCACGAGGAAAACCTATGAAAAACAGCTCATCGATTCAACATGTTTCAGATACGGCGATTTGGGTGGCGTCTTACCGAGCACTCGAGAGTCGGCGCACGGATGCTCTTTTTCACGATCCATTGGCTGAAGTGTTGACGGCGGACCGGGGGCAGGAAATTTCGGAGTCGATGAAATCGACTGAGCGGTATTCTTATTGGTCGGTGATCCTGCGAACACGTATTATTGATGATTTGCTGATGAAATATCTGAGTCAGGGGCCAAAAACCGTGATTAATTTGGGAGCGGGGCTGGACACCCGCCCCTATCGACTGAATTTATCCAGCGATGTTCATTGGATCGAAGTCGACTTCCCCGCTGTGATCGAATTCAAAAATGAAAAACTCAAAGACCAAAAGCCTCGTTGTCATTTGGAACGAATCGCTTTGGACCTGTCGAGTAAGATCGAGAGACAAAAACTCCTTGCGGAGCTCAATCAACGGGTCGAATCGGCCATCGTTCTGACCGAGGGAGTTCTGCCTTATCTGACCGAGGAGATGGTTGCTGAGCTGGCTTCTGATTTAAAATCCTGCTCTCATTTTCATCACTGGATCATCGAGTACTATGCACCCGAGCTCTATCGCCGTTTTCGATCACAGGGATTTAAAAAACTTCTTGGCAACTCCCCGTTTCAATTTTTTCCAAAAGATTGGTTTTTATTTTTTAAAAATCTTGGCTGGCAGCAAAAAGAAATTCGCTATCTGTACGATGAAGGCGAAAACCTAAATCGAAAATTTCCTCTGCCAAAGATATTTGCTCTGTTGATGCTGTTCTCGTCAAAAGCCAAACTCGCGCAGCGGCTCAGGCTGCAGGCCTATTTGATCCTGGAAAGAAGCCCAGCTAAGTCCAAAATCTAACCAACTTTTACCTTCGTCAGGATCGTGGTGACGACTCCAAAAACGGCGATGCCCCATCCGATATCAGCCAGGACCAGCGGAACTGGGTAGTTTTTGAGAACCGCCAGGTTGGTCAGGTCATAAACACCAAAAACGATCAGGCCCATGGCGCCTCCCCACAGAAATGCCTCGAGCACCGAGGCCTCCAGTCCCAACCGAGGCAACACAAAAAAGACCACTGCGGCTGCCATCAAAAGATAGACCAAAAGGGCTGGAGTGTAGAGGATACTCATTTTCCCGTCTTCAATTCGACCCAACTCTGCCAATTGGCGCATGTTGAAATCCCGCATGATGAAGCCAAGCCAAATAAGATCAAAAATGATAAATAAGATAAAAGCGAAAAGAAACTGCTTCCCTGTGTCCATATCTATTCAAAAGCATCTTTGTATTTTAAAGTGAAATATTGAAGACTTCTTCAATATTTTAAAAGAAGAACTTAATTCCACTCATAACACCCGAGCGGATGACCTTGCTTTCTGTTTGTTGTTGCGGCTGGGTGATCTCGACGTCCGAATACCAAGAACCAAAAACTCGGAGGGCTGAGAAATCAACAAACAGTCCAGCCTCAGTTCGATGGCCCGAAACAGTTCCAAGAACATCGTTTTCTACAGCAACGTAGGACCGGTACATTCCTGAAATTCCAAAGTAGCGGGTCAGATACATATTGAGGTCAGCACCAGCAAAGGGTTGATTCACAGTCGTTCCCTGCCCGGCAAGCTCAGTCTTCATCGATCGATATCCATAATTGATACTGAGATGAGTTCCTTGTACGGCATTTCCGAGAACTCGCAAATTCAAACTGCCTCCGGATTGGCTGATTTGTTCCTGAATATTGTTTTCATAGAAGCCTTCAATTCCAATAACGGTGGCATAGGCCCCCACCGTTACAATGCCGTTCTCATGTCGATCTGTTGTTCCCGCAGCTTCATCTTTGGTCGTGAAATCTTGATAAGCCCCGCCAACAAAATACTCGTAAGGACTGGGCGAATACATCGCCAACCACAAATCCATCATGCGGTTTCGGTCCTTTTGCGCCAACCACTCTTGCAGGGTCCACCGATTATCTTGTTTGCGCTCAGCCTTTTGACGGAAATCAAAATGCCCCGAGCCCGTAGAGCCATCCAAGGCCCAGGTTGGAAATGTCAAAAACAGTGTCAGGAGAAAAGTCATCTTCTTCATAGATCTATTTTCTCGCGGACCTGATCAAAAACCCATGACAAATCCCCTTTGTCTCAATCTGAGATCTATATCTCCAATGTTTATACGAAAAAAAGACTTCGAGAGAAGTCTAACTGTGACTTAAAACAACCAACGCAGGATCTTGATGTTGCGAATCGAATACGGAGCATAACGGATAGGAATATCCATCCATGTGCTTTTACGTAAAATACCTTTGGCATGACTGAAGGTCTTAAAACTGAACTCCCCATGATAATGACCCATTCCGCTGGCCCCCACCCCACCAAATGGTAAACCCGGTACTGGCATGTGCATCACCACGTCGTTGACACTGACCCCGCCTGAACTGGTCCCCTGCAGAACAAGTTCTTGATGAGATCTATCTCTTGTAAAAAGATACAGAGACAAGGGCTTTGGCTTGCCATTAACAAGAGAGATCATCTTCTCAATCTCACCCACCTCAATGATTGGCAGAATGGGACCAAAAATTTCTTCTTGCATCACCAAACTGTTCCACTGGCCTTCGATCAAAGTCGGCTCGATATAGAGATCATCGGCATCCGCCCCTCCACCCGCCAATATTTTTTCCCCCACCAAGAAACTGATCAAGCGGTCATAGTTTTTTTGATTGATAATGCGACAGTAATCCAAACTGCGCTGAGGAGCCGCACCATAGAACTGATGCAAACATTTCTTAATTTCACTGACCAACTGTTGTTTCACCGAGGGTTGAACCAAAATATAATCTGGAGCAACACAGGTTTGCCCGGCATTCATAAATTTACCCCAAGCAATCCTGCGAGCTGCCACCTCAATATCCGCATCCGCCAAAACAAGCGCGGGTGACTTCCCCCCAAGCTCTAAGACCACAGGGGTTAAATTTTGCGCCGATTTGCTCATGACGATCTTCCCAATAGCCCCACTGCCAGTGAAAAAAACCAGATCAAAGGAAAAATTCAATAAAATGGAGGTTTCGGCAGGGCCGGCCTCTATGATCGCGATCAAATCTGAATCCATATATTGGGGCAGCAACTGAACCAAGAGTTGAGTGGTGTGCTGAGATAATTCCGACGGTTTCAATAAAATAGCGTTGCCGGCAGCAATAGCCCCTACCATTGGCGCCAAAAGCAAGTTGATAGGATAATTCCATGCCCCAATGATCAAGACCAAACCCAGTGGCTCGTGACGAATTTCACAGATCCCCGGTTGATTATACAGCGGGGTTCTCACGGATTGTGGCTTCATCCACGAATTGAGATTCCTCAATGCGTGCTCAATTTCAGACAAAACAATTCCTTGTTCTGTAGCCACACATTCAAATCGAGACTTCCGAAGGTCTTTCCACATCGCCGCGCAAAGAGCCTCGTCATTTTCCTGCAAAAGACGACGGAGAGCTTTTAACTGAGCGACCCGCCACTCCTTGTCCCGTGGCCGGCATTTCAAATTTCCCTTGAGATGGGCATAAACTTGTTCAATGTGTTGATCAAACCCCATGGAACTACGGTAGGATGAGCTCTTCCCAGAAGTCAACAACACCGAGATCTGAGACTTGTAATTTATCACCAACAAAGTACACTTCTCCTCACTTTCAAGGAGGTCCCCATGAATTCATTAAAGCTACTTTTGGCAACACTCAGTCTGGTTGGACTATCTATCCTTAGTCCCCGGACTTTTGGAGCAGAAAAAATTGCCAAAACGATGGACGAGAAGTCTCTAACCATACAACTTGAGGAAATGTCCGCCGGATCCAAAGAAAAAGTTCCACCAGAAAAAAGAAAAGTTATGGAAGATGCCATCGAAAATCTTCGCAAAACTCACATTACCGATCATGCTCTCAAAGTTGGCGACAAAATGCCTCCCTTCGAATTGCCCGACGGCAATAAAAAAATGGTGAGTTCCAAAACACTTCTGAAAAAAGGGCCCCTGATTGTGGTCTTTTACCGCGGCGGATGGTGCCCTTATTGCAATCTCCAGTTGCACGATCTGCAAAAATATTTGCCACAGATCAAAGGCCTTGGTGCAGAATTGGTGGCAATTTCCCCTCAGACTCCGGACAACAGCTTGTCCACAGCGCAAAAAGACAAACTCAGCTTCTATGTCCTCAGTGATGTCGGCAGCAAAGTTGGAAAAAAGTTTGGCTTGGTTTACAAGCTACCCAAAAAACTCCAGGGACTTTACAAAGAGTTTGGAATTGATCTGGAAAAATCCAATGCCACAAGAAAATGGGAACTACCCCTAGCGGCCACTTATGTCATTAAACAAGACGGACGTATTTCTTACGTTTTCTTAGACGTGGACTATAAAAAACGAGCCGAGACCAAAGACCTTATTGATGAGCTCAAATCGTTTCATGATGCGAAATAGCTTCTAGGTCTTCTGACTCAGATAAAAACGGAGGCAGGCGCCACTTCCTGCTCTTGCTTGGCCAATTTCAATACGGCCATGATGAAGTTCAACAATTTGTTTTGCTGTGAACAAGCCAATTCCAGTGGAGGTCTCGGATCCAGTCGGCCGAGCGCTAAGACGTTGACCATATTGAAAAGCTTTGGGTCGATCTTCATCCCTAAACCCCGGCCCTTGATCTTCGATTTCAACGAGATAGTCACCATTTGATTTCAGGCAACGAACCCAGATCTTCCCCTTTTGAGGAGAGTATTTTATGGCATTACTCAATAAATTGGCGATCAGCTCCCGAAGCTTTACCGAATTTCCTTGAACCATTGACTTCTCTGGCAACAGTTCCCGAATAAGACTTTGCCCCTTCGCTTGCGCCATGGGCTCCGTTTGCTGACAAGTTTCAATAAGCAATTCAGTCAGATCTACCAAACTCATTTCAACGACGCTTTCCGAGGGGATGGCCAACAGAGAATCCACTAACTCCAAAGAATTCTGGGAGATTTTTTTGATGGTCTCTGAGAATTTCTGGACTGAACCGCCCTTACCCATCTGTTCAGAGATAAGCTCTGCGAATCCCTGT
>PEZR01000066.1 GCA_002773975.1 Bdellovibrio sp. CG10_big_fil_rev_8_21_14_0_10_47_8
CATCAAAGTCTTTTCCCGTGGCCACACGCTGACCCTTGAGTGACAAGAGTCTGCTTTCAAACTCAACGCCGGCTTTTTCTAAATTCGCAGAGATCCCCCAATATTGGGCTTTTTTGAAACGAATCCGATCTTGCTCACGTTCCGCAATCAAACGAACGGCCACAGACTGCACTCGACCCGCCGACAAGCCATAGGCCACTTTTTTCCACAAAAGAGGCGATACCGTGTAACCCACCAACCGATCCAAAATCCGGCGAGCTTCTTGGGCGGAGACCAAGTTCTGATCAATTTTGCGTGTATCTTTCAGAGCACTTTGAATGGCCTCTTTGGTGATCTCATGAAAAACCATGCGTTTTGTCGGAACTGTCGGCTTTAAGACCTGGGTCAAATGCCAGCTGATGCTTTCCCCTTCCCGATCTTCATCGGTCGCGAGATACAGTTCATTGGCTTGCTCCAATTTTTCTTTGAGGTTCTTAACGACCTTAAGTTTGTCCTTGGGAATGCAGTAAACCGGCTCAAACTGATGATCGACATCGACGCCCAAAGACGCCCACTTCTCTTTTTTGATTTTTTCAGGAATGTCTTTCGCCGAGCGGGGAAGGTCACGAATATGCCCCATGCAGGATTCAACCATAAATTCTTTGCCAAGAAATTTGCGAATCGTTTTTGCCTTTGTTGGAGACTCGACGATCACCAACTTTTTACCTGGAATTGTTCCCACTGAGCCTGCCTCTGTCTTTTTCGATCCCGCTGGAGCTTTTTTGGCCATTTGAATTCCTTCTATATAATATGCCGGTCTTCCAAAGTTGAAGCTCCTGACCTCAGAAGACAAGTTGAATTTTCGACTCACAGCTTCAGCCATCTGCACGACTATTGGCCATTTTTGTTTTCACAGCCTACACTAAAGAAATGAAATCACTCAGTGAATTTAAATCCAGAATTGATTTTGTCTTCACCGACATCGATGACACTTTGACCGACGAAGGTCGACTCGGCTCCGAGGCATACCAGGCCATGTGGAAGCTTTCTCAAGCTGGAATTCAAGTGATTCCTGTCACCGGACGCCCTGCCGGTTGGTGCGAAATGATCGCTCGGGTTTGGCCGGTTGCTGGTGTGATTGGAGAAAATGGCGGATTTTATTTTCGTTATACAAATCGTTCCATGGAACGAGTTTTTGTGCATGATTTTGATGTGCAAATCGAAAATCGAAAAAAACTGGATCGCATTCAAGAAGAAATTCTCACCAAAGTCCCAGGAAGTTCCGTGGCTTCAGACCAATTCTGCCGCTTTATGGATCTGGCTATTGATTTTTGCGAGGACGTTCCCCGCTTGCCACAAAAAGAGGTCGACAAAATCGTCGCTATTTTTGAATCACATGGAGCCCAGGCCAAGGTCAGCTCCATCCACGTGAATGGTTGGTTTGGGAATTATGACAAACTAACCATGACCAAAAAATTCCTAGAGAAAGAATTCTCGGTGTCGGTCAATGATGCCAAAAAGAGATGTTGTTTTTGTGGAGATTCGCCCAATGACGAACCCATGTTTGAATTTTTCCCAGAGAGTTTTGCAGTCGCCAATATCAATGAATTCTTGCCGCGCCTCAAACACCAACCGACCTACGTCGCACAAAAACGCGGAGGCCTAGGTTTTACAGAAATTGCGGAAAAAATACTGTCGCAAAGATAACCCTAAAAATTTGGCTAACTGATGCCGATGGTGACTCGGCTTTGACACTTCTGACAGCGTTCTTCGAGGGGCCAGCGCAGTTGTTTCTGTCGAGAGATCACAATTTTTTCTGAGCAAACAGGACACGCGACAGATCCAGAGATCAAAGTCGATTTCGCCTTCATGGTTCGGGTAAAAAGATAGATTCCCAAGCCAAAAAAGGTGGGAACAAGAACAAAGTGCAGGATTGGAATCAAAACTGCAAACAAAGCCGCCCCCCAAAATATGGCCAGCTGCTTGAGGGCGGATCGCAAAATTTCAGATGGGGATAAATCTCGAACGGTCGCCGTTCCTTCGGTAACTTGTTCAACAAAAGATCTGGCGATGATTTTTTCGGTCCGTTCTTGGTGCTCCATCATTTTTTCCCCTGTTGCAAATTAGCAAGAGAGGCAAATGGATTATTGAAGGCCGGCTTTTTATATTCTTTGACCGGTGCGCCTCCACCCCTTGGTCCCCCATGTTGTGGTTTTCCACGGCCCTGGCCTTGATGCCGAGGTCGCTGTTCGTCGTTTCGTTTTCCGCCGCCGCCCCGGGAATCTCGACGATCGCGAGACTCAGTCATGCGAGCTTGCCTTTCGGGACTGGCCTCCATTTTCATCGACAAAGAAATTTGATTTTTCCCCGGATCAATACCTAGAACACGGATGGTCACCTGGTCACCTGGGTTCACCACTTTTCGAGGGTCATCGACAAATTTATTCGAGAGCTCGGAAATATGGACCAAACCATCTTGATGGACACCGATATCCACAAAGGCTCCAAAATTAGTCACGTTGGTCACAATCCCCGGACAAATCATTCCCTCTTTCAGATCCTTCACTTCAAAAATATCATCGCGAAACTGAAAAGCTTTGAATGGATCACGCGGATCACGCCCCGGCTTTTCCAGTTCATTCAAGATATCATCAAAGGTGTATTGGCCAATCAGCTCTGTCCATTTGGCGCGAAGAGATCCCAGCTTTTTGGCACCCTCTCCGACCAGATCCGTGATGGCAACTCCGATCTCAGAGGCCATATCTCGGACCGCTGAATACCGCTCAGGATGAATTCCTGTGGAATCTAAAAATACCTTGCCGCCTTGAACACGCAAGAAACCCGCACTTTGCTCATAAACTTTGCCAGAAAACTTTGCCACCTTTAAAAGCTCACTACGATCTTGAAACAAAGATTTCTTTCGGTGCTCAACAATGTTCTGAGCAAGGGCAGGGCCAATGCCAGAAACATAACTTAAGAGCGAGGCGGAAGCAGTATTAAGGTCCACCCCCACATTGTTCACGCAACTTTCAACCACGGCTCCTAGGCTCTTTTTCAAGTGGGACTGGCTGACATCATGTTGATACTGGCCCACACCAATAGATTTAGGATCAACCTTGACCAATTCAGACAGAGGGTCTTGAAGTCGTCTTGCGATTGAGATTGCGCCACGAACCGTCACGTCCAGATCAGGAAACTCTTGGCGTGCGATGTCGGAAGCAGAATACACGCTGGCGCCCGATTCATTCACCATCACCACTGGAATTTCTTTGCCAATTTCTTTGAGAATTTTTCGCAGAAAAATTTCGGTTTCTCGCCCCGCGGTTCCGTTTCCAACAGCGATTGCTTCGATCTGAATTTGCTTCATCACCTCGGCAAAAAGAGTTTTTGCTTTTTGCTCAGCCCCTTCGCCCAATAGATGCATCACCGTATGAGAAATAAAATGCCCAGCTTTGTCGACCAAAGCCACCTTGCAACCCGTACGCAATCCCGGATCTACACCCAGAACAACTTTGGGTCCAAATGGAGAACCCAACAAAACTCGTTTCACATTTTCAGCAAAAACCTTGATGGCATCTTCATCGGATTTTTCTTTGAGCGCCCGATGAACTTCATTGGTGATCGATGGTAGAACATAGACGGTCAAGGCCAACTTTGCGGACTGTTTGAGAAAAATTCCTACATTGCTATCCGGTGTGGTCGTCGCAAACCGTTCATACTGAGTCAAAATCTCATCATCATTGGCCTTGATGTCGACCGACAATTCTTCCTCTTGCCAACCTCGCCGCATGGCCATGTAACGATGCGAAGACTTTGCGTCCATCAGGGACTTCACGGACTCTTCAAATTCGGCGTACATCTCAAATTTTGAATGTGGTTTGAAGTTCTTGGTCCGTTTTGAAAATACTTTGCCCTTTTCGAAATAGCTTTTATTCGCTGCTGCTCGAAGATCGACATCGTTGGCAATTTTTTCAACCAAGATATCCTGCGCCCCTTTAAGCGCCAATTCATAGCTCACGATTCCAGCGGGAACATTGAGAAAATCCTTGGCTTTGATCTCCATGGTTGGATCTTCTTTGGCCAGACCATGTCCCACATCCCAGATCCAAAGTGCCAACAGCTCTAGGCCGGCATCTCGGGCCAAAGTGGCTTTGGTTTTCTTTTTCTTTTTGAACGGCCGGTAGATCTCTTCCAGTTCTCCGAGATCCCAGCTTTTTTCAATTCGTTTTTTAATCTCTTCGGTCAAGTTTCCTTGTTCGCCAATTTCTTTCACCAAAAAGGCTTTCCTTTTGGTGATTTCTTGAAACGTTTCATTGGCGTCAATCACCGCTCGAATTTGGACTTCGTCCAAATTGCCAGTTTTTTCTTTACGGTAACGGGCAATAAAAGGAACCGTAGCACCCTCGCCTGCCAACTCAAGGACAGCTTCCGCCGACCGAGAAGAAACATTGGGAATTGTTTTTGAAAGATATCCGACGAGAGCCTGCTCCATGAGGGAACTCCAGTTTAATTCAGGATTGTGTTTTTCGAATCATCAGGTTCACAGTAGCCAGACATTTTATTTGTGTCGATACATGATCAGGCCATGCGTAGGGTCATAAGGAGAAACTCCGACAGTCACCTTGTCGCCAACAACCACGCGAATATTGAAGCGGCGCATTTTGCCACAAAGCTTTGCTTGGATTTCAACATCGTTTTCCAGCATGACCTTATAGATCCCCCCAGCAAGAGCATCTACGATCTTTCCCTCTAATTGTGCTAAATCATCTTTTGCCATGTGGTCTTAGTTTTAGCTCGGTTTATAATTGCTGATCAACATTTTTTGACCGCTTTCAAAAAGCACTTCGAGCCGGTCATTCTGAACATTGACGATGTAACCCCAGCCTAAAACCTTATGTTGCAAAGGAGTGTTGGGCTCAAAAACACCGGACATGCTATAGGAAATGGCCTTTTCAGAACCATACTTGTCCCGAAAGTCTGACCATTTTTTAAGGTCGTCGGCGGTGGCCTTTTCGGCCGCCCGAGAGGCCTTGGTCGATCGTTCTTTTTTAACTTTTTCAACAGGAGCGGCTACCTCATCATGAGTTTCGCTCACAGAATCCACAGAGGCCTTCGCCGCTTTGGCTTTGACGGGTTTATCGGCTTTGGCGGAAGCCTTTTTAGTCTCCTTTGCAGGAGCTTCCTTCTTTGCTTCCTTGGGCTTCGTTGCTTTCGGCTTTGCAGCCTTGGCTACCTTTGCCGTTTTCGTTTCCTTTGTCGCCGTTTTGGCTTTGCCTGCTTTGGCTTTTGCCGCCTTCGCCATGAACCCTCCCGCCATGCTCGTGGAATAAAATCAATTAAATTGATTCTGATATATAACTTCGATTAACTAGACACGAAATTTCTTTCTTTTTAATCTTGCGGAGCATCACAAATGCCTCAGTCAGTTCAAACCTCTCAGCTCAAAGAATTAGCCGCCAATCCCCATTTTTCGAGTTACTTGCAATTTATTTCTGGGCAAGACAAGACCTCCGCGGAACTGGCGGTTGAGCCTGGTCGATCTGGCCCTCAAAAGATGAGCTTCGTGTCCACGGAAGAACAATGGAATCAAGCGGTTCAAAACCAGGTCAGCATTCTGATCGCTCACGAAAAGCTGTCACCAAAAGACCGCCGCGTGGACAGCTCCATCTCTCTGTTTGCAACTTCGAATATGCCCGCCACCTTTGCAATTGTTCTCCCGCTTTTTGATCAGAAGAAGTCTCGCTTCCGCCCGGGTATTCATCCGACCGCTGCGATTGATCCCAGCGCCCAGATAAGCCCCGAGGTCAGAATCGGCGCATTTGTCGTCATTGGTCCCGACGCGATCATCGAAGAAGGTGCCATGATCGGCGCTCAGACCGTGGTTGAAAAGGGGGCCTCCGTTGGAGCAAAAACAATTCTCCACTCTCAGGTCTTTGTCGGCGCGGATTGCAAAGTCGGCCGCTTCTGTGAAATCCATCCCCATACGACCATTGGTGCCGATGGTTTTGGTTTTGTTCCAGGACCGGACTCAAGAATGCACAAAATCCCCCAACTGGGGATCGTTGTGATCGAAGACTTTGTGGAAATTGGCGCCAACTGCGCCATTGATCGAGCAACCCTTGGGGAAACTCGAATTGGCGAGGGCACTAAGTTCGATAACCTTTGCCATGTCGCTCACAACTGCAAAATTGGTAAGCACAATGTTTTTGCGGGTGGTTTCTTTGTCGCCGGCTCGACGAATATTGGGGATCACTGTGTTTTTGGTGGCTCGGTCGCCGTGGGTGATCATATTTCGATTGCCGACAGAGTGACCGTGGGTGGACGTTCCGCCGTCACCAAAAGCATCCGTCAGTCTGGCACCTATGCGGGATATCCCTTGGAATCCTTCACTGCCGCCAAACGAACCCTGGCCAATAGCACCTACGTTTCTGATCTGAGAAAACAAGTTTCTGAAATCCGCAAACATCTCAAGCTTGGTGACAAGCGCAGCAGCGCTGCGAAGGAGAACAAATGATCTCATATGAAGTTTATAAAATCCTACACATCGCGGGAATTGCACTTCTGTGTCTTGGATTAGGCGCCGTCGCGGCCAGCTTTGCCTCGGGCTCACCCATCAAACCGGCGGTCAAAATGGCTGGCTTTATCGGTCATGGCCTGGGACTGCTCTTGATCCTGATTGGTGGTTTTGGAATGGCGGCACGTCTGGGGCTCGTCCACGGACTCCCAGAATGGATTTACGCAAAACTGGGTATCTGGCTGGTATTGGGTGGAGTGGTGGCTGTGGCAAAACGAAAATCCCAATGGATTGTGGGACTCTTTGTGCTGTTCACAGCCCTGGTTTCCTGTGCCGCTTGGATCGCCATCACCAAACCGTTCTAGAACATACTGTATTTCAGAAATCGACACTCTAAGGGGCCATTGTAAACAAAGTGTTTACGTGTGGCCTTGAGTTTCATATCCATGATCAAATCCTTGTTTCCAGATAAGATCCAAGCATCCCAACCCTTAAAACGATGTTTCAAGGTGTGCCCGAGGTCTCGATAGACGTCTCTGAGATTGTCCTCTTCACCCAGCCTTGCTCCGTAGGGAGGATTCGTGACCAACATTCCCTTTTCAACTGGAGCCTCGTAGGTCGCAATGCTTTCGGCTTTGAATTCAATCACGTGATCCACACCCGCGCGACGGGCATTTGTTTTCGCAGCAACAATCATCCGACGATCAATGTCGGCACCATAGAATTTGAAATCCAAATCGTCGATCTCTTGATCCGCGGCCTCTTCAACCACTTTATCCCAAGCTGCGCGATCAAAACCTTTGAGGTCCATAAAGGCAAACTTGCGACGATGACAACCTGGAGCCACGTTCAAGGCCATCATTGCG
>PEZR01000126.1 GCA_002773975.1 Bdellovibrio sp. CG10_big_fil_rev_8_21_14_0_10_47_8
TGGTGTTGCTGGTCCGACAGGCGGAACGGAGGAGAAACCGGTGGGGACTGTGTGGTTTGCCATTTGTGGCCCGGATCTTGAATCGACGGAGAGAAAATTTTTCTCTGGAAGTCGGAACGAGATTCAAAAACAAGCAGTCGACTATGCCATTGAGTTTTTGTTAACAGAAATGAATTGAATAAAAAATTGTAAGCAATGAATTAAGAATTAAAGAATGAACTAACGAAAGAACTAACAAGAGTCCGCAAGGGGATTGCGGAAGAAAGAAGGAATGGATTATGGCAAATATTAACGCGGAAAAAGCAAGCAACGAAAAAGCAAAAGCTTTGGATCTGGCTGTCTCTACGATTGAAAAACAATTTGGTAAGGGCTCCATCATGCGTCTAGCTTTGGGCGAAAATCTTCAAAAAGACGTCGAGACCATCAGCACTGGAGCTTTGAGTTTGGATATCGCTCTGGGTATTGGCGGTTTGCCCAAAGGGCGTATCGTTGAGGTTTTTGGCCCAGAATCTTCGGGTAAAACAACCATCGCTTTGTCGGTGATTGCTCAGGCCCAGAAAAAGGGCGGCGTTGTGGCTTATGTCGATGCCGAACATGCTTTGGATGTGAACTATGCCCGTAAATTGGGTGTGAACACAGAAGACATGTTGATCTCTCAGCCAGACACAGGTGAGCAGGCTTTGGAAATCACTGAAACTTTGGTGCGCTCTGGCGCCATTGACGTGTTGGTGGTGGACTCTGTGGCCGCATTGGTTCCCCGCGCTGAAATTGAGGGCGAAATGGGCGACAGTCACATGGGCTTGCAAGCTCGTTTGATGTCTCAGGCTCTTCGAAAATTGACTGCGGCCATCAATCGTTCACAAACTTTGGTGATCTTCATCAATCAAATTCGTATGAAAATTGGTGTGATGTTCGGAAATCCAGAGACAACCACTGGTGGAAATGCCTTGAAGTTTTACTCATCAGTTCGTTTGGATGTGCGCCGAGTGGGCGCCATTAAAAGCGGTGATGAAGTGACTGGAAACAGAACAGCTGTCAAAGTTGTTAAAAACAAAATGGCTCCGCCATTTACAAAAACAGAGTTTGATTTGATGTACGGCGAAGGCATTTCATTGGAAGGTGATATTTTGGATTTGGCTGTGACAGCCAACATGGTTGAAAAATCTGGCGCCTGGTTCAGCCACAAAGGGGAACGCATGGGACAGGGGCGAGACCAAGCCAAAGAATTTCTCAGAAATAATCCGGCGATCACCCAAGAATTGCGAAAGCAAATTTTGGCTGCCAAAGGAATTGGTCAATTGCTGATGACAGGTCCTGAGTCTGTTGAAGAGATGAAAGATGCCGCTGTTGAAAAGTTGGTTGAAACTGCTAAAACAGCGACAAAAGTCACTGCAGCAAAAACGAAAGAAGTAGAAGCGGATACAAAGAAAAAAGCAAAACACTAGGATTCATTTTAAGCATTGATCTTAGAATCTATAAAGGCCAAGCCCTGATCGGACTTGGCCTTTATTTTATCTATTTGAGTTTGGTGACTTTTCCAGAGACTGTCAGGCCTCGATGGAAAGACGTCCAGTTGGTTCAGGAGCCTGGTCTTCGTACTGCTCGATGGCTTGTTCCATGGGTGGAACTCGGTCAGCAATATCCATTTCCCGAGCGCTCACTTCTTCGCTGACGGGAATTTCTTTTTCAACCGGTTTTACTCGAGTATTGAAAAAGTCGCGATTGATCTTTTCGACCATTTTCGCCTGAGCTGCGTCTTTGGGATTTCTTCCCATCATTGTATCTTTAGCAGCTAACTCTTTCGCATTTTGACTGAGAGTAAATCGATCCCCGATGGTTGTAATTCCAGCTCGTTTTCCGAGTGTCGGTGCGCCAGGCCTTGCGGGTGGCGAATCTGAGGTGTCCACCGAAGTGACTCGGGGACTGGCCGGAAGGATGCTACTTAGTTTATCCAAAACACACCTCCATGTGTGGTAGTGAGATCGTCCTGATCTCTCCCTTTCTTTTCGGCGTAATCTGTATCAACTTGAGAAAGATCCGTAAAATTAGACCAAGGACCGGTCTTCAAACAGGGGCTCCAGCAAAATTCCATTTTCTTCGACTGCGCAAAGCTGATGTAGAGATTTGAGTTTTCGATTTCCACTGGGATCTCGGCCGACAACAACAAGTCCTTGGACTCCGAAAAAGATCAAACGACGAATGGTCGTAAGACTCCAGAAAGGGGCGCCGAGCTGGACCAGCATTTCCAGTCTCAAGAGGGCTTGATGAGCAGAACAAGCATGCAAAGTGCCAAAGCTGCCCTGATGTCCAGTGGATAAAGCCAGCAAGAGATCTTTGGCTTCGGCTCCACGGACCTCGCCCACGACCAGGCGGTCCGGCCGCATGCGCAGGGATTGCCGAACCAGTTCGGTGAGATCAATCGGAGGGAGGAGGCTGTGCCCATCGGCACGAGTGAGCAGTCGAGTGCTGGCCGCATTGGGGACATGGACCTCTGCGGTGTCTTCCAAAATCACGACCCGTTCGTTGGGACGGAGCTGCTGAAGGCAAGAGTTCAGGACAGAGGTTTTCCCGGAGCCTGTTTCTCCGACCACCAGAAAACTTTTCTTTCCATGAATCCAGGTTTGTAATATTTCAAAAGCAGCCTCGGGGGCCCATCCAGATGCCAGAAGTTTGGCAAAGCTCCAGGGATTGGCACTTTGCCGGCGAAAGGTCATTTGGGGACAAGACTTTGTCACTTCGGCGGTGATCAGATGGACCCGGAAATTTAAAAATTTTCCATCAGCAAAGGGCTTTTCGACACTGGCCTGGAGCTTTGCTTCTTCGCAGATGCGGTTGATCAAATTCTGGAAGGTCAGATCTCCGACAAAGCTGTCCGAGTGCTTGTGCAAGTAACCAGCCTTCTCGTACCAAATTTCATCTTTAGAGATCAACAAAACCTCGGTAATCTCTTCGTCCTGGAAAAGTTGAGTCAGCGGACCAAGTCCTTTGAACTCTTGGTGCAGCCGATTCTTCAGATCAGATTCAGTGTCCAAGGTTTCCCGCTCGATAATTTGTGAAATGCGAACCGAGCTCTGTGTCTTTGACTCCAGACTTTGAAAGCCAATCTCGTCGATAGGGAGCGTCTGGATCTCCTTCTGAATCTTCAGCGCCTTTTCGAGAAATGTCATTGTCTTGCCTCCAACGTTCCAGGCGAGAGCACCTCTGGTTTGACAAAAATCACGAGCTCGGTTCGATTCTCACGAAATTCTTTGCTTGAAAACAGAGGCCCCAGAATTGGAATTCGGCTGAGCCCCGGTAGCCCCTGACTGGCTTGGCTTTGCTCGTTTTTAATCAACCCTGAAAGCGCGATCAGTCGAGACTCTGAAAGATCAAAATGACTTTGAACTCGATTGGTCAGAAGCCCTGGAAGTCCGTCAAATTTGGAGCTGTCGTCAAGGGTGCTTACCTCCGTTTCGATGGAGATACTCATCTTTCCAGAGAAGTCAGCGATGGGTTTGACCTTGAGAATAATTCCATATCTTTTCCAGATCACGTCTTGCATTTTTGAGTTGATGATTTTAATTGGAAATTCTCCGCCGGCAATAAATTGGGCCTCTTTGCCACTCAGGCAAATCAAGTTGGGACTGGCCAAGATTTTCCCCAAGCCCTCTTGTTCCAGCAGATGAAGATTAAAAGCCGGATTTTCAATCGCTTGACTGTGGGGCAACACTTGCGCTGAATAGGTTGAGGGCCACTCAACGCCGTACTTTATAAAACCATTTCTTTTAACTTCGGCAACCGTGATTTGAAGGCGAACCAGTGGTGAGAGCTCAATGCCTGCCGAGTTTTTTAAGACTTCAATTCCAAAATTTCTCAAAAGGCGAGTCACTTGTTTGGAATGTAGCCCTTTTTCACTCACCAAACTTTGAATTCGATCGCCGAAGATCAATTTCTGTGGAGGAAGCCCCTGGCTTTGAAATAGGTCATCCAGATGCTTTTGGATTTCCAATTGCAGAGACGGCCGCATGCTGACCTCTAACAGATAGTCACAACTGATGTCTCGACACTGTCGATACAGTGTCAGAAGATCTTGCCACATCAATAGATGCCCCCGTACCAGGACATTTCCCTTGGAGGTTTTTATTTGGAGACCAAGGGTGTTTTTCATGACTGAGGACAGAGTCCGAAGTGCCCGTTCTTGGTCCAAAGACAAAACATGAACATCAATCTCATCTTGATCGAGCTTTAAAAGGGTTGTTCCAGACTTGACAGCTTTGATCACTGGGACAGATTTGGATTCCTTGATCTGTAAAATTTTCGACTTTTCCACCCAGATTTTTTGGGCTCTGTGCAGGGTTTTGGTTTCACCGAGTTTGAGTGTCAGGTCTCGAGCCTTTGCGCCGATTGGGAACAGAAGCAATGTCAGATAGAACAAAATTTTCACGTAGGCCTCCCGGATGAGACAATGGCCCTGCAATTTTTGTCACGGGGGATTCAATGCGAGACCAGAGGCGAAGGACGGTGATTGGACATCGTTAAATCCAATCCGGACAGTTGATGTCTAGAGACAAGAGAGCTCAAATGAAACCTGAACTCCACCCGAGACATTTTCAATCTGAAGGCTGCTTCCATGGGCCTTTAAAATGGACTGACAAACGGTAAGGCCCAGCCCCATGCCGACAGAATGATTCATCACGTCTTCATCAATATAGAAAGGGCGAAGAATTTTATTGATGACCTGGGGGGAGATCGATGAACCCTGATTGTGAACCAGAATTTTGATTCGGTGAGGAGCCAGAAGAGCCGAGGACAATAAAATTTCAGAGTTATTGATGCCAAACTTCGCGGCATTGTGAATCAATTTTTGAAGAACAAGAGAAAGAAGCCCTGGATCCGCAACGACTCTTTGATCCAAAAGCTGACGGGTCAATTTTTGATCTTTGACTTTGATGACTTGCTCCACTTCGATCGGCAGTCTGGGGTCTAAGCTTTGCAGATCGACGGGAATCATATTGGCTTTCAATGTGTTCGTTTCAGAACCGACGACCAGAAGCACATCATCAATCAGAGATTTTAATCGCAACGAGCTTTTATAAATTCGACTCAGGCAGGTCTCTTGTTCCTCGGTCAACCGAGTTTCTTTCATGAGTTCAGAAAAGCTCAGGATTGAAGTCAGTGGTGTTTTTAACTCGTGATTGATCAAAATCATAAATTGATTCTTTGCTTGATCTAGGGATTGTAAATCTCGGTGGGCGATCTCAAGGGATTTATTTTTTTCTTTGAGTTCTTCAAAAAGTAGAAATTTTTCGACTGCATGGTCCACCGTATTTTGCAGGTCCACTGGGTCCCAGGGTTTTGTAAGGTATCGGTAGATCTGTCCGTTGTTCACGGCAGAAATCACGGACTCGATATCCGTATAACCAGTGAGAAGAATTCGAACCGTTTCAGGGCGTTTTAGAACGGTCGCGGCCAAAAGTTCAACGCCCGTCATTTCTGGCATTCTTTGATCGGTGATGATCAGTGCGATTGGATCTGGATGATGGTCTAGGATCTCGAGAGCCTGCTTTCCGGAGGTGGACTTTAGGACAGTGTACTTGTGGCGAAAGAGCCGCTCCAAGGCCTGTACATTGTCTATTTCGTCGTCCACACAAAGAATCGTCTGTTTCATCCTGTCAATTAGTGTATGATTGAGATGTGGACCTGTCCAAGATTTCTTAGGCTGGGCCAGTATTTAGACGTTAAGGTCCAATGATTTTATGTCGATCAGGATGATGGAATAGTGTTTGAGGAGTAAACAATGAAAATAAAAATCTTTGGTCACTGGGCTCTTCTATTTTTTATGGCCCTTGGAATTTCGACTCCAGGACGAGCTCAAATGATGAACATCATGGGTGGCGGCGGAGCTTCTTACGGAGGATCATGTCCTTATCCGCAGAGCTGGGGCGATGAGGCCGAAAGTATCCAAGACGAAATTTCCGAAGTGAACGAAAGTCTTCGTGATCTCAAAGAACAACTGCGAGAGGCGAAACGCACACAGAGGGATCTTGAAAAAGACCGTAGCCGGGCTCGTCGGAAATTGGAATCTCGTGGTTTGAAGTCCGAATATATCGATTTCATTGATGGGCACATTGACAATGACCGGGCCTGTGTCGAATACGGGTGCCCCAGGGTTGGAAATGGTCGACAGCAATCTGGTCTTTTCGATTTTTCAATTTTTGCATCCAGAGCTCCGGCTTCCAGCGGGACCGATGGGAATGCGGATCAGGACGCAGATTCGAACGAAAGACAAAGTGGTGGCTCCAATAGCGGAAATCAGGGATCTGATAAGGTTGTCGACGAAAGAAATAGCAGCACCGTTGATGATCAAACCGAAGGGAAATACGGTTCTGATCCTTTCACCAGAGCAGAATGGTGTGGCGGCGGCGGTCGTGGCGGAGTCTGTGATCCAGGACGTAAGGGTCGGGTTCTGAATGGGGCTTGTGGAATTTCCAATGCCCAAGTTGAAGGCGGCATGTTTAGAAATGCCGATTGCAAAGAGTCTTTAAAGTCATATCAAGACCTGAAACCAAAGTTGGTCAGAGTTGAGCGAGATATCGAGGGAATTGGTGCGCAAATTGACGGGCTGAAAGAACATTTGGCAGCTCTCAAAGGCGAGTTGCGAACAGCTAAACGAGATTATCAAAAAGATATGCGTGAGCAGATGACCGAGGGCGGTTGTATTGAGTGTCAACTGCAGGGGTCAGGATATATTTCTCAAAGACGTGGGACTGACTGGGGCGGAGTCGTTGGCAACGTCGCGTTGGGACTGGGTTCGATTTTTCTGGGCAACAGTCTGCAAAAAAGTATCGCTAATCAAAATGCTCAGCTAGGTGCTGTAACTCCGGGAGCCATGCCATCTTATGGTTTCGGATTTCCATTTATGATGGGTGCGATTGGTGCCGCATCTGGTGGGGGCGGTGGACTTTACGGGGCGATCGGCGGCGGAATCGGTGCCGGCGGCTACGGTTGTGCCAACGGTATGTACGGCAATGGTTACGGCAATATGGTTGGTGGCGCTTTTGGTTATCCCGCCGGATATTTCGGTGGCCCATACGGCGGAGGAATGTACGCCGGTATGCCTATGGGTATGATGATGGGCGGAATGCCGATGGGCATGATGGTCAATGGCGGCCTGATGATGGGTGGAATGTCTGGCATGATGATGCCCGGAATGATGG
>PEZR01000044.1:0-5607 GCA_002773975.1 Bdellovibrio sp. CG10_big_fil_rev_8_21_14_0_10_47_8
TGGCATTTTTGCGAACAAGTTCCAGATCGAACTCAATCAAAGGGGTTCCTGGCTGAACCTCATCCCCCGTTTTGACCAAGGCTTTAAAACCCTCGCCCTTCATTTTCACAGTATCAATTCCGACATGAATGAGAATCTGCACGCCCTCAGCGGTCTCAAGTCCCACTGCATGGCCGGTGTGAAACATTTGAACCACCTGGCCCTTTACCGGCGAAGTTACCAAACCATTGCTAGGATCAATGGCAATACCATCGCCTAAGACTTTGTCGGCAAAGGTCTCGTCAGGAACCTGATTCAAGGCCATTACTTTTCCACGAAGTGGTGACCGGAGAGACAGTCCAGACTCTTTGGGTTCTGTATTTTTGATTTTATTTTTGATGATTTCCTTGATCATTTCAGACCGAGTTCCAAAAACAACTTGAAGATTTCCACCAGGTCCATCCATCACGCCCGCTGCGCCCAATCGCTTGAGCTCGGGACGGCTGACTTCTGTCTTGTCTTTGACCTCTAAACGCAAACGAGTGATGCATGCGTCGATCTGAACAATATTGGCGGCGCCGCCCAGGGCTTCTAAAACTTGGATCGACAGATCATTCAGCGATGTGTTTCCACCACCATTCGAAGCACCTGTGCTCTCGGCGTCCGAACCTTCATCTCGGCCCGGCGTTTTGAAATTAAAAATGCCAATCAGAGAATAAAAAGAAAAGAAATAAATCACCGCAATCAGAGGGCCGACCACCAGAAATAACAACAAGCCATTTTTTTGATTAAAAAATCCAAGACCGAAATCAATGAGCGAGGCTGAAAACGTATACCCCAGATGAATGTCAAAAAAGGCCGTAAGCCACCCCGAGAAAAAGGCAAACACCACATGCAAAACATAAAGCAATGGAGCCACAAAGATGAAGGTAAATTCAATCGGCTCGGTGATGCCGGTGACAATGGAGGTCAGGGCCGCACTCAACATGACCCCAGCCACGGCTTTTCTCTGCTTGGGTGAAGCCCGCAAAACAATGGCCAAGGCTGCTGCTGGCAAGCCAAACAGCATCAACGGAAATTCGGCTGCCATAAATCGTCCAGCTGTTGGGTCCCCGGCAAAATACCGAGTGGAATCCCCGTGGAAGATTTTTCCCGCAGCATCGGTAAAGCTTCCGAACTCAAAAAGAAATGGCTGGTAGTAAACATGGTGAAGGCCCAACGGGATCAAGAGCCGCTTTCCGGCGGCGTAAAACGCCGGTCCCCAATCAGACGCCGCCATATGCTCACCGAAAGTTCGAATGTGCTCCTGAATCGGCGGCCAGGTCCACGTCAGCACCAAGCCCAGAAAAAAAGAAGCAAATACCGTGAGAATCGGAATCAAGCGTTTGCCCGAGAAAAATCCCAACACATTCATCAACTGAGTTTGATAGTAGCGATTGTACAGGGCCGCGGTCATCAAGCCGACCAAAATGCCGCCAAAGACCCCGGTATTGATGGCGAGCTCAACGTGGTAAATATCGCTGGCCATTTTAATCACATTGATGGTGGTAAAGTACCCCACCAAGGCCGCCAGAGCTGCCGCCCCCGCACCTCCGGTAAAGCCAATAGCCACGCCAATTGCAAATACCACCGGGAGCTGTTCAAAGATCGCCAAGCCGCCAGAATAGAAAAGCCCGCCAAGGGCCTGAATATTGGCATTTTGCTGACCCTGGCACAAACGCCCCAGAGCCACAACCAGTCCTGCTGCTGGCAGCACAGAGACGGGCAACATCAGAGATTGTCCAAGCCGTTGTAGCAAAGAAAAGGCAGGGCTAAAACGCGACATCAAGGCCTCCAAGGGTGTAGAAACAGAGCTAAATCAGGCCCTGTCTTTACCCAAACTTGGAGGATCTGCCAATCAAGAAGATGGATTAATTACTGTTTACAATCCAGGAAGGACAAAGAGTTCTGAGAAACACCCAATTTCTGGGCGATTGCGGGCGTTAGGCTTTCATCCGCAGAAATAATCTGAACCAGGCTCGAAATGCCGCTTTTTGAGATCTCAATACGTAAAACTTGATTGTGATCTTCAGACTCAATTTGAATGCGACCTTCGGTCGATACGGCATTCACACCCTGAAAAACCACGGACTGAGTGGTGATCGTTTTGCTGAGAACAGACCAGGATTGATTTTCCGGAACCTGGTAGCTCAACATAGCAGGGAACTGAGCTTTGGTCAGTTGAATGCCGACGACATTGCTGGCCGAGGTTACCTTCATCTGCATGGACTGGCTCACGCAATTCAGGATTTCAGATTGGGCAAAGCAGGTGGTTGTAGTGGCAAGACTCATCAAAAAAACCAGGGACAATTTTGACTTAAACATGGTTACTCCAAATATTTTTTCTAAAGGCGGTTTTGATCTGCAGGGAAAGTAACACAATCCCACCGAACCACAAAATGTCACCACCGGACATATTGATATTTCTGGGGAATCGCTGAAAAAGCTTCTTGAGTGTCTAAACTCTGATCACAGGGACATTGGTCCAGACCAGAGCTGGAATTCAGTCCGAACACTACTCAGACGTCCCAGTTTCAGGAATAATAGAGTCTTAATATCTGCTCATTTCAGGAGGACCACTTGAAGGCCATACTTTCTATTTTACTAGTCACTTTCATTGCCAATTTTGCCTTTGCTGTGAATCTTTGCGACGAGAGGTTCTTTTCCATGAATGGAAAAAAGAAAAACTCAAAGCTCGCAAAAAAATTGATCTCTGCCACACGAGTCCCGGCCTCGGATCAAAATATCCGAGCTTCATTATCGCCGGAAAAATGGCAACTCGTGTGGAATGATGAATTCAATCAGGACGGAAAACTTGATCCAAAGAAATGGCTTTACGAAGTCAAAGGCGATGGTTTTGGCAATGCCGAGCTTCAGTACTATACGGACCGCCTCAGCAACAGTCGTGCTGAAAATGGAAACCTGATTATCGAAGCAAAAAAAGAAAGCTATGGCGGGCGTGAATACACCTCTGCTCGCTTAAATTCAAATCAGGGATGGACCTATGGTCGTTACGAGTTCCGTGGCAAAATGACGAAGGTCCTTGGCACATGGTACGCAGCTTGGCTTCTTCCAAGTCAAATGACCTACAGTGATCGATTTTGGCCCGACAACGGAGAGATCGACATTATGGAGGGCGTTGGTTTTGAAAATAATGTGAACTATGGCTCGGCCCACTCTAAAAACTTCAGCTCTCTCAATATGACCTTTCGAAACAAAACAATTCCAGTGCCTGATGGCGATCAGCAGTTTCATGTCTATGCTCTTGAATGGTATCCCAGCCGTCTTGATTTCTATGTTGATGACAATCTGTACTTCTCTGTCAAACATGAGCCCGGTGCAAATTGGGAAAAAGACTGGCCCTATGATCATGACTTTCACATTATTTTAAATTTGGCTGTCGGCGGCAACTGGGGTGGGAACAAAGGCATTGATGAGGCCGCTTTTGAAAAGGGTGTTAAGTTTGTATTGGACTATGCCCGAGTTTTTCGTCCTCTTGATCCCAATGACTGTGCAGAGCCGGAAGAAATTCGAGCGCCCCAATCCAAGAAATCGTCAGAAAAAAAGAAATCGTCAGAGGGACGCAAGCACAAGGCTAAAAGGAAAGCGGCAAAGAAGTCCTAGAATTTCCAGTGTTCGGCATACCACGGTATGCCGTTGATGATTCCATCCAATTGTTTTTTCCTGAGACTCTCCATCTGATCTGGAGACTGAACTGTCCAAACAAATTTCAACTTGTTCGCCGAGATTGGTTGCCGCTGGATCTGCTCTAGAAGCTGATCCAGCTTCTCTGAATCAAAAGAGCCCTGATCGCCCAAACCAAAGTAAAAGGCCACTCCATCCAAACTCCAATGATCGGACCAATGCTTGGGATCCACCAGCTCAGAGGATGCCCCCACGAGCTTTAGCATTTTTATTTTCTGCATGTGTGCATATTTGAGATTTGTGCGAAGCTCATGATTCAAGCGATCCATCAGGTCTCCATCGAAGGACATGACTTTGATCTTGTTATAGCAAGAAAATGTCAGGCTCTGAGAGTCTCCAGAATCCTGGAGGCAAGACTGGCTTGGATCCAAGGCCGCCAACAGATCCAAGATCGCCTGATCTTGATTCGGCGCCACGGGATCGGAGGCCCCCTTCTGATTTTGCATAAAACTCTTGAGCTCAATCAATACGCCCGTCGAGCTGCGTTTCATCATGTCCAGAACGCTCGCAAGCCTTGGTGGGGTCATCAAATTTTCAGAACGATCACGAAGCAGTGGCAAGTCCGAAGGCGCTAATGTCTGAGGAGTCTGTGGATGAAAATAAAGATCCGGATTGAAATGACAATGGGTTTGGATTTGTTCAAGACTGAGGTTTCGAACCAAAGCCCCTTGCAGAGCCCCACACTGAATCATCTCACGCTCAAAAGCGACATCATGAAAAACCAAGGGCACGTTGTCCTTGGTGTAAACCACATCCAGCTCAACCATATCCGCCCCAACCTGGGCAGCACCGGCAAAGGCCGGGAGGGAGTTTTCCATGTACTCGGACTCGTCCCCACGATGGGCAATAACCAGGGGCTTTTTCCCCACCGCATGGGCCGGTGTCCAACTTGTCGACAACTGACAGATCAGTAACGAGAGAAGCACCAGAATGGATTTTAAAGAGATCTTTGGCATCGACCCACTTACAAGGCAGAATCTATGCCAAAAACTCATTCGAACTAATGTAAAACCTGGGTCGTGACATCACTGATGGATTCGGCGATTTCTTCTCGGGTCGCTTCGCGAACGGCTAAGGCTTCGATCTCGAAAACCAGATCTTGTCCTGCCAGGGGATGATTGCCATCCAGGCTCGCCATATCGTTGTGAAACTGAATAATTTTGTATGAGCGAACTGCACCGCTTTTGCCAGTGATCGTGATCATTTCGCCAACTCGGGCATGCCGGGGAAGTTTGCTGCGCGGATAAAGAATAACTTTGCTGGGCTCATAGAGACCATAGGCCTCCTCCGCCGCCAGAGAGATCGATCGTCTCTCGCCTTTTTTGAGGTTCTGAAGACCCTTTGCCAAACCATGAAGACCTAAATTTTGCCCCTGGGGGCTGGTCAGAACGTCGCGATTAAAAGTGGAGCTGATCACATGACCGGCTTTGTTTTTAAGAAGACAGTTAAAGGAAATAACCTGAGTGCTCATAAATTCCTTTCTGTGAAGACCTGTTTGAAAAACAAAACCGACCCTTTCGGGCCGGTTTTCGAAAATCTGACTCAATAAAAAGTCAAAACTGTTCGTTACGACGAACTAGTAAGAACGGCGTGAGCTGAAACCGCCACGACCGCCACCATCACGTGGAGCTTGTGGTTTCGCTTCTGAAATATTCATTGCGCGTCCACCGAGCTCAGTTCCGTTGAATTTCTCGATAGCTGCTTGCGCTTCGCTATCTGCAGACATCTCAACAAAAGCAAAACCTTTGCTGCGACCTGTTTCACGATCCATGATCACGTTGGACGAATCCACGCTTCCCACTTGTGTGAAAAGATCTGTCAGTTGATTTGAATCAACCGTGTATGCAAGGTTACCGACGTATAATTTCTTTCCCATATTTGCCT
>PEZR01000044.1:5637-7088 GCA_002773975.1 Bdellovibrio sp. CG10_big_fil_rev_8_21_14_0_10_47_8
GACAAAAGCGTATCTATTGTATTGCGAGAACGACTTGTCCAACCACTTAGCCACAGATCCGACCAACAAGATAGTCCTAGTTTGCGGCGAACGCGGTGGACGATTTGGAGAGCGTTGACACTGCTCTGAATTGCCGTAGATTGAAAAACGATGCTTCCCAGATCACAGAAACCCATGATTGTTGCCCTTGTGGCCGTCCTGCTACCAAACCCTTGCTGGGCTTCGGCCTCGAGCTCCTTCCCGAGCTCAGATGATCACGGCGTCTCAAAAATCTATCATGAACAAATCGCTCCCACTTTTGATCGATCGACAGATTCAACCTCGGTCATCTTATGGTCAAGCGGAGCTCTGGCCTATTTTCTGGTAAAATCCATTGACGGAGATCTCAAGGAGCAATGGCAGGATCACCGACAAATGTCGGACTTGGTCGCCCGCATTGGCGATCGATATGTTCTCTATGGGTTTAATATTGGAATCGCATTGACTCAGTATTTTGTCGATCACGACAATGGCGTCAGTCACATCCGAGCTCTTATGTTCACGGGCGCCACCACTGGGCTCTTAAAGGCCTCGTTCCGGCGCCAGCGACCCGATGAGAGCGATCATCTGTCGTTCCCTTCGGGACATACGTCCTCGGCGTTTGCGACGGCGACCTCATTGTCGATGGCTTATGGTTGGCGGGCAGGCGTCCCTGCTTATTCAGCGGCTGTACTCACGGGTCTCAGCCGAATGGCTGACAACAAACATTGGGCCAGCGACGTTGTCGCGGGTGGATTTTTGGGATTCATTTGGGGCCGAGCTGGTTTTTTCAACGTCGGCCCGGCCGACGGGAAAACTCAAACCCAAATTCTTCCCATCTATGAAAATGGATTTGCGGGGCTTGAGCTCACACGGCGTTTCTAGGTTTGTCATTCATACGAAAAACATCAGTTGAAAAGAAGTCCCTGGCAAAATTGAAAAAAAGCGTGAGGGTTCACTCACGCTTTTTCGTTGTTTATTGGGCTGTACAAACCCTATCGACGGCGACAGTAACCGTCTGGGATATAACATCCATACTGCTGATAATTTGGACCACCGCAATCAAACAAAGCATTGTAGGCAGCTTCGTTCAAAGTCGGTGCCGAAGCAGAGAAAACCTGACGGTCCTCACTGAAGGCCATACATTGCCAATATCCATAGGGGGACTCAGGCGCCCATACGAAGTAAGGCAATGAAATCCCGGCGTACCACCAGCCCGGGTGCCAGCCACGGTCGTGGCGCCATCCACCATGCCATCCTGGGCGAGGGCCGCCACCATGCCATCCAGGTCCTGGATGAGGTCCTGGGAAAGGGCGACCAGGTCTTACTCCTGGATGACCGGGACCAGGACGAGGACCAGGTCTCACTCCTGGACCGGGGCCAGGACGAGGACCAGGTCTCACTCCTGGACCGGGGCCAGGACGAGGACCAGG
>PEZR01000048.1:0-7158 GCA_002773975.1 Bdellovibrio sp. CG10_big_fil_rev_8_21_14_0_10_47_8
CTGATGAATTTTCAGACGACTCAGAAAATTCAAAAGCCCGAGTTGATCGACACGCTGACTGACTTTTCATCAAAAGGTCCTCGGTCAATTGATTCTTTGTTGAAGCCCGAGATTTCGGCTCCGGGTTCAAGTGTGATTTCAGCAAAAATGGGCGGCGGAGACAAAGGCGTTAAGATGTCTGGAACATCGATGTCAGGTCCTCACATCGCTGGAGTCATGGCTTTGTTGAAACAAGCTCATCCCGAGCTTTCAACGGCAGAATTGAAATCGATTTTGATGGGACATGCGACGTCCATCAAGGATGAAAAAGGGGTCCCTTACTTGCTTTCTCGTCAAGGCGCTGGTCGAGTTCAAACTTATGAATCTGCCACAGCACAGTTGGTGGCTGATCGTGGAGCGATCTCTTTGGGTGAAGTCAATCTAGAGACCCAACGGGTTTCCCTGGAAAAAGTCACAATCAAAAACATTTCCACAGCGGTGGTTCAAGGTCGATTGGCCTTGGAATCCAGCGGAGCCCTGCAGTTGCAGAACGCTCAAGATTTAACTCTGCAGCCTGGGGAATCCAAACAAGTCTCGTTGAAATTGGCTATCGATGGATCTCAGTTGAAAGATAAAATTTCCGAGGTCGATGGAATGTTGAAGATCACCAATGATGGTCGGGAACTGCACCGTATTCCGGTGGTTGCCATCGTCAGGAAAATCTCTCAGCTCAAGGCCAGCAAACTCAAAGTCCATGCGGACTCTCCAGCTTCCAGTGCTGGAGCACTGGTTGAAATGACCATCACCAATGCGGGTAAAAATACGGGCGCTGCTTTGCCATTTAACCTGCTGGGTGTGGATCAACGAAAACTGGATGTTCACAATGATTCGGCCATGAGCAAAGCTTGCGATCTGCAGGCCGTCGGATACCGAGTGATTGAAAAGACCGTCGAAGACCGCCACGTCAAAGTTTTGCAAGTGGGCGTGAAACTGTATGAGCCTCTGACCACATGGAATGCCTGTGAGATTTCAATATTGATTGATTCTGACGGAGACAAGGTTCCGGAGCAAGAGCTGGCGGGAATTCCCTTGGGCAATGTGAAGGGGCTTTCAGCGGCTACGAATGAAAATCAATTCACCAGCGTGCTTTTAGATGCAGCGAAAACTCGAGATCTGCGCCGGGATTATGAAAAAATGGCAGCCTCAAAAGTGGGCGAGAAAAAAGCTGAAGAAAACTATGCCGCAGCTGTGATTGATGAATTGCCAATGCAGCCTTTCAATCACTCGACGGTGGTGGTGGTCGAGGCCGATGTGACCAATTTAGCGGTGGCTTCTGATGGCTTGCTGCACTTTAAAGTGGCGACCATTTTCAATGAAGCCAGCACGGTTGAAATGGATGACTATCTTGGTCGGGGACCTGGACAGTGGCAGAAAATTTCTTTGGAAGACCGAGCTCAGGCTTTTATGGATCTACCGGAGCTGGTGTCAATCGAGCCAGGCCAATCGATCACCTCTGAATTCACCAAGGGTGAGGGCTTTCAATCTCTGCTCCTCTTGTATCCAGACAACCGCTCTGTGTTTTCAAGTCAGCAAACAGATCTGCAATCTCAGATCTTGAAATAGAAATGAGCTATTGCAGGCAGGCCCCAGTGGGGTCTGCCAGGTTTTTCATGAGAATCTGTGAATTGCCGGCCACCATGCTGCTAAAGACCATGGTGGTGGCGTCT
Source organism: Bdellovibrio sp. CG10_big_fil_rev_8_21_14_0_10_47_8 (assembly GCA_002773975.1). Classification (GTDB taxonomy): domain Bacteria; phylum Bdellovibrionota; class Bdellovibrionia; order Bdellovibrionales; family Bdellovibrionaceae; genus 21-14-0-10-47-8. Next base: position 1,707 of record PEZR01000048.1, read on the forward strand.
TCATTGAGGGATGGATCAAGAATATCCGCAGGGGCCTCGGCCAATAGCTGTAAGCATTTTGTCGACAGCGTATAGGTATAAAGCTGGAACTTAGATTCTGGAGAATTGGTTTTTGCATTCAAGATGAGCCGATCTGGATTCCACCAGAGAGCTTGGCGATAATTCCATTTTAGATTTGGCAGGATATTTTCCGAGGCTCCTCGAAGACCCTTTTCGGTCACGAGAACCTGGGTGGTCCCGTCATCGAGTTGTTCAACCCAAACCCACTTTTTTTCCCCCGTCGCGGCTTTGAGTGACAGGATCGAGATACCCTTCTTTCGAAGAACAGGGAATGTTTTTCGATTCTCATAATTCATCTGCCAAGCCTCGATATTTTTTCTGTTGGACTTTGCATAGGTGATTATTGAGTCTTGGTTTGGGAGGACTGAGGGACTCCCATCATAACCCTCGCTTCGGGTCAGTCGATCAATATTCACGCCGGTGAGATCACTCATATAAAGCTCTGAGTGCGGCCATGAGCTATCCATGGATTTTTTATAGAGAAGCAGCGGTCGCTCTTTGAGTTCGTCGGTGGTCGAGGCATACAGAAAATGTTGATTGTTTTTGAGAAAAACCGGTTGGCTGCAATCGCCATCTTGATAGGTGATTCGGCGTTCTTTTTTTGAATTCAAGTCAAAGAGATAGATCTGAGCTTGCGTATGGGAGGGACGTTGTTTGCTGATGTAGATGATTTTTTTATCGTCCGCAGAAAAGGAAGGGCTGAAATTGTCGCCCAGGGTGGTGATGACAGTTCCAAGAGCTGTGACCTGCGGAGTGATGGAGATCTCTTTGTTGGGTGATAGGTTGGGTTCATGCTTGGGACTGCTCGAGCAGCTCGAGGTGACTCCGAGTGCAAAGATCAGAATCAGGCCAAGAAGTGCTGCAAAATTTTTTGCAACACATTGGAGGGGTTGATTTTTTTTAGTCCTTGCAGTTGAACCCATTGGTAGCCCTTGTCCTTAAATTTATCTCGAGTTTTTTTATGACTGTCTCGAAATTGTAGCGGCTTTTGGACTTGAATGTAAATGTCATGGTGAGTGATTCCATGTTTCAAGTCATAGGTCTTTGGTCTTTTGCTTTGTTTTTGAACAGAACCTGGAAAAATCATTTGTCCTTTGAGAAAAGGCGCATAGTCATTTTTCACTAGAGCCACTTTGGAATTTTTCATCAGGATCTGTGGCGTCCAAACCCAGACTTCTAAACTTTTGCGGGGCTTTTTGAGTGGTAAGCCAGTGATCTGATCTTGTTTTCGAGCTTCGCACCGAGCACTCCACGGACACAGCAAGCAGTTGGGACTAGCCGGAGTGCAGACGGTCGCGCCCAACTCCATCAAGCCTTGGTTCAGCAAATGAGAAGGGCCTTGTTGAGCCAATTGGTCCGCCGCTTTTTGCAGACAGGCTCGCTCCGCTGTTTTCCACCAGGCAACACTCCAGCCCAATACTCGACACAGGACGCGAATGACATTGCCATCGAGAACTCCGACCGGTTCATCAAAGGCAATGCTAGAGACCGCTCGCGATGTATAGGGTCCAAAGCCAGGGAGCTCTTGAAGATCTGCAGCCATCTTTGGAAATCCTTTTTTGGCCAAGATCTGAGCGGACTTGTGCAGATTGCGGGCTCGACTGTAATACCCTAGACCAGCCCACTGCTCATAGACCTCATCCAGCTGAGCTTGGGCGAGATCTTTGACGCTAGGAAAACAAGCCATGAATTTTTCATAATAGGGAATAACGGCCGCCACGGTGGTCTGCTGCAACATAACTTCAGAGATCCAGATGGAATAGGCCTTGCGGTTGCGGCGCCATGGCAGATCTCGATGATTGTCTTTGTACCAACTGAGCAGAGATGAGGCCAAAATTTTTATGGTGGCCGGATCAGGTTCTGCCAATAGATTTAGCCCGTTATGCTTGTCGCGGGTCTTCTGTTGGTTCCTGTGGATCCTGGTGCGCTGACTGGTGTGATTTACTCTGGATCTTGTGGTCATGAAAAGGTACTCTCAACGACGGATATTTAGACGGATCTAACAGGAGTAGTGATGGAATTCAAGCCAGACTTTCAACCTTTGAGTGGACGCGAGTTTCCTCGTTTTTCTGCGATTAAAACTTTTTTTCGACTGCCCGTGGTTGAGATCAAGGAAAAATTTGATGTGGCCTTGTTTGGTATTCCCTATGATGGCGGAGTTTCCTATCGCCCGGGAGCTCGTTTCGCACCCACCGAAGTTCGAAATGCCTCCAGCCTGGGACGTGGATTTCATTGGAATCGAGAACTGAACATTTTTGAACAATTGAAAATTGCTGATGTTGGAGATTGTCCAACGGTACCGATTGATCAGAATCAGACCTATGAAAAGATCGAAAAGTTTGTCGGTTCAATTTTAAAGACGAATAAAAAATTTGTCGCCGTCGGTGGTGATCATTCGACAACTTTGCCGGTCTTAAGAGCGCTGAAAAAGCACTATAAGACACCTTTGGCCTTTGTTCATTTCGATGCCCATTTGGACACTTACCCAGCTGCCTGGGGTTGTGAATATCATCACGGTGCCTTTGCCCGTCATGCGGTGGAAGAGGGCCTGGTCGATCCCAAAAAAATGCTTCAGATTGGAATCCGCGGCCCTCTGGCCAGCAAAGAAGATCTGGCTTTTGTTAAAAAACACAAAGTTCAGGTCAAAACTGTGGATGATGTTCGAGCTGGCAGCTTGGATCAATTTTTGAAAACACTTCCGACTTTTGACAACACTCCAACCTATATCAGCTTCGACGTGGATTGTTTGGATCCGGCATTTGCGCCAGGAACAGGCACACCAGTGGTGGGTGGATTGACCAGCTATGAAACCCAACGCATTCTCCGCGCCCTGAAGATCCCAAATCTCGTCGGCGGGGACGTGGTGGAAATTTGTCCACCCGCTGATCACGCGGACATCACGTCGTTGGTCGGAGTGGATGTGATGTTCGAGATGCTGTGCTTGATGGCCAATGCCGCCCAGAAGAAGCGAGCGAAGAAGGCTTAGGGCTTGTTTGCGCTTGTGAAGCGCTGCACCCAAGAGGCTCCCATGATGATTTTCATTGGGGCTTCTGTTATTCGTGTGAGTCATTTCATAGTCGGCTCTGGTGTTCAGAGACGACCCGAGCAAGATAGTGGAGGATCCTTTGACGACATCTGAAGAGTTTCAAAGATCTGTTTCTCGATTGAAAGAGGCCTTAGAGCAACCCAAAACAGAATTTATTCGAGACTCCGTCATCCAAAGATTTGAATTCAGTGTCGAATTGGCCTGGAAAACTTCAAAAAAAATCATGGGCACAGCGACTTCCGCTCCAAAAGACGTGATTCGAGAAATGGCTCAGAGCAATTATATCCAGGATGTTGACCGGTGGCTGAAAGCTATCGACATGCGAAACTTGTCTTCGCATACCTATAAAGAAGATTTGGCTGAGCAGGTGTTTTCTTTTGTCCAAGAATTTTTCCCTGAGTTGCAAAAGCTGGCAGAAGGATTGAAAAACAAGTGAAATTTGGTCTGACCCAAGATCAATATCAGTTTATTTTTGACCACGTGGTTGCTCCCTTGAACAAAAAAGGGGCTAAGGTCTTTTGTTATGGTTCACGAGCCCGTGGAGATCATCAACCCTTTTCTGATTTGGATCTGATGGTTGAGTCCCCCGTGGATTTGTCCCAGGAGCTGGGGCCGCTCAGTGAATTTTTATCGAACAGTCTTTTTCCCTATAAAGTTGATCTTGTGCAATTTTCGCAATTTGCCGAGAGTTACAAGCCGGGCTATTTGACAGATCGAAAAGAGCTAGGCCAATCATTCAATTAAAATAATTAATAAATGTAGAAAAATAATTAATTATATTAATTTATTTTCATCGACTAGAAGAGAGCCAATTGATCTTGGAGAGAAACGATGAAATCATTTTTGTTATTAAAGTCTTTAAATGGATCTTAGCAAGGTTGTCAGCGGAGAAAAAACCACCTTTTCCGCTATAATCTATAAGGGCCATTTCGAACGCGACGGTCAAATGCTTGGATCCGTTCAAGTTCATGTCGAGAAGATCATCTTTTCTGCAAAGCTGAATGGCCAGGGGGCTCCGACGGACAACAAATACTTTGTGTTCGGTGAAAACGGAGAATATTTTGCCGCCCACCTGATTCAAGGAAAACCCAACTTTGATGCCATTTTGAGTGTGAGTCATCCCTATCAATTCAATGAATTGATCTGCAATCGACGATACTGCCCTGGCAGCCATCTGGTTCCAATCCGTGACTCTCAGCTACCAATCACACTCAGTCCAGAACTGGGCAAAGATATTCCCCTGCCAGGAGAGTCTCTCGGTCAGTTTGGTGGGATCCTAGCGGACACAAAAAAAGTGATCTATTTCGAGCAAGGAGATCTAGCCAAGTAAGGCAAAAGTGCTATGAAAAAAATGATGATCAGATATTTCGAATCTAAGCCGCGATTTTATACCCACACTCTGAGCAGAACTTGGCGTTGGCGATCAGTTCTGCTGAACATTGGGGGCAGCCGTCGGATTTTTTGGTGGCTTTGGCTTCTTCTTCGCTCATGTCGACAAAACCTTTTTCATTCCACTTTTCGATTTCTTTGAGAATTCTCCAGATTTTTTGAGTCATCTTGAATTCTCGAACGTCGAACTGCAGAACAACAGTGCCATCTTGACGAGTCTGTCGTTTTGCAAACACTCCTTTTTGCTCCAGGCGTGCAAAATGATCGGTGTTCAGCTGAATATTCATATCTTGTTTGAAGCGCTCCAGGGTTTTTTGATAATCCACGGTCACGACTCCATACCGATCAAGCTCGAGGCCTTCAGAGATGGCGATGAACTCGTTCAAGAATCCCGTAGTAAAGTCATCAACCTTTAAGATCTCACTTTTGCTATCACCTTTGAAATAATAGTACTGATAGAATTCGAAAAAAGCCTCGAGCGATGGCAGATGATGAACACAGATTTTCATGATTTGCTCGGGTCCTTCGGGATCTTCAGGGGGGCGACCCATTTCAAGCTCAGCCATTTTCAATTTTACAAGCAGACAAACTGCTTGCTCTAAACGGAGCGGAGACTCACCAAAGATTCTTTGAGAGTACTGTTTGCACAAGGGCCATTCGATCCAGACTTTGTTTTTATCTTTCTCGTCCCTGGTCCCCTTGTGATTCAGGACGTGAAAAAGAGAGCCATAAAGCTTTGCAACTTGGTCCTCGGGGCAGGGGCGAGTGTCTTTGGTCATTTTGCTGGATTTGACTTCGTTCAAAGAGACCTTTACTCGGTCGATCAGCGATTTGATCAGCACCTTGATCATCTGAGGCGAGGTATCAATGGTCTGGCGAAAGACTTCGACGGGAATGTCGACGACTTTGGTGTCGGTGGTGGCAATGGCTGAGAAGGCATGATTAGGAGCTCCCGCG
>PEZR01000048.1:7214-9877 GCA_002773975.1 Bdellovibrio sp. CG10_big_fil_rev_8_21_14_0_10_47_8
CACCGCCATGATATCGAGATTTTTTTTCGGGCGAACCAGGCACAGTGAGACCGCTCCAGACTGGATTAACTGAATCGACTGGATTTTGTCGCCTTCTTTGAAAAGATATTCGCCTTTTTTGATTGTACGGCCTGGAACATTGGGAGTGGACATGAACTGCCTCCTGTCCCTCCCTTATCGGCCTGAAGACCTTGAATCTTCAGTGAATTTTTAACGAATACTATTGTGAGATTTCAGGGCCTGGACGGTAAATTCCCTGGTTGTTTTCAGCTGGAGAACCCAAGTCATCGTCATGGGTTCCTGAAACATCTCCAGGGGGACGCAGACCTTTCTTTTTGATTTTCTCCACCAAGGTCGTACGGTTCAGACGCAATAAAAGAGCCGCCTGATTTCTGTTCCATCCTGTTTTTTCCAGAGCTCTCAAAATGAGACTGTTCTCAAATTGATCAACCGCCGCATTGAAATCCATGCCATTGTCTGGAACTTCAAACACGGCTGTGCTTGCGGCCACGGAGCTTCCAGTTCGGTATTTCACCGGCAGATCATTGATCTCAATTTGGCCTTGGCCTTTAAGAATAGCCAATCGTTCAACCAGATTTTCTAGTTCGCGAATATTTCCAGGCCAAGGATAATTGACCAGGCACTCGAGGGTCTCAGCCGAGATGCCAGAGAGCTTGCGGCCCTTGCTGCGATTGATTTGTTCCATGAAATGAGCCAAGAGCAGGGGCACATCGCTGCGTCTTTCACGCAGAGCGGGGACAGAGATGGGAATGACATTCAAACGATAAAACAGATCTTCGCGGAAATTTCCGTTGTTCACGAGCTCTTCCAGATTTTTATTGGTCGCTGCAATTACCCGCACATTAACCTGAATATTTTTGGTACTGCCAACGGGTTCAAAGCTTCTTTGCTGCAGAACTCGCAAAAGTTTCACCTGCAGGGCTGGCTCGAGGTCGCCAATCTCGTCCAGGAAAATAGTTCCACCATCAGCCAGCTCGAATCGACCCACGCGGTTCGCAATCGCGCCGGTGAAGGCCCCTTTGATGTGCCCAAAAAGTTCACTTTCTAAAAGTTCTGAGGGAATTGCACCACAATTGATGGCGACAAAGGCCTGATCTGCTCTCGGGGAATTGTAATGAATGGCTCGGGCAATCAGTTCTTTCCCAGTTCCGCTCTCGCCGGTGACCAGCACGGTCGAGTCCGAGTCCGCAACTCGTTCCACCATCGAGAGAACATTTTGAATGCTCTCGCTTTTTCCAATGATGTGCTCGAACTGATACTTTTTATTCAATTCATTGCGGAGCTGCTGATTTTCTTTCTGCAATTTTTTATGACTGAGGGCTCTGTCCACCAGGCTGACCAGCTCTTCCATGTTGAAGGGCTTAGTCATAAAATGAAAGGCACCTTTTTGAGTGGCGCGAACCGCGGACTCAATTGTTCCATGGCCTGTCAGAATAATCACTTGGCAATCAGGATGGACTTCTTTGAGATGAATCATCAGATCAATGCCGTCGCCATCTGGAAGATTCAGGTCCACCAAAGCCAAATCCAGGGGTTGATCGGTTTGGCAAAGAACCAAAGCCTCTTCTTTGCGATTGGCTGTGATCACGCTCAGACCTTTTCGATCTAAAACGCGAAACAAAGCGGCTCTTAAACTGGACTCATCGTCAACGATCAGAACTCGAGATGCTCGCATGAACCTTCCTTCCGTGGTCGGTTGTTTGCCTTATCAGCAGGCACTTTCAGGATAAAGGATTCTTGACGGGCCTGTCAAAATTCCGAGACCAATTCGCGCCTTCAGGCCTGAAAAACTGGACGGGATCAGCGGACTTTGCCAGCGGGAAAGGCACAATTACCGCGGCTCATAGAGGGTGACTGTAAATATGTGAAGAATTTGCCGGAGGGGGTCCAGGGAAAAAGCGACCTGTTCGTCGCCCACCCAGCCCTGGGTCTCTCGGATTTATAGTCCCTTCTGATTACACAGACAGAGTCACGACTTAAGCAGTGATGAAAACGATCAATCCCATGGTGAAATAAATGATTTGAACAATCAGAAAATAAATCTCCAAACATTCTTTAGTTTTTTTCGACCAAAACAGATTATTTTTATGTCTGGTGGACATAAAAACCTCCTCTTTAGTGGAGAGGAGAATCCTTTCAAAGAGCGACGTGGTTAATGTCGATGTGTTTGAGCAAGGTTTGATAGCGCTCCCTCTTGCTATGGTCTCTCTCAATCTCAGAGATTTTCTTATTTATTCTTTGCTGGAGTCTTTTTGGATCGAGCTCATCTTTGTGGGTTTTTGAAAACTCAATCATTGCTTGGCAGTCCGTCAGATCGCTTTCGCTCATTCGGTCGAGTTTTAGCAGAATAAATAGAGTGGCATTGGGGCGATAGATCTTGGCATTTTTGCCTTTGGCGAGAAGAACCATCTGATTTTGCCAGTCCTTGATTTTGTGAAGAAAATAATGACCGGCTTGATTGATGGCTTCCACTGGAAGGCCAAGCTCTTCCGCCAGTTCCATCAATAAAGCATCTTGCTCATTGGAGCGTTGATGGCCAGCCACGACGTCAATGTCGACCGTGACTCGGTAGTCGATCTTTAGCAGTGGCAGCACCGTTCCGCCGATAATGATCCAGTCTCCCGACAACCGTTCAGCCGCCA
>PEZR01000048.1:9893-10165 GCA_002773975.1 Bdellovibrio sp. CG10_big_fil_rev_8_21_14_0_10_47_8
AAGGAGTTTTATATCGATGACTTTCACAGATACTCACTCATATTTGCAATGGCGATTCGTCTTAACTTTAATAATCGTCCCGAGTCATTTTTAGAGATCATCATATTTGCCGTCGAACTCATACTCTCCAGTCTTTGATAAACCTTTGGGAAGTGGTGCCTGAGGGCAAGAATGAAGGCGGCTAAAGCCTCCCACTCTCTGGCTTTGGGGAGAGTGTTGGAATAGGCATTCAGGGCCTTAATCAGTTCGGTAATCAATTGCGAAGGGGATCT
>PEZR01000048.1:10291-15515 GCA_002773975.1 Bdellovibrio sp. CG10_big_fil_rev_8_21_14_0_10_47_8
ATAGATGCGTTCCACGACGTCTAGGCCTGGATTTGCCCTTCCCGCCTCAATATTTTGAATGGTGGGCAGGCTGACCTTGGCCAATGTGGCGAGCTGAGACTGAGTCAGCCCCAAGGACAGTCTTAATGATCTAACCTGTTCTGCGATGTGCATACATATTATAATATACATTGTATAATATGTATGCAAGCAAAAAATCGTCTCATCCAAAGGTGTTCATAGGCCGCTCAGAAATTAAAAAATTAGTCCTTCCTTGCGCATATAAAGTATTCGATCCTACAGGCGCATAAAATTTGACACGACGATGCCAGTTCCATAGTCTTTTCATTTTGTGCCATTTACTTGGGGTTTAGCAGAGTGGTGAATAAGTCGACGCTCAATCATCCGGCCATGACGTATCGTGCGGACATTGATGGTCTCAGGGCCATTGCCGTTTTATCTGTGGTATTATTTCACTGGAATGAATGGTGGATGCCCGGCGGGTTTGTCGGCGTTGATGTCTTCTTTGTCATCTCCGGATTTCTGATATCAAAAATTATTTTTTCTGACATTCGAAATGACAGATTCAGTATCGCCAATTTCTATTCTCGGCGCATCCGGAGAATATTTCCCGCTTTGCTCGTTGTCATGAGTGCCGTCATTGTTGCTGGATATTTTGTCTTGCTTCCTGACGAGTTCATTCAGGCGGGAAAACATCTGGCAGCTGGAGCTTCGTTTTTATCGAATGTGGCCCTATGGAAAGAGTCTGGATACTTTGATGTAGCGGCCGATCTTAAGCCATTATTGCATCTTTGGTCCTTGGCCGTCGAAGAGCAGTTCTATATTTTTTGGCCTCCGTTGGTAGTTTTAGGATGGAGAATTGGCAATGGATTCTTCCGTGTTCTTTTGTTGGCGTTTGTCATCTCTATGGTTTGCAATCTTATCACGGTCCATCATGATTTGGCCGCAGCTTATTTTTTACCTTTTGCCAGAGTTTGGGAGCTTTTGATCGGCGCGGGGCTGGCTTATTGTCATGTGACCGATCGACGCGTTCGTTTTCTGTCAGAAAAAAGTCAGTCCATCATTGGACTGGCGCTGATTATTTTGTCGGTTTTTTTTGTAGATAAGACCAAGTCCTTTCCTGGCCTGTGGGCACTGGGCCCGACCATGGGTGCCTTTTTTTTGATTTCGGCGGGATCCAAGACTTGGATCAATCGCCGTCTTCTGAGTCATCCTTGTTTAGTATTTATTGGCTTGATCAGTTATCCACTTTATCTTTGGCATTGGCCGCTGTTGTCATTTGTTCGAATCTGCTTTTCCGGTAAACATATAATTTATGGTGAGGTTGTCGCTGTGGTGCTTTCGGTGGGTTTGTCCTGGATGACCTATCGTTGGATCGAGATTCCGCTCCGACGAGCAAATGTCTCTGTTGCCAGCAAGAACGGATATTTAGTGGGGTCGATGGTTGCGGCGCTGGTGTTTGGAGTTCTGGCTTTCAAGGGGAAGATTGAGCCTCGCCTGTTCAGTGTCGGCAAGGAAATTTCAGATGCTAAAAATGACTGGAAGGGGCCCGAGGTTGGATTTGCCAATGGAAAATTAACGGTAGATGGATTGAGGGGAACGAGCAATGATTCCGTTCTATTTTTGGGGGACAGTCACCTGGCCCAGTATTGGCCGCGGATTCAGTTTCTATATTCTGGCCAGAACCAGCCGAAGCTTTCGGTGATTTATGCAACAAATGATGGTTGTCCCCCAATGCCCGAGACTCATTGGAAAGAACGGCAGATTTCATGTGATGATTATTTTGCAGCAGCGCTGGAGATCGCTGTCCGAAAAAATATAAAAAGGGTCGTTTTCGGAGCCTACTGGGAATATTATTTGAAGGGGTTTAAGGATTACGAAGCGACCATGACCCGCTTTGAGAGTCTTATTTTAACACTAAGAAAGTTAGGAAAAGAAGTGGTCATCGTCTTATCTAATCCAACCGGCGAAGAGTTTAGTCCGAATGTCATGATTCCATCGCGTTTTTCTGGCAAGGTCTCAGAAGGTTTTCTTGCGGTGGATAGAATTCAGTTTGAAAATAGGGTCGGTCCGTTCATGAATCGTCTCCGAGAAATCGCAGGGCGCACGAATTCTGGCATCATTGATCCAGTGGCATCAATGTGTGACGATCGACGGTGTCCGACAACCATTGACGGCAAACCAATCTACAAGGACACCAATCATCTTCGACCTTTTTTTGCAAAGGACTATGCACTTTTTATGGATCAAACTGTATCTGATGGCGACGATCTCTAGGCTCACCGAGGCAGGGAAAACTTGGTGATTTTGAAGGGTTTAGATTGAGCTCCGAATTCGAGCTGTCCGCCATAGTCATGGATAATTTGGCCAGCCACAGAGAGACTGAGTGTTGAGGTCGATTCAGAGCCCAGGCTGTTGTCGAGCAGGGTGAAAAGGTATTCTTGGTTTTTGTTCTCAAGGCGGAGCTCAATCGATGGATGAAAGCCTTTGGTGTTGTCTGTTTTTGCAATCAATGCATCGATGGAGGATTGCAGTAAATTTCGTACGGCCTGAGACAGCAGATTCAGGTGACCTCGGAATGAACAGGGTTCCGAAGGTAAAATAACCTTGAGTTCAATCCCCCTGGATTTTGTCTGGAGTTCGACAATCTTGATCGCTCGTTCAATCACCTCTCGAAGATCGAGGTCCTTTTCTTGGTCGGCCATGGGGTCTCGGGTAAAACCTAAAAGATTCTCGATGATTTCTTTGCAACGACGAACGCCCTCTTCCATCGCTAAGATATCTTCATAGAGAGCGTCTTCTTTTTTGAGATCCATCTTGATCAGCTGAACGAACGACAGTATACCCCCCAGGGGATTGTTCAGCTCGTGCGCGATGCTGCTGCCAATTGTCCCGATTTCTGCAAGCCGAGCACTTTCCAGAATTTTTCTCTCCATGCGAATTTGTTCGGTCACATCATGGTACAAGTTCACAAAAACTGTTGTTTGCAAAGGCTCGACGGGAACCTGTTGGCTATAAACATCATAGATCGATTTGGATTTCCCGACATCCAAACGAAAGTTTTTTCCCAGTTGGCATTGAGGACAGGGGGATTCTCGCTGAAATAGAACCTGGTAACACTTCTGTCCGGTTGCTTGGTCTGAACTGAGCCCTGCTTTCTTGAGAAAGGCCGAGTTTGTTTGCACCAGCTCATATTTTTGATTGATCAGACTGACCGGATCCGAGACCGCATTGAAGGTCACCTGCCATTGCTCTTTCAGGGTTTCGGACTGCTCTAACTTTCCTTGCCGATCCAGCGCTAACGAAACAGCTTCTGCAATTCGCAACAAGAAATCTGTTTCTTCTCTCAAGAAAGGTTGCGAAGTTTCGCGTAAAAAAACCAGAGAGCCGACCCGATCCTGAGAGCGAAAGAGGGGGGCTTGAAAGACAAAATAGGGCGACGCTTGTCGTTTTTGTTGAGAGAAGAATTGATCTTGGGGGGCGAATAGAATTCGTAAAGAACTCAAATGCAGAGTGGGCTCCAGGGCCCGCAGGAGATTTTGTTCCATTTCCCCTGTCGAGGCCGATTGATAGATGGCGATCATGGCCTCTTTCAGGGACTCCCATCGAGCATTGGCGACATAGGTCTTTCGCCGAGCTTCGAGTAAAAAATTTTGCCGCTTTTCGACCCGCTCTTCAAGATCTTGATAAAGCAAGGTCAACTTTTCATTTTGTTCCTGAACCAGACTTTCAAGTTCGCGTTCCTGTTTTGCCATCTGGGCTTCTTCGAGGCAGTGGACGATGTCTCTTTCAAGAGTGGTCAGGGCTGAGATATTGGAAATTCGAAAGATCGGATATTTACGAAAGATCTTTTGAAGGTCTTCAATGCTGTTATTCGGTTGGGACAAAAGAACCATTTGCAAAGAAGGATTTCGGTCTTTCAGCTGTTGCGCGAGATGCTCAAATTGGGGAGTCACCATTTCATCAAAAGGCGCGCACAGAACGTCATAGGCACCACGGCTGATTTTTTCAGCCAAAGGCTTCCATGACGGCAGAGAGTCCACGCCGATTTGCATGGCGGGAAGGGATGGAAGACCTAGGATAAGAACACTCGAATTCAAAGCTGGCATATTTTAATTAACTCTTGGTGAGATCGGACCTCAAAGTCAGGTCGGTCCTCTGGAACTTCGATCGGATCATTGAGGTGTTCGCCGTACAAGAAAAGACAAGTTTGCATTCCCAGCTTCTTGGCCTCTCGAATATCAGTGCTGCGTCGATTGCCAATGCTCAGGATCTGACCGGCAGGCAAAGAAAAGTCCCTCAGCGCCTGGGAAAAAAAGAGGCTTTTGCTCTCTGCGCGGGAAGGGTCGGCGAAGTACATTTTTTTAAAGTAAGGGCCGATTCCAAGAGAGGCGACCTTTTGTTTCTGAGCTTCGGGCCTTCCTTGGGTCAGTAGGGCCAATTGGTATTTTTTTGACAGAGCTTCTAAGTTTTCTTTGGCTCCGAACATCAGCGGCAAAGGTTGGCGGATACGGTCTTCGAAGGCCGGGGTTCTTGCGATCGGAATCAACAAGGAGGTGGTGTCCAAGAGGGTGTCATCCATGTCGAAAATAATCAGTTGAACCTTCATGGAAGTCCCTTCACCACCGCTTGTAGGCCTTTTTTAAAATGTGGCCATACCAATGCGAGATCAGAATGTTCTTGTTCCTCGATGCAGACAACGGGGGTCTGGTGTTCCATCCATCCGTACTGGCCTAGACTTCCCGGGGTCGGGTAACCAATGTCTTCCCGCACGGTGTAGCCACTGTCCCCGGCAGCAAGCTGGGCCCATGCCCGACCGGGGGCCCCCGTATAGACGACACAGGGCTCCCACGAGTGAAAGTGAAAAATCACCTGTGGTTTTTTTTCTTGGATCAGTTGCACGAGGGCTTGGACTTCCGGTTCGCTGGCCGGAGAATCTCCGGGAAAATAGCGGGGCGCCTTAAAAAGAGCACTCCAGTCTTGAGACGGAAAGTTACGATTCAAATCAACGCCATGACCATTGGTTCTTTCGTGACGGGAAAAACCATCGACATTCAAACAGGGGATCAGAAACCACGACAAAAAAGTTTCGTTGTTGTTTTTTTGCAACCAAGACAAAAGTTGTTGTGCCAATTCCACGCCTTCGGGTTCATCGCCATGAACACCTCCGATGAAAAGAAGTGGACGCCGTGTTTCATCCTGGCCCTCTAAATTTTCATAAGAA
>PEZR01000182.1:0-4269 GCA_002773975.1 Bdellovibrio sp. CG10_big_fil_rev_8_21_14_0_10_47_8
ATCTTTCTCTTGGTGTTTCTCCTGGGACTGGTGATTTCTAGTTTGAGTCTTTTTTTATACTTTGCGGACTTTCCTATTTTCCAACCTTGGCGTTATGGCTTTGGTCCGCAGGAGCTGCTGCGGGTCGGGGGGCTTTTCACCAACCCAATGACTTTTGCCCATTCTTTCGTGGTGTTTTTTTGTTTCCTGTTGGGCCTGGCCCTATTTGATTATCAAAGTTGGACTGGCGGTCAGAAGATTTTAGCTGGAGTGACCCTGCTCCTTGCCGTTTGGGCACTGTATCTGAGCTTCACTCGAGGGGTCTGGATTGGGCTTTGTTTGGCCTTGATTTTTGGTGTCGCATTCTGGAAACCCAGGCATCTTGCGTCAATTATTTTGGCTTTTGTGGTCGGAATTGGCTCACTTTATCATTTTTCAGGAGAGTTTAGATCCCGAGTCAATAGAACCATTGGCGAGATGAATGGAGCTAGCGAGAGAAAGGATATTTGGAGAGCCCATTTGGAGGTCTTTCGAGAAAATCCCATTTTTGGTGCAGGGTACGGTCAAAACTCTCGGGATTTGCCTCGTGTTTATGAGAAATTGGGCATCGATCCGCACACTCTTGTGAGCCACGCTCACAACCAGTATCTGCATCTGGCTGCGGGCACCGGAATTTTGGGTCTTTTGTGTTATTTAGTGATTTGGTTCTTTTTTTTAAGACAGTGTTTTATGCTTTGGAAGCACCAACAATTGGATCGCTGGGACCGAGGGGTCGTTTGGGGCATCACCGTTGGGTTGATTGCCTTTCTGATTGGTGGGCTTACAGAGGCAAATTTCGAGCACTCCAAGGTACGATTTATGGTGATGTTGGCTTGGGCCTATGTCATTTATTTATCTAGAAAATATCAAGAGATAGGAACAAGGCGATGAAGATTTCAGTATTTGGAACGGGGTATGTGGGACTGGTGACCGGAGTTTGTTTCGCTGAGATGGGCAACGATGTCATTTGTGTGGACATTGATCCTAAAAAAGTATCGATGCTCAAAGAGGGCAAATCCCCCATCTACGAACCAGGCCTTGATCAGATGATCACCGGAAACTTGAAAGCTCGGCGCATTGAATTCACCACCGATTCAAAAAGAGCGGTGGAAACTTCGGATCTTTTATTTATCGCAGTTGGAACTCCGTCAGATGTCGATGGTTCGGCAGATTTGCAGTACGTTCTTCAGGTCGCCGAGACCATTGCGACCCATATGAACGAGTATAAAGTGGTAGTGACCAAGTCAACAGTGCCTGTGGGGACCGGTCACAAGGTCAAAGCCATGCTTGAGAAAACTTTAAAATCTAGGGGGGCCCAGCATACGTTTGATGTAGTCTCGAATCCTGAGTTTTTAAGAGAAGGCGCCGCCATCGAGGATTGTTTGAAACCTTCCCGTGTGGTTGTCGGCTGCGAAAGCAGCAAGGCCGGCGAGATCATGACTCGTTTGTACGACCCATTTTTGAAAAGTGGAAATCCAATGCTGGTGATGGATATTCTTTCGTCGGAAATGACAAAGTACGCAGCCAATTCAATGCTGGCGACAAAAATTTCTTTGATGAATGAATTCTCGCGAGTTTGCGAAAAGGTTGGCGCTGATATCGAACAAGTGCGCCGTGGAATCGGGAGTGATTTTCGAATCGGTCCGCACTTCATTTTTGCCGGTGTTGGTTATGGCGGATCTTGTTTTCCAAAAGACGTGAAGGCCTTGATCAAGGCAGGCAAAGATCAGGGCGAAGAGATGGAGATTTTGGATGCGGTTGAGAGTACCAATCAATTGCAGAGAGAAAACTTTCTTCACCGTATAAAAAAGTCCGTGGGCGGTAGCTTTCGTGGTCAAAAGGTTGCGGTCTGGGGAGTTGCCTTTAAGCCGGGGACAGACGATATTCGAGAGGCCCCCGCTTTAGACCTGATCCAAGGTTTCTTGGATGACGGAGCACATGTTTCTGTCTTTGATCCTGTTGCAGCAGAAAATGCCAGAGAACATTTTGGGAACCTTCCACAGTTGAAATTTTTCGATGATCAATACCAGGTGCTTGAGGGAGCTTCTTGTTTGGTGATCGTGACTGAGTGGAAGTCCTTTAAGGAACCTAATTTTGAACGAATGCGTGGTTTAATGAGCAAAGCTTTGATTCATGATGGAAGAAATCTATTCAATCCCAAAACAATGAGTGGCTCAGGTTTTGAGTATCATTCGATTGGACGCCCATTGGTGAAAGCCAACGTGGCCAAGGAGAAAAACCTGCTGTGAATGCTGTTGATCAACTGATCGTAGAGTCCTTTAAGAAAAATCCCATTCTTGGAGTTTTGCTGGGTGTTTTGATGGACGGCGGGAGAGTTGTCTCGACGGGGCCGGTAGCATCTGAGCTCTTGAGTCTTGTTCCGGACATTTTGTTTTTTGAGCAGCGAGACCCTGGAGCCATATCTTGGTTTGAAGATTTCTCGGTGAAAGATCTTATTTTTGTCGAAAATCAGTCAGTGGATTTTTTATGGCAGCTGGCACGAAGTACCGGCGCCCAGGTCGTCCTGTTGTCAAATGCACCAAGTGATGAGTCTCTGGTGGATTATCGTTGTGAAGAAAAAGATTTACGATCAGCTTTGTTGAATTTGAAGCCAACTTTTGAGCGGCTCAAAGAATTCAAGGGTCAAATTCATTTTGATGGGAGCCGTTTGAACAAGGGACTGTTTCTGGATCGTGATGGGGTTCTCATTGAGGATCTTGGTTATGTGAAGGACCCCCAGGATGTTCATTTATTGAAGGGTGTTGTTGCAGGGCTCAAAAAAGCAAGGGAGTTGGATTACCGACTCTTTGTTGTCACGAATCAGTCGGGTATTGGGCGCGGCTTTTTTAATTTTTCGACTTATGAAAAAGTGAATCAACGAATGCTTCAGTTATTAGCGGATCAGGGTGTTTTCATCGACAAGGTTGTGCCGGCGCCCTATTTCGAAGGCAGCCAGTACGCATCGGGTTTGGTGCGAAAAAGTTTGCGCAAACCACGACCAGGAATGATTCATTCGGTGGTCGCAGATTTTCGCATTGATCTCAGTCAGTCCATCATGGTGGGCGACAAAGCACGAGATCTGATGGCGGCTGCTGTCGGCGGGATCTCAAAGTGTTATTTGTACAAAACAAAAACCAGCGACGAAGAACAAAAGTCTTGGCGGTACTGGCCATTGATATCACGCACAGGGATGGATTTGGCTTTGCCAGAGATTCGGCAGTTGGAGGAGGTTTTTGGTGACCAGTAAAGGATATTCAACTCGTTGGTTTCCGACGACTCAGGTGCAGAGCAGTGCCGAACTGATACGGAAGGCTTTTCTGTATCACTCGCTAAGGGTTCTTCCGAAAATGCTTTTTCGAAAAAGAACGGTGGCGAATGTTCGTTCCACTTACAATGAAGAGAGACAAAGGTTATGGAATCGCCTTCAGTCATTGGACTGGGATTCCTATGTTTTTTTTCCAGAGACAGATAAAGACTTTATTCTGATCGATGATCAGGTCAAGTACGGCTCGCACAGAGAAGCTCGCATGCTTCTTTTGGAACGAATCAGCTCGGTGATCGAACCTTTCGCTGCGCGTGGAGGAGTCGTGGTTGAGCTGGGGAGTGGTGACGGACGGAATCTTTTGTACCTGAAGAAGCGTTTTCCAAAGATGAAGTTCGTCGGATTCGAGTTGTCTGAGATTTCCGTTGAGTTTTCCAAGGATGCTGCGAAAAAATTTTCAATCACAGATGTGGATTTTTATGCGGCAGATGCGAGCCGAGCGCTGCCCTCTTTTCTGGGAAGCGATCAGGTGGTCTGTTGTTACACCAGTTTTGCCTTGGAAATGATGCCCAGGATTTACCGTGGAGCTGTGGACAATATGATCTCGCTTCAGCCTGAAGTGATGGCATTTTTTGAGCCAGAGGAAGCTCTATGGTCCCATGATTTGCGGGGCGTGACCTCCAAAATTAGAGTTCGGAGTCTGGATCGACTGCGTGGACTTTATGCTTATCTGGGCGAGATCGTGGCGCGTGGTGGTTGGAAGATCACCAGTGCAAAACGATCTGGTATTGGAATCAACCCCTTCAACGAAATGGTTGAGATCATCGTTGAAAGAGTAGCGACAAAAAATCAATCATGAAAAGATGCCTTCTTTTTTTTCATCCCGTCCTGAGGTCCATAGCTCGATATTTCATCAGTCTTTGGAATTGCTCTGTTCTCAGCGCTGGCTGGGGGAAGATATCAGGCGGTGCGCTCATCGGATCGGGAGT
>PEZR01000182.1:4342-7135 GCA_002773975.1 Bdellovibrio sp. CG10_big_fil_rev_8_21_14_0_10_47_8
GACGGTCATAGAGAAAGCCCCGCTCAAGTTAAATTTGGAAATCATGTCAAGCTGGGGGATCGTTGCTGGATTGGGGCTGGTGCCGGGGAAAGGTTTTCCATCGGTGATTATTCATCGACCCACGGTCATTGTTACTTGTTCGGAGATATTTCAATTGGCCGATATTGTCTGTTGTCGGCAAATATTTTTATTTCTTCGGGCGATCATCATTTTTCTCTTCAACCTGAGCTGTATATTCGAGATCAAGATGTATTGGGTCGGCAACAGGAGAAATCCTCTGGTCGCCCTGTGGTGATTGAAGATGACTGTTGGATCGGATGGGGTGCAGTTCTTAAAAGTGGGATCACCGTTGGCAAAGGAAGCATCATCGGGGCTAACTCGGTGGTGGGTCAGGATATCCCGCCTTATTCAATTGCTGTGGGTGCGCCAGCAAAGGTGATTAAGAAACGTTTGGAGTTCAGTCCCCCTGTTTTGCTCGAAGCGGCTCAGTCTGCGCATTATCCCTATTTGTACCGAGGATTTTTACACGGCCAAAATGAAACTCGTCGGATTGAGGATCACTTGGTTGTTCCGATGTCGGAGTCTAGTCTCGCCGTCTTGGGAAAAGGTGATTTTTCCAGAGGGCAGATTTCCTTGTGGTCTGATCGCGAGCAAAATATCGATGTCACCTGGTCGGGAAGAAGGCTGTCCCTGAGTTTGTCTGCCGGTTGGAATGAAACTGAAATTCGGCTTGAAGCCGGAGATTTGTCTGAGAGACCAACGTCACCATCGGCATTTTTTGAGGGACTCAATGTCCTTGAATTTCGACATTCATCCAAGATCCCCCTTTATTTTAAACGAATTGAGATTTTTCAGAGATGATTAAGGAACGATCTCTTTTTGCCAACACGGCCTGGGGGGTTATTGCCAACCTTCTGAGAGCTGTTATTAGTCTGGCCTTTATTCCGTTTGTCATTCAGAGGCTGGGTGCCATTGGATATGGTTTGTATGCCATCCTTATGCTTTTTACGTTCTATCAGGGATTTCTGGGACGTATTGAACTTGGTTACAGTGGTTTTTTGGTCAAATATCTTTCGAGATTTGTCGGAGAGAATTCAGCAACGGAATTTGAAAAAAAGACGGCTGGATTTTTACCAAGCATGATTTTTTTTCAAACAATCATCTGGGGATGTTTCTGGCAGTTCCGGGACAATGTTTTGGGGTGGCTGAAGATTCCATTGGAACACTCGTCAGAGTTTTCAACAGCAGTGCTTATCATTTTTTTAGCAAATCTTTTTTCAGCGACCAGCAGTCTCTATATTGCATATCTGACCAGCCAACATCGCAATGTGTTCTTAAAAAAGACAGATGCATTTTTTTTCTTTGTCTTCAATGCTTTGTCTTTGGGGTTTTTGATTTTTGAGCCCAGTCTGTTGTCCTTGGCGTTTGCATTTTTGATCTCGCAGGCTCTGAATTGTCTGACTTTGATTGTCGTTTGTCGAAATGTGCATTTCGGAAAGTTGATATTTTCGCGATTTCGGGTGGCTGACTACAAAGAGAACTGGCATCACTGGCGCCCTTTTTTTTATGCGAATCTCAATGGCTTAGCGTTTCGGCAGGCGGACACGGCTCTGATATCTTTCATCCTTGGGCCCCAAGCTGTTGCGGCCTATGACATTTGCATGAAGATCCCTTCATTTATTAAGTCCTCACTCAGTAAGGTGTCCGAAGTTCTCGTTCCGTTCTCCAGCAGCCGCAGTCAAGTTTCCAAAGATCAATTTTTGCCTCAGCTATTGTACAAGATTGTTTTCCTCACAGGGGCCGTCGCTCTGGGGCTGGTTATTTGTGTTGGTTTTTATGGAGACAGCATTTTGAGGGCCTGGATTGGTGAAGACTTTGCTTATTTGCACCGGGGATTTCTCATAGCTTGTTTTGTTCCCTTTTTTGTCGCCTTTTGTTCTTCCCCCGCGGCGGTATTTTTGGGGCGGGACAATCGAATGTCCTTGATGACATGGGGGCCGACCCTGATTTCTGTTGTGAACCTGGTGATCTCAGTTCCGATGACCATGTATTGGGGTTTTGAGGGAACGATCTTGGCGACTGTTATACAGTACTTGCTTTATGCGGCAATGTTGGTCAAACCTTTGAAGGATGACTTTGGTTTGAGTGTTGCGTCCATGCTGCCAGGATTAACAATTTCTGCGTCTGTGGTAGCGGCTGCTTATTGGATTTTTTATCCAGTTTTGAATCTAAAGTTGGCAAGACTTGAATGGTTGACGGTCTTTGTTTTGATTCATGGAGTTTTGGGACTGATTTTTTATGGCCTTCATCGAAAGATGATTCGGGAACTCAGGGCCTTGATGGTTCACAAAGCCAGCAAGCTCATCTAAGAATTTTTGTAGGGAAGAGGTTTTTTTATGCGACATCTTTTTAAAAAGTTTTACACTTTGCCAATCCGTGCAGCGCACGCGCTCCGATCTTACCCAACATATTTTGGAAAGACAGTCTTAGACGTTGGGGCTGGCGGCAGCGCTAATTATTTTCGAAGCCAATTAGGAGATCGATACAAAGCAGTTGATGTCAGCGATTCTAGAAACAAGCCCGATTATTTTGTAGATCTCGAGAAGGGTGTTTTGCCGTTTAAGGACGGCGAGTTTGAGACCGTTCTTTGTTTTGACAATCTTGAGCATTGTGAAAATTGCCATGACTTGTTTGCAGAGCTGATGAGGGTTAGTTCGAAGTATGTCATTATCTCCTTACCCAACAATTGGCCGATTTTTTGGAAAAGTTTTTTAATGGGACACAATCGAACTC
>PEZR01000163.1:0-5008 GCA_002773975.1 Bdellovibrio sp. CG10_big_fil_rev_8_21_14_0_10_47_8
GTGATGTCGATCTCTCGAAGGCTTCCACCTTTGATTGAAAAATAATTGATCACATCCAAAAAAGATTTTCCGTTTTGCATTTCCTTGGCGACTTTTTCAAAGGGAAACTGACCGCGAGCGGTATAGATAATTTGTCGACCTGGCTCTGGAAAATACATGCGATAAGCTGGTTTATCCAAAGTTACAGTGAAAATTCCGTATTTCTCTTTTTGTTTGGGCAATGAAACATTCGAAGGAATTTCCAGCTTCTGTCCATAAACACTGATCACGTCCACTTCTGGACTGATCACTTTGTTGGGATCGAAAGCAAACAGATCTTGGCGATTTAAAACTGGCAACATCAAACCAAAATCAACCAGGCCATCTTTGTCGACAACCTTAAAACCAACGCCATTTCCCTTGAGTTCAAAGTTTTTGCCAGTTTTGGATGATCGCAATTGAAAATTCTGCCCCAAAGGAATCTGGCCGAAATAGGAAGCGCGCAAATAGCCAGGAGCTGAGATTGTCACGACCTGCTCGGAGTCCCAATCCGCCGGCGCTTCGAACTGTCCCTGTGCATCAGTAGTGATGAAATTATTCGCAAAAGGCTGATTCAAGGCATCGCTAATCAAAACCTGAGCATTGGCCAAAGGCTGCCCCTGCAGGTCCGTGACCGCCATTAGAAGCTGGCCGTGGCTTCCAAATCGAGGCGTGGCTGTCACCTGCCCCTGTGTTTTAGGCTCTTTTTTCTCGCCCTTATCTTTGGAGCAGCTCGTTAAAAACAGCGTCGCCGTCAGCGCCGCCAATAGCAGTTTGGACAAACTCATTTTCCCCTCCTGTGAAGTATCTGGCAATCAAACCCAACCTTGGTCGATCACCTCCAATTGCAACTTTTGTCATCACCCGAGTCAACCATTGCCGATCTCGGCAGCCATCTTTCAGCCCCGTTTCAGCAATGTTTTGATCAAAGATTGACACCAGCCCCACCACCGACTAAAAACAAAACTTCGTTTTTACCAAATAACGCGGTGGGGTAGCTCAGCTGGTTAGAGCAACGGAATCATAATCCGTAGGTCGGCGGTTCAAGTCCGCCTCTCACTACCAAAACCACCGTAAGGTGGTTTTTTGGTTTTTGGGGCGCCTCCCTGCTTGGGTTCTTTTGGGTTCTCTTCATTTCACGGTAGATAGCCGGTAATTACTTACCCTTATAATTTTTTACCATTTCATCGCTTACATCAGTTCTATAACACAGAGGAGAGGCTCCGCCCGCGCGGTTATAAGCACTTCGCCTGCCACATCTACGCCCTGCTCTGTCGGCAAAATAAGGACATGGACAACGCCCGGAATAAGCGTCAATAGACTGCTGTATTATTTTGTCCTTAATCTTATCACTGGCCGAGCTGGCAAAGGCATTTACAGAGACAAAAGCAAGAGAAAATACCATTGCCAATAATGTTTGTTTAATAAGACATCTCGCTGACTCAGAAGTATCCAAATGAAATTTCCAATCTTTCAATTATCGACCCAATCCTGTTCTTACTTTTTAATTGTTCGTATATTTTTTCAAAAGCTCATTCTTCCATAAATAAATTATTTTTCGTTTTGTAATCGGAATAAACTGAGACAAACTCACCGGCCCTTGGTATTGAACTTCAATGACTGAGCTTCTAAGACTCAACCCTAGTTGAGATATTGCTCCATCTTTTTAGCCCCAAACTCTTTGATCGCTGATCTTTGATTGCACGAGCGACAGAGAATTCTTAAGTTTTCGACCTCTGAATTGCCGCCTTTTGCTTGTGGAACAACGTGATCGATTTCCAGCGCATAAACTGAACTGCAGTTCTCACATTGGGTATTTGCTCTCTGAAAAACCCCACGGAGTATTTGTGCCTGAGAGGGTTTTTGAGTAACGCGGCATTTTCTCGGCGCCGCGATTTTTCCTGGGTTCCATTCTGACAGACCTAGGTCACAAAGCTGTTCGAACAGCTCTCCCAAAGAAAGATTCGGATGCTGATGGGCGAGTAATCCTTTTAAGCTTTCAACTTTCTTCCGCAGTTCGATCGAGGCGGTGAATTTCAATTCAACGAGATTTTCAGAAACAGTGTTCACCCGATCTGGCTTTGCAAGTTCTGGAGCCGAGCTCAATGACAGCGTAATTCGTTCAGCTTCACGCACTGGCTTGTTTGCGATTTGATCGAAGACCGAAAGTTTCTGCTCATGAGAAAACTCATTGGCCATTTTCTTCTCTTGGCGGAACAGCGATTGCGCGAGCCCAATATGAGTCAACGAAATTTCGCCCGCGTTCATTTTCTTCTCAATTTCCGGAACCTCTTGAATGAGCTTCATGGCAGCAATTCGTCGATAAGCCTGATCTTCTGGATAGCCGAGATGCCTTACCGCAAAATCAAATAACGATTTGTACCCCATCGAAGAGTACAATCGGCGACGATTTATCTCGTGCAGGTGACGCAACACCGTCGTTAGCAGTACGCGCTCTTCGCGAACTAAACTCTCCGTCTTTGCTATAAGGTTGGTGTCATTCATTGTCTTTAAGTTCATTCATGCCTCCGCGGTTTTCAATAGCAGCGATACTAGCACGGCAATTTCAAAGACAACTCTTTGCGATTAAACTCCCCCAAACGAAAAGAAAGAAAGCCGAAGCTGCCCGGCAACACTGACACCCCAAACACGTGGCCAAGGTCGTTTATGAACGTTTGCAGCCGGACGCAGTGGATCTCCCTTCAAGGCTGCTCAAAACGAAGAATGTTGAGGAATACACCGTCAAATACTTTCTTTATTTCGACGCAAAAATAAGAAGAAAGAGTTTTGATTCCCTTTTTCGCCTCGTCTGGGTTTCAAATTTTTTGCATTCAAATGTTCGACGATGACATTTGGACGAACCAATCCCCCTGCCCTGCATTTCGGGTTCGAGTTGATGTGGGGAGTTTTTCCTCATGGATGGGGACGAATGGTGTATTCTCCCGCGCTAAACTGCAAACAGTCGTTCTCAGTGCGGTCTGCAGATTGCACCTACAAATAGATATGAAAAAACAAAAAGGCATCCCTAATACTTCTCAAACTTGGACTTCGGTGCCGGCAAATCGCCTGAAAAATTTTGGTGGCGAGATGCTCTCATGGACCAACACTGGTGCTCGCGTTGGCGCCGTTGTTGGATTCATCGCAGGACTCATATTGGTTTTTTTGCTCCGATTTCGTTTAATCGAATCTCCGGGTTTAGAGCAGCTCAACGCAGCCGGCATGATTATTTTTCCACTGATATTTTTGTTGGGCAGTGTATTTTTTGGAGCGCTCGCCGGCGCCCTCGTTGGGGCCGGCGTCCCCAAATTCAACCCTCATCCCCACCAAGGAGCAAAAAAAGAAAATCGGTGACCGATCGCCACCACTTGGTTTTCATTTGCCTTTCTTTGTCTTTTCAATCACCAGATTTCTTTGACCATCTCTGGCAACGTCTGACATGAACTGCCTATCTGACACGTAGGGAGTTTTATGAAAACCTTGATATTGATTCTTTCGTTGATTGCGCCCTTTGCCTTGGCCGAAAATATGGAATGCCCCCGCGGCTCCAAAGAAAACGAATTGGTTTTAGCTCGAGTGATGCGAAACTTTGGTCGGTTCACCCTAAATGCTGATTCGGTGGCCCTTAAGAGTCAGCAAAGCAGCGAAGATATTCAGGACAAAAGCCTGCAGGAGGCCCGTCGAGATTTGGCCATTGCCGCAGTCTGCGCTGAAACTGTCTTGAACAACCCGACTGGCGATCTTCTTCCTGAAAAAGCCCATCAACTTCAGGGCCAAGAACGCCAGGTCTTTGTTCGCGATTTCCTGGAGTTTATGGCCCGATTTCACGATGCTCTTCTCCAGTATCAGGCAGCCTTTGATCAGGCGCTTAAAGTTAGCCCCCATCAACGAAGCTTCTCGGAAATTCAAAAAAATAAACGAATGATTGATGACCTCGCCAATGAAGCACACCGCCACCTAGGCCACGATGACTAGTTAACTATAATTGCATCATCATTGAGAAAGACCTCTTCAGGACGCAGGCATCCCACTCGACGCCCCACCGTTTCAAACGGCAAGACTCCACAGTTTTGTTGGACCTCAGACTTTAGTTTTTTTGCTCTTTTTGATTTTTTCTTTTTTCCAGAAAAAAGAAAACGCCCAGGAACAGGGCCATCGGCACCATGACAAAAGACAGGTCCACTAGCTTGGATAGAATTTCAGAAGACATAGATCCCCATTTCTTTTAGAAATGGCGACCCTACCATTTAAAACTTTTACCCAAACAGATGGGTAAAACCCCTTACTCAATTGATCACAGTATAGCTCATTTATTAAAAAATGTCATGATTCAAATACTTTTTTGCCCCATGAACATTTCCTTCTTGAACGTCGACGATGTCAGAGCGATCCTCGACGCAGTTGAGTATTGATTCTGCCCCTGAAAGCTGCTCTGCTTTCACTGAGAAGAAATGCTCGGATTTTTACAGGAGAACTCTAATGAGAAATATCGTTCTTATCACGCTCTTGACCCTTCCTTGCTTGACCTGGGCATTGCCTGCAAAACTTTCTTTGTCTGGCCGTTTGGAGATGAACCATGGTCAAGTTTATGCCACGCA
Source organism: Bdellovibrio sp. CG10_big_fil_rev_8_21_14_0_10_47_8 (assembly GCA_002773975.1). Lineage (GTDB taxonomy): Bacteria > Bdellovibrionota > Bdellovibrionia > Bdellovibrionales > Bdellovibrionaceae > 21-14-0-10-47-8. The sequence continues at coordinate 4,614 of PEZR01000163.1, forward strand.
AATAGAATTGCGCCTGAAAACAGACACATCGAAAAAAGCAGTCTATCGAGGGATCGTAAAAATGACGACTGCTGGAAAAACCAGCTCTCACTCTGCAAAACTAATTCTTCGATACTCAGAGTCTCGCACCGAACTGAACCTCGGCGGATATTTCGATCGATCTTATCGTTTGCGTGGGCCCCTCAGCAACCTCCAGGCCGGCACCGAAGTTGAAATGACAGCCGTGCAAATCTATACGTGGGAAACCTGTTATCCAGTGGGAATTGACGACGAAACATGCGTTGACCACGAAACCGAAGAAGACCAGGGCCTTGCCCACTTTAAATTCTCTCCGGCCATCTAAAACTCGCGCTGATCAACCCATTGTTTGAGATCTGAAACCTGAGTAAACTGCC
>PEZR01000163.1:5063-6890 GCA_002773975.1 Bdellovibrio sp. CG10_big_fil_rev_8_21_14_0_10_47_8
GGCTTTGATACCAAAGGCCTTTGCGCCCAACATATCACTGTCGAAATCACCGACCATCACCATACTTTCAGGCTCGCATCCAAAGTGATCCGCAATTTTCACTAGCCCTTCAGGGTTAGGTTTTCCTTGTGAAACACAAGAGCCCGTCACGCAAATTGAGAAGTGAATACCCAGCCCAGTGTGTTTTAAAATTTCCTGAGTTGCCTCGAAATCTCGAGCTGTCCAAATCGCCAGCTGAGCCCCCTGAGTCTTCAAGGTTTGCAGCAGATCGACGATTCCCGGAAAACATTGAACATCTTTCAGAGTTTCTTGATTAAATTTTTGATAAAGTTGATAAGCTTGCGAACCGTCCTGAGTCCCTAGCTTGGTCTCAAGATATTTTGGAAAGTCTCTAGAGGAAATGCGAAGAATATCCTGCTGGTCCTCTTTAGAAAAATCGAGACCGAATCCTGAAAAAATTCTCTGCAATACCTGAAAGTGGATGGTCAAAGAATCCGCCAAGGTTCCGTCCAAATCAAAAATCCAGTGCTTCATTCGACTCTCCTTGGGTCAGCTTGCCTCTTTACGAGGGGCCCCTCAAGTTGATTCCCCTTGGCTTTGCGTGGCGAGCCAGACCTGAGCGCATTGACTGCTGGGGGCGTTTCGATAAGACTCGAGCCATGAAAAGCTCAATCACCGTCGAAAAAGTCGCCCGTTATGTTGTTGAAGAAATCACCACGGAGTCCGCGCTGGAGCGAAAACTCCGCTCGGAAACCGAAAAACTTTCCGAACACCGCATGATCAGTAGCTCTGATGTCGGGGCCTTGCTCGCCATTCTTGCCCAAAGTGTGAATGCCCGAAAAGCTCTCGAGATCGGAACCTTCACTGGTTATACGGCATTGAAGGTCGCAACTGTTTTGCCGCCGAATGGAAAACTCATTTGCTGTGATATCAGTCGAGAGTGGACGGATATTGGTCGCCCCTTCTGGAAGGAAGCGGGTGTCTCGGACCGAATTGATCTTCACATTGCCCCTGCTCTAGATACGTTGTCTGCTTTGATCAAGGCTGGGGAATCCGCATCCTATGACTTTGCATTCATTGATGCCGACAAAACAGGTTATGATTCTTACTATGAAGCCTGCCTGACATTGATTCGCCCTGGAGGCCTGATTGTTTTGGACAACATGCTTTGGAATGGGGCTGTGACCGATGCCAACAGCCAAGATGCCAACACGATGGCTCTTCAAACCTTAAATAAAAAAATTAGCCAAGATTCTCGAGTCAATTCATGTCTGCTCACCGTCGGCGATGGCCTGATGTTGGCTCGAAAGAAATAACACCGGCGGATCGTGTGGCAAAATAACTGACGGCGGCAGAGATCTTCCGACCCGTCGATAGGCTGTCGCCCGAGGATTTTCATAGGCTTCACGAACAAAATCCAATTGCCTCTCGACCATCTGATTGAATACATGGATCAATCGATCGTGTTTTCTGGTGGAAATATCAAAACCTTGGCGACTGCCCAAAAGATCAATCAAATGATGGATGGCCTCAATGGTCGAATAACAATCGGCCCCCGGTTGTTTTCTCACCCGAAATTGAGACCGCCCTGGCGGGGTAAAACACAGGCGCGGCAATTTGTTCAAATTTTGACTCTGATACATTGTTTTACGGGCGGTCGCCCAGGTTCCGTCAATCACAAACACGACGGGAATCTTTGTGCTGCTGAAAACCGCCGCCTTTTTTTCTTCAGATTGAACCGACAGATTGAGAGATTTTGTTCCCGGATACAAAACCGTCGACTGATACCTTGGACTGTCAATAATCTCATTGACCCTCTCACACTTG
>PEZR01000163.1:6921-7106 GCA_002773975.1 Bdellovibrio sp. CG10_big_fil_rev_8_21_14_0_10_47_8
TTTCCAAACAAAGATGGGACATTCTCCCCGTGGCAATTCTTCTTTTCATCTCAATGGGGTGGATGAGAATCACAAACTTAATTTTTGGATCAAAGCTGTGAATATGGGCACAATAGCAACTAAACTGTGGCTGCAGACAACGCACACAGAGAGCTCTATATTTAGGCTCCTGATTTAAAAACACT
>PEZR01000012.1:0-4442 GCA_002773975.1 Bdellovibrio sp. CG10_big_fil_rev_8_21_14_0_10_47_8
ACCACATTCAGAGCCATCGAATAATTCTGATAGCTGGCATTCACTTTTCTCTGAACAAGCAGATAGCCGTTTCTTTCATAGGCCACCACAATATCACCACCACCGTTGACCACAAAATCAAACCAACCATCGGCGCGGGTCAGAGTGTACCCATATTCAGATTCGGTGGGGACAAAGATACGCACTCCTCCAACAGGATTGCCATCCTCATCCAAAACCTTTCCCCGAATCACAGCCGTCCTGCGCTCTTCAATAACGCCCGTCACCATGTCTTTTTGGATTGCTTGAGGGCCTTTGTATAAAAACTTAACAGTGTCGCTCATCGGAACTGAAATGCTGTCAGATAAAACCGGAGCCATTGGCGAAGGATCCGGAGCAACCAGTGGCGGCCGAGCTATAACCTGAACTTCTTTGTATGCACTGAGCCCCAATGAATTAGTCACCGTCAAACGCACCGTATACGTTGCGATGTCTTTGAACAAATGCGTGACTGTTCCCAGCTGATCGGAATTGGCTCCGTCTCCAAATTCAAATCTGTAGCTCAGCGGCAAACCCGACGGATCACTCGTCCCTGTGGTATCAAAGATAACCATCAACGGGGCCACTCCATCACCTGACGATCTTAGACTCAGATTGACCTGTGGTGGCGACGGCTGTTTGACGACAATTGATTGTGTCGTTGAATTCGATCGTCCCCCTGTATCAGTCACTGTCAGGCGAACTTGAAAAGCTCCTGCGGATGGGTAGGTATAAATCGGCATGGGGCCCGTTGCAGTCATTCCATTACCAAACTCCCAGAAATAACTCGCAATCGGATTTGAACCTGGCACACTTCCCAGGCCCGAGAAACTCACCGTGAGAGGAGCAAATCCCATATTTGGGGAAAGAATCATATTCGCCGTGGGCGGAAGATTGATCGGGGCCGTATTGCGAGTTAATCGAAGCTCGGTTGATGCGGTCGAGAAGCCTTTGACAAAGACCACAATTGTATTCGTATTTTTCAAAGTGACATTTGTACGGAAGATCCCTTGGCCCCATTCAAAATCTGAACTTGCGACAACTTTTTGACCATTCAAAGTGACCTCAACCGAGGTAGGGTACAGAAATGTCAATAACAGCTTTCTGACTGCGTTAGATACCAAACAGATGGTCTTTTTTGAGCCTGACTTGCTTGAGCAGTCCTCAAGAAGAAGATCCTCTCCGATTCCATTTTTAAGAGAGATCTCACCACTGACCGTCTGACCTGCTGGAATGGACACATTAAATGAGTTCGTTGCAGTCGAACCCGCCGGCTTTGCCGAGTATTTTTTTGTGAAGACCAGCTCCTGATCTGCAGACGCTTGAATCTGAACCAGGAGGGCAGAAACCAGGGTCAATGTGAAATTCAAAATAACTCTCAAGGACTTCTTGTTTGATCTTCTATTTTCCAAGGGCACTCCCGAGCATCTCTAATGTAGATGACTAAATAACTTTAACTTTGGCCCCTATCTCTTCGGGAAGCCCCAATAGGACTTGATGATTTCATGAAAATAAAAAGAGAATTTTGAAAGGTCCTGTATCAGAATCAGCCGACCCTTCATCGAATGACCTATTTTTTGCCGGTAGCACGTCGGCCCGATTCGGTCGCAAAATGAAACAAAACAGGCGCGAACCTACTCCATCTTCCAATCAGTCAAAATGGCTTCGAAAAAATCGGGGGATTGGGGGTTGAATGTTTTTCGATACGAGATCCCCTGCAGAGGGCCTGCGGTCAAAACATAGAAAGATTTTAACTGTGAGGCCGAGGCCCGAGGCCACTGTTGAAACAAACTGAGCTCTCCCCATGGAGATTTGACCTGATCGAATTTGGTCAAATAATGTTGAGTGATCTTTGTGTAAAAGCGATAGTTGCAGTTAAATTTTTCTTCGAAGGCGACTGAGCCAACAGCAAAGCCAGAGTCCGACCATTTTCCATTTTCGTATCCGTACATGATCAAAGGGATGCTCTGCTTATAAATGCTGCGATACGCTTGATAGCACCGGTGATAATCCATCTCAAAACGTGCACTGGGGGTAAACTCGCTCCGCCCATGAACCTTGGTCCAAATTTCAAAAGTCAGCTGGTTGCCTTTGGCCGCGACGACCTGATAGCGCTCTGTCGAATAGATCTTACTTGCATCCCCTTTTTCATAGTAAGTCCACTGCCAAAAATTGCCGACCTTGAATTGATTCAAAGAAACAATGGGGACCTCGGTCATCGATGGCGACTGAGGGCCTTGATTATCCGCATAAACAGCAGCAGAAAATGTCAAAATTAAAAAAGTCAGCGCCCTCATCAATCCCCCTTTTGGAGGACTTCAAATATCTTAGGCTCAGAGAGTCTGCAAGAAGCGAATCAGATCTTTTTTATTGGCTGCGGAAAAAATCTCTTGGCCTTGAGCATTTAATAACATTTGATCATGCCCCTGATTCGACAAACCTTCGCGACGAGTATCAAAGTAGAACTCAGAACGCCTTTGTGCAGAGTTCGGCCTTGATACGACCGGATATCCATTGCAAGAAAAATCAAAGTCTTCCCCGGTATCATTGGCCTCTCGCGCCAGATAGAACTTGGGCCTCTTTGCTGACGGCGTCAGCAGGTCACAAAGACTGGCCACAGAGTTGTTGTGCAAATAAGGGTAACGAGCCCAAATCCCCAGCAAGGGGGGCGGAACATAGCCCGGCTGTTCTTTGATGAAAATCCCCATCTCTTTGGAAATCTCAAGTTCATTGAGCTGAACCAGAGAACTCATGGCCTTTCGACGATGATCGTCTGTGCCAATATTAATCACCGGCGTTTGAGTGAAGTACTGCAGACTCAAGGTCTTGAACTGCTCTTGCCACGGAAGCTTGTCTGCGCCCGCGTGATCCCAGGCCTTTTGATACTGACCATGACATTTTGCACAGTGATTTTGAAACAGAGTCTGGCCCCTTTTCATTGAGCTCAAGTCAAAATGACTTTGATCAAAGAAGTCCGTGATTAACGGCGGTTCAGACTGATAAACCGCCGTGGTTAAATCTTGAATGACTTGTGGATTTTCATCCAACCAATTTTTGAGCTCATGCAAATCAGTTCCGCGGCCAATTTCATTCCATAAAATATTGGTGTAAATCGGATTCCCAGAAACCACACTGCCATCCAAAAGCCACTTATTTTTATATTTGACGTTCCACCAGACGGCGGGCTTGCTGTCACCAACTGATGAGCGAAGAATTTCAGCCCTTGGATGTTTTGCTTGTTGAGAATCCTTTGTCGCCCAATCATCCAATCGACGATGAGACAGCGACAGCGCCACATGAGCTAGCGAAGTATCCAGGCCCAAGCTTTGTGGTTTTTTGGGCTCCACCGAACGAAGATTTTCTTTGGTCTCAAGATACATGGATATTTCATCTCTCGACGCTCCAGAAACGGCCTGGAACAAATGAGAGTCCAAAAGCCGAAGAACCTTTTTTCCTTTTAGAAAAAGATCATTGGCGCGGGGAAAGCGATTGCTCATTCCCAAAACACGACGACCAAAAAGATTGGCCGAGTGACAGGCCGCACAGCTAAAGGTCAATCCATCCCCATACTTTGTGTTTAAACGAGTCAGTCCCATCTGCTCCGAAGACCAGACTCCGTCTTTAAAGGGAACAAAGTAAGGCCCCTGACCTTCAGTTTCTGGATAAGAATGCAGACCCATTCGTCGTCCCAAGGCCTCGAGCCCCCCAAAATATCGGTCCATGATTTTTCTCAGAGGTTCATAAGGAATCACTGTTCCCGTTACCTTGACCGGATAATGAAGAGCATGCAAACGCCCTTGACGGACACCCGACAGAACCTGTTCTTCACTGAGGTGATAGGGATTATTTTCCCCCATCTGCGGAAGCGGCTCATTCTCGGACCACGTCAACGCCTGCGCTTGAAATTGAAAACCCCACAAGGCCACGATCAGAAGGAGACTTTTTCTCATTTGAAAATCATATCGTGAGAGAGATTGAAAACCAAAGCTCAGCCCGATCAAGGTCCAGGGCTCTCTGCAATGATTTCTGGTCGTCTTAAACGCTTTCAGCTGTGTCGATCTCCTGAACAAATGTCAGCTTTCAATTTCTGCATCTGCCCGCCCCGATCTACGAATCATTCTGGAGGGTTAGCTCCAAGACCTTGCTCCAACGCCCACAAAGACTCAACAGGTGTCTCATTGTGAGAACATTGCAATCTGCTGAAATTGCTGACCTTTTAACTTATCAAAGTTGGCATGTTCATTGGACTAAGTAAGCTTGGGGAAACATTTTTTGGGGGAGACCATGCTCGGGCGAATGACGTTTCATATTATTTCTTTGTTTGCTCAAATTTCAAGACAGCGCCTGATGTCTTCGCTGGGGACTTCTTTGTCCTTAATGCTCTTAATGACCCAGTACAATAACTGCAGCCGTGTCCAGTTCAA
>PEZR01000012.1:4484-6545 GCA_002773975.1 Bdellovibrio sp. CG10_big_fil_rev_8_21_14_0_10_47_8
GCCAGATAGCCCGATCATTCCTCAGATCGATCCGACAACCACCAGCACAACTTCAACTTCGACTTCGACAACCATGACGACATCTACGACAACCTCAACAACTTTGATTGGACCGCCATCGACGACGTCATCCACATCTACCAGCACATCCACAAGTTCGACGACGACGAGCACCACTTCGACAACGACGACCACTCTGGCGCCAGAGGACCCTATTCATTTGCTCAGTTGCCGCAATCGATTTTCTCTGCCAAATATTGATCAAGCAATCGTTCCATGGACCTTCCCCATTGACCCTTCCAAGATGATCAATGGGGATAGCAGTGGCACTTACCAGCACCAACAAAATGTGAATATTGACCCCACTCTTGGTGACATCAATCTTCGAGGCGCGGATTACATCGGCACCCTTTCTGCGAGCAATATTTATGGCGGAATGACGATCGGCCCCAATATCCACTCATTGACCGTTCGAAATCGAACAGGCGGAGCCGGAATCAGCGCCGTGTATATTGAATCCCTCGTCAACAGTGTCGGTGGTCAAAATATTTCAGCTTATGAAATCAAAAATATGGAGCAAATTGTCGGCGGGCAAAATATCACGGCCAATAGCCTGATTCGTTACACCGACGGAGAAGGTTCAGCCTCAATTCGGGCCTTTGAAATTGGATCCTTTTCCAACATGAACTCAACACCCACGAGCTACAAAAATCACCTGATCTGTATTCACACTCATCAGGCAGAGACACTTTCAAATCTCAGTGGCCTTATTTTTGTTGGCAATATGAATGCTGATGTCTATCCCAATATTTTTAGTTATCCAGAAACACCCGTTCCTCAGGCAGAAAGAGCTCGTATCGGCAGTATTGATGGCGTTCCATCTGGACAATTGGTCGTGATGAATTCCACCGTCGGTTCGATTCGAAATATCGCCGGCTACTTGTACCTGGAAAATGTCACAGTGAACAATGTCGAAAACGTCAAGCACGTCATCATGTACAATAGCCAAATCACCAATCAAAGTGGCGTTTTAAAAACCACAGTTCTGGATCAGCCACTTCAGAATTATCCTGAGCTCTATCAATTGCCGGCTGGATATTCCTACTAACAGCACTTTCTAGTAATCACAAGGTGCGACGACGGTCTTGTTTTGGCACTTGTTTTCACCGCCAGTGAGCTCGGTGTCTTCAGCCCACTCACCGTTGGCGTTGCAGCGTTGGCGAAGACAATTCCCATTTTTTTGGGGAGTCCACTGACACTGGTTGAGCTCCCCCCAAGGTTTGTTACAGATCTGACTTGGTTTTCGAGCTTTCTTTTTTTTCTCAGCAGCCAAAGATTCTTTCTTTTTCAGCTTTTCTTCGTGTTGTGCCCAGTCCTTTAACTCTTTTTCCGGAACCTTCTCCAGTTCGCTCAGCTTTCCTTGGGCTACTTTTCTTCCGCGAAGTAAAATATCAAAAGTGGGGGCCCCATCACTTAAAACACCATCAAAATGTGCCCGCTCCCCCGCATGAAGGGTCACGGACTCGTCCCGCTCTCGAGCCCGAAAGGGAGATTCACCACTGAGAACTGTTAGCTCCACCCGAGGAACAGAGGGGTCATAAGACAAAACATAATCTCCGACCGGCAATACCGATTCATAGATCTCAGTGATCAATTTCCGACCACAGTCCTTTTGACAAAGATACCGAACCTTTCCCTTGAGAACCTCAATCTCGGCAGTTTCCCCAAGGCGCCATCCAATTCCAGGAATCAAGATCTCTGAATTTTCCAACACCACCAAAACGGACCCGTCTGCCAGCTGCAGCCGAAGCTCTGATTTTGAGCCTGTCATGATCTGAGCGCGGTCTTTTAAGATTTGTTTTTTTCTCAGGGCATTTTTTTTTGACTGATGTTTGGCCTCTCTCTTTTGAACTGTGATCACATCATCGAGCTTTTCAACCTGACCGACCAAGGCCTCCACACGGGGAAATTTGGGGCTTGGAGTTTTTGCCAACAACAACCCTGGGGTCAGCAAAAGAATCAAAACCAGTATCTGTTTAAATCTTTTCATCTTTGCCCATT
>PEZR01000012.1:6556-6782 GCA_002773975.1 Bdellovibrio sp. CG10_big_fil_rev_8_21_14_0_10_47_8
CTCCCAAACTTTGCACCCGCGCAAAAAAATGGAGTAGCCGGCACTGACGGCAATGACGAATCCGGCAATACCATCTAAAAACCCCAACTTCAGGAAATAACATTCCAAAAACTTACTCCATGGCTTGAAAATCAGCTTAAATATTGAAAACTGTTTTCCAGAAAGATAATCTTTTTCTGCCAACAAAGAAGAATAGCGATTGTTGGTTTCCACCTGATCCCATAAA
>PEZR01000097.1:0-6740 GCA_002773975.1 Bdellovibrio sp. CG10_big_fil_rev_8_21_14_0_10_47_8
TGGAATATAGGCGGAAATATCTTGGGCTTCGGTTTCTACAATCGGCAAGGCCGTCAATGATCCTCCACCCAGTTCCTGGCTCAAATGGGTCGCACGTTCGAGCAATCTGGAATGAATATAAAATATGTCACCAGGAAAGGCCTCTCGTCCCGGTGGCCGGCGAAGCAACAGAGACAATTCACGATAAGCCCTGGCGTGATGAGTAAGATCATCATAGACAATCAAGACATCTCGACCAGCCTCCATAAAAAATTCGGCAATGCTCGTGGCTGCATAGGGCGCGATGTAGGTTAAGCCCGGTGGATCATTTCCTTGTGTAACCATGACCACAGTATAATCGAGGGCCTTTTTCTTTTTGAGCGTCGCAATAGCCTTGGCGACAGTGGATGCGCGTTGACCAATGGCACAGTAAATACACACTACATCTTGATCGTGTTGATTAAGAATCGTGTCGATCGCCAACGTCGTTTTTCCAGTTTGATGATCTCCGAGAATCAGTTCACGTTGGCCTCGTCCAATAGGCACAACGGCATCGATCACTTTAACACCTGTTTGAAGGGGGACATTGACCGAAGCCCTGTCGATGATGGGTTTGGCAGGGCGCTCAATCGGCAAACGCTTTTTAAAGTCCAAAGCACCCTTCCCGTCAAGAGCCTGTCCAAGTGGATCGATGATACGCCCCAATAGTCCATCGCCAACGGCGACGTCCATGACTCGGCCGGTGCGGAGGACCTCTTCTCCGGCCTGAAGGTGCGAGTACTCGCCAAGCAATACTACCCCAATCTCATCCGCATCCACATTGAACGCGACACCAAGGACACCACGGGGAAACTCTAAAAGCTCCTCAAAGCCAACATTCGGCAGTCCGGACACCTTAGCGATACCAGTGGCCACACTGACAATTGTACCAACCTCTTTGACTTTCAGTTCGGAACTCAATGACTCACGGACTTTGCTGAGTTCTAAAAACGCAGTTTCAAGGCTGTCTAAGACTTGCATCTTTGACTCCCTGTTCGAGTGACTTTAGATAATCAGAAATACTCCAAGCGATCTTTCGTCCATTGATCGTCAACTCAACTCCACCGACGAGGTCTTTGGATCCTTGAAACTGAATCCTAGCTGCTAGGTCCGCCGCTATCTCTTTGGAAAATCCAAAAACATCTTGAATAGCCGCCAGAATGGAAGTCCGTTGGGTGGGGTCCAATCCAGATGAACTCCTGACAAGAAAGTTCCCTTTACCGGAAATGAATGCGGGTCTCAGCTGCTCTTTCTGAATTTCATTTTTCGGATTTTTGAGATCGAGTATCCTTTTGACAAAGTTATCAACGATGCGCTTGTCTAAATTCTCATCTGCGAGATCCTGCAAAACCTTGCGTGATATCGAAAGAACTTCAATTTGGGTTCGCCGAATGAGCTCGCGATGGAGTCTCAGTTCATCGACTTTTAAGTTTTCTCTCTGCTTTGATGCCAACGCCATCGCCGCTTTTTTTGTTTCCTCCAAAATATGTTTGCCGTGGGTTTGGGCATCAATCGTCGCCTCTTTTAAAAGATCCGCTCTTTGTTGATCGAATTCCTGATTTTTCTCAGCAAATTCTGACTTTTCTTGTTGGGAATCTTTGACCATTTTTTCTGCGTCAGAAATCTTTGCGGCAATGAGTCTTTCTCGAGCGTCGATGGCATGCAGAATAGGCTGATACAAAAATCGCTTCATCAACCAAACGAGGATAAGAAAGTTGATCGCCTGAGCAAAAACAGTAAACCAATCAATGAGCATAAAATCAATTTCCAGCAGCTTGGGCGATAACGTGATTCCAAAATGGATTTGCAAAAATCAGAATCATCGATACGACGAAACAGTAAATTGCTGTGGACTCAATCATGGCAAGTCCTACAAACAATGTCCTGGTGATCGTTGCGGAGGCATCGGGCTGTTGTGCCAGCGACGTCAACGCCGTCGATACGGCCTTTCCCTCTGCCAGCGCTGGCCCCATCGTCCCAAACCCTGTTGTAAATGCTGCCATGACAATGGATGCCACTGCGACCGTAGATGTATAGTCCATAATTTCTCCTTCTGTTTTTTTAACTTCATTTTGATTCCACCGTGGCCAGTTTGGGCCTGCGTACTCGCGTAGCTGCTGCAATGTAAACTGCCGCAAGAATGCTAAAAATATAGGCCTGCACCATCCCCGTCAGCAATCCCAGCACAGTCATGACGATTGGAAAAACCAATGGAGTGATGGTGAGCAAAATACCGATGATCATCACTCCGCTCATCATGTTACCAAATAGCCGAACCGCCAAAGCCAATGTCCGTGAAATTTCGCTGATAATATTAAAGGGCAACATGATCGCCGTCGGCTTAGTATATGTCTTCAGATATTCCAAAGCCCCTTGTGACTTTATGCCATAAAACGGCACGGCAACAAATACACATAAAGCCAGTGCTGCTGTGGTTGAAAGCGATCCTGTGGGCGGCAAAAATCCTGGAATAATTGTGCAAAGGCTTGAAGCTGCCACGAAAATAAAGAGAGTACCCAGAAATCCCAAGTACTGACGACTGCCTTTCAAACCCACTTCCGTGATCTGTTGTTCGATCCCAGTGACAATAATTTCTAAAAGGTTTTGCCAGCGAGTCCGCTCGACCCCTCTTGAAAGTCTCCGTGTGATCACTTTGGATCCGAGCACCAATACAATCATCAAAATCCAAGTCATCACGATGGTCGCGTTGATGTTAAAAAATCCATACCCAAAAAATATTGTTTCATCAGGACTTAAATGCATGGCCACCCTCTCTGTGTACGAATCGATTGACTCCAAATCGCCCGACCAGAAATCCAGTCACGGCTGTCAAAAGAAGCAGAAGGCCATTTTTCCCAGGAAAGAAAACTGTGACCGCGTAAAATCCATACAGGGCAAAACTCATCCGCACCAACCAACTAACTAGAATCAGAATCGGTGACGACTTGGCTTCAACCACCTTCTGAAGGGTCCACCATAAACCTGCGAAAAAAAGAACTCCCAAGGCAATGCCGATAAAAAAGGAGTACACAAAATTTAAACTTTCACCCATTGTTATCCTCCCGATCCTCTCGCATTTCTTGTTGTTCCTTTGCGACCCAGCGCCACGCATTCAGACATCCAATGATAAGACCAATTATCAGCAACATCAGTGTCCAAGAATAATTTGACGACTGACTTTGTGTTTCACGATTGTCGATCCAAACTCCCAGCATAGCCCCTAATAACGTTGGCACGACCACCGACCAACCCACCAGTCCCATCATCCCCAAACCAAACCAGACTCCATTTCTGTTTCCAATTCGTTTTGCCCTGAGCATTCGGGCAGCCTTCTGACTGATGTTTTTGCTGAATGACTTTTCATTCATGGTGAAACTCCACGAATCTGCGAACCAGACTGTTTTCCATTTTTGTCATGACTTGACGGTTGCTTTGCTCCAGCTCACTCAATTTGAGGAACTCCTTTTCTACGGCCCGGTTCAATTCCGCCAGATTTACGCCGCTAATTGCATTGCGCACCGAAACGACCACGTCTAATCCAGTTTTGACAAGAACCCCTTGGTCGAGAGCCACATAGGTTTCTTGGCCCTGCTTTTCGTAGGTGAGAATTCCTGGCTTGAGCGCCGCTACGCAGTCAAGCCTGTGTGGCAATATCCCGATTGACCCCACCGAAGTTTCAGTAACAATTCTTGAGACCTCCGGAATTTGACAAAATATTTTAAAGGGTAAGAGTATTTTAAGATTTATGAATGCCATCTTCCACCTTGTGTGTTTTTTTTGCTTCGTCGATAGTTCCAATCATATAAAGTGCGCTCTCGGGGTAATCCTTGAATTCATCTCGTAAAATTCGTTCGCATCCATCCAACGCATCTTCGAGACTGACGAACTTTCCGGGAATACCGGTGAATTGCTCCGTTGTAAAAAAGGGTTGCGTCAGAAAACGCTCAAGCCGGCGAGCACGGGCGACGATTTGCCGATCTTCGAGCGAAAGTTGGTCGAGACCAAGCATGGCGATGATGTCCTTGAGATCGGCATATTGGGCGAGAGTCTTGCGAATCTCCTGGGCCAGTTGATAATGTCGTTCGCCGATAATTCCAGGCGTTGCCATCTTTGATCCCGATTGGAGCGGATCAATCGCCGGGTAAAGACCTTCACCAGCGCGTTTGCGCGAGAGCACTATGGATGCGGACAAATGTGAAAATGTGTGAACCGCAGCTGGATCTGTAAAATCATCGGCTGGTACATACACAGCTTGAATGGACGTGATGGCGCCAGTGTCAGTATTGGCAATGCGCTCTTCTAAACTCGAGAGCTCTGTTCCCATCGTTGGTTGATAGCCAAGTCTCGACGGCATTTGTCCCATGAGACCAGAGACCTCTGAACCGGCCTGAATAAAACGAAAAATATTGTCGATTAAGAGCAACACGTCTTTATGTTCCTCGTCACGAAAGTACTCTGCCATTGTCAGGGCAGTGTGACCCACACGAAATCTGGCACCTGGTGGTTCATTCATTTGGCCAAACACCATCACCATGCCCTTAAGTACTCCGGCCTCTTTCATGTCATGATAGAGCTCTTGACCTTCACGGCAACGCTCTCCAATTCCGCAAAAGATGCTCACTCCCTTTTGATCTCCGATTTCATTATGAATCATCTCGGTCAAAAGTACGGTTTTGCCAACGCCGGCTCCACCAAAGAGGCCCGCCTTTCCTCCCCGCTCAAGAGGCGTCAAAATATCAATGACCTTAATACCAGTTTCAAAAATCTCAGATTTTGTGGATCGCCGATCCAGCGGCGGTGGCTCTCGATGTACCGAATTCCACTTCACATCAGATAACACCGGTCCCCGATCAATGATGTTGCCAAAGACGTCAAACATTCGCGAAAGAATGCTCTTGCCGACTGGTGCCTTTAACGGACCACCCGAGTCCTCGACCCGCATTCCTCGAGCTAGACCCTGGGTCGGAGTCAGTGCTATTCCCCGGACATGAAGAGTATCTTGCTGAGTCAAGACTTCGATGACAATTTCATTTTTTGCCCCAGCGCGAAGAATCGAATAGACGCTAGGCAAACGGTCATCAAAACGAACGTCCACGACACTTCCACGAACTGAAGTGATGACACCCAAATTGGGAGCCGGCGTCTTAGCGCTCATGAAAGCCCCCTTGCCCAGAAAGATCACGCACAGCCCTTGCTATTTCTCTAAAATTTCTCGCTATCAAAGGTCGTTGGCATTTCGTTCTTGGTCCCATCACTGGCCTGCTCATTGACATTATCATGACTGAAATCACCGAAATCCAGATTTTGTTTTTTTTGATTTTTGTTCCATTTTAGCAAGGTGATATTTTCTTCGTATTTTTTCGATATTCACCGTTGCAGGCGGCACCTTCATCTCTAAAGACTCTAGAGACTTGGTAATAATTTGTGATATCGCCAGATTACGAAACCATTTGTGATCGGACGGAATCACATACCAGGGTGCATGTTTGGTACTGGTGTTGGCCAATACGTCCTCATAAGCCTTCATGTACCGATCCCAATATTGGCGCTCTTTGTAATCACTATCGCTGATCTTCCAGTGACGAGAGGGATCCTTCAGCCGATCACCAAATCTTTCAAGCTGTTCTTCTTTTGAGATGTGGAGGAAAAATTTTAAAATGGTCGTTCTATTTTCATTAACAAGAAGTTTTTCAAAATCATTGATTAACTCAAAACGATCGGCGCACTCTTTTTCGGATATTTTTTTGTGTACACGAGTAATCAACACATCTTCATAATCGGATCGATTGAAAATGGCTACGGCGCCCTTGGCCGGACAGTGGGCATGCACCCGCCACAAAAAATCATGATCAAGCTCTTGGGGGGTGGGTTGTTTAAAGCCCGTGACTATGGACCCTTGTGGATTCAAGCCAGTCAGAACATGTCTGATCACTCCATCTTTACCCGCAGTATCAAGCCCTTGCAGGATGATGAGCATCGAGTGCCGATGCTCGGCGTACATCAGATATTGGAGCTCATCCATCTTGATTAAATGTTTACCGATCTCGGGCTTGGCTTTTTTGTGAGACTTAAAATCACCGTGAAAATCTGTACGAACGTCTTTTAGCTTTATCTTGTCCCCTGGCTTAACAATAAATTCCTTCGCGTAGTTCGCCATCCGCCCTCTTTCGTGTGTCTTAGGGTATTCATCAAAGTAAAGTCGGTGACTTGTCCCACTGATTTCTCGAATCAATAGGCAGGCCCAAATGAACCAGTCGCCTATCCAGGAGCAAGAAGATGGCCATCAGTACGAGGGACTCAATCCATTTGAGCCAATTTTTGGGTCAAAATCGTGGTATTTTACCGATCAATGGGTCATTTATACCCATACAGGCGTAAGCTTTTAATATTTGGCCGAACGCCTTTTGTATTCCTAGGGCTGCGTCGTTTCCGCCATTGATTTTAATTTATTCAGGCCCTTTTCAAATTCGCCGCCGATCATCTTGTCGCAGTTGACGAATACTGACATCAAACGAAATAAATAGTTCGAGTGGCCACTGACAGACCATTTGACTCGGGTTCCGCCCTCTGTCGGCGTCAGAGTAATCTCTGCAAGCTGAGACATCACAAATGGCTTGGTGTAGTCGAGCTTGGTTTTGACGACTTGATTCGGCACGCTCTCAACGACTTCTGACGAGCCAACTCCCATTTCTTTCCCGGTCCACTCGGACTTTGCGCCAAGG
>PEZR01000097.1:6752-10731 GCA_002773975.1 Bdellovibrio sp. CG10_big_fil_rev_8_21_14_0_10_47_8
TGGCTATTATTGATATAAGGAAACAAGGACTCGGGGCTGGTCGCGATCACAATTTCTCGACTGACGTTCATTTCACCAGATTTTACAGCTGCAAATACCAAGATAGCGGCGATAACGAGACCAAGACCTATGAAAATTTTTTTAATCATTTTTTATCTCCTGTTGTTTAATTTCTGTCATTTTAAAAGAGTCTTTCGTTTTGAAGTAAATCTCCACCAAGACTTCGGTTTGTCGCCATCCATGAAATCTGCCGTGGCCATCAGCTGAGTCAAACTCGATCTTGGAAGATAAAAAAAACCGCACCCAGCAGACATAAACTTGCCCACAAGAAGTTAAGGCTTGGCTTGACTCCCATGTAAAACACCGCGAATCCTATGAACACCACCAAGGTTATGACCTCTTGAATGATTTTTAGCTGAGGCAACGTAAAATAGCCAAAACCGATACGATTAGCCGGTACCTGAAAACAGTATTCAAAGAAAGCAATCCCCCAACTCACAAGAACGGCAATCATAAGAGGCCTGGCATTTAAGTTTTTCAAATGCCCGTACCAAGCAAAAGTCATAAAGATATTTGAAATGGTTAACAATGCTATTGTCGAAATCGCCGTCATTGCATGTTCCTTCCACCGGCTTAAACCGTAGAGTCTATGCAGAATATGATAAGCGGTTTGTATGGCCATCACAAGACCCAAAAACCACCTGGCGGAGCTCGCGTTCACTTACTTGGTAAGTGATGGAGGCTAACATCAGAAAATCAAAGTCAGGCCATCCCCGTAGGGTTAAACAGTTGGGGAAGGTCAAGAGCTCTATTTTCAGGCACTCGCAACCGCCCGCCTAAAGTAGCGCCCACTCCCAAACTTCTCCATCTTCAGGATGATTTATGTTTCGTACCTTTGTAAACCCCAGCTTGCTTAAAATTGAAGTCGACGCATTTTTATGAGGCAGAGTTTGAGCAGTCACCAGAGTTGTTTTATCGGACGCTTCTGCGAGACGAATCAGCAGTGCCGCCATTTGAGTCGCAAAGCCTCGGCCTTCGAACCCAGGAAAGGTAAAATAAGCAATTTCGACTTTTCCATTTTTCACAGGTGCCTTAAATGCACAACTTCCAACAACGATGCTATCGATCGCTGCAAAATAGGCGCACCAGGGTTTCTGAAAGCCATTCTTAGGTAGTTTTCAACATTGGCAAATGCGACTTGCCTTCCTATTTCTGGAAGATCGATCATCTCCTCCGGTTTTCTGTTTTGGTCAATTGCAATAAGTCTCAGTTTTTTATCTCTCATCAACACTTACAAATCCTTAATCCCGAAAGTCCCGGGGGATGAACCCGGTTCTCAAACTCTGTATATGGTGCCCCCAAGAAGCGAAATATTACCGATTTAGCCCGAGCAGGTCACTACCTTACAATGAAGCCTATTGAATTGCCTATACCCGAGCTATTTTTTAGCCAAAACCAATTTTGATTTCAAAACAAAAAGACCCAATAAGAAAATGCCCGCCGTCATGCTGATCGCGCCTATTAAAACAAAATAAGGCGGGGCGCCGAGAACGAGCTCAAGTAAAATGCCTATGGGCATAAGCAATCCAACCAAACTGGTCCATGAAACCCATGCACGTTGACCTTTTGTAAGCTCAAGTTGAAAGAGAAGATAACCAATCATAATATTCAAAAAGCCAAAAAGATTTCCATGTACATGAGCTAACCTAGCCTCGAAATGTTTTCCATTGCCATAAGCGGCGGCCCATTCTGCTGCATTGGGAGCAAAGTCTCTCAAGTAAATTAAGAGAAATCCATAGAGCATAAATCCGGCCATAACAAACAGCCCTACAACAATATTTTTTTTTCCATCCATGTTTCCCTGCCTTTTTTCGTCTTATTTTAGATACAAACTTCTATTCCTAAATCGGTGTTCACATCGATTGAGCCGATTTCATCGATCTCATTCAATGCGATTTGATAAATTCGTTTGGAGTCCAGTCTTCACTCGAATATGAGCACTTGCCACAAAACCATTTTTTGCCGGAAAGGGTGAATGAAATGCCTCAGTAAACCGATACGCCGAGTGACACGCAATGCAGTTATTCATTGTATTGCTCAATTGTTTAATTGTGTGCTCTGGATCTCTCAGTTTAATGGCGTCATCTGCAATTTCATCAAATTTTTTGCGGGTATCAAAACCCAAGGCTTTCATTGCAGCAGGTAGCTTCCTAAATAATGATGCCGGCGTATCCGCTTCGGCAGACATCCCAGAGATTCTAGCTACCCGACTAACCTCCTCAAAATTTCTGTCGGATACGGCATTAAGAACAGCCTGCGTGCTCTGCAACCAAGTCCTCATTTCGAGCAGCAAGGCATTGCGCTCATCCTTGGTAAGCTCGACGGCCAATCTTCCGTCTTCGGACGGCTTAACTTCACCTACTGTAAATTTATAAGAAAATACAGCAACAATAACGGACAAGATAACGACCAAAGACCAACTTATTTTACAACTTTTCATAACTGCCCTTCTGCGTAGAATCGAATTCCACTTTGATATCTAACTACCGTGTCATTCATAGCAAACATCATTTGATGTAGGTTATGTTCATATATACATATGTATTGCGTATTTATACGTTTGTATATATCATTCGAAAATGAGTGCAAAAGAGGCTATATACCTTGCGGCAATTGAGCTGTTTTCTAAACGCGGCTTTGATGGCGTCTCAATAAGAGAAGTCGCGGCATTGGCCGATGTACACTTTTCCAGTATCCGATATCACTTTGGTGGCAAAGAAGCTCTATATAATGCCTGTATTTCAAAGCATGGCAAAAGTCGCCTTGTGTCCGCAAATCGATTTTTGGGGGCGGCGCCTACAAGCGCTGCGGATATGCGTCTTCGCCTCGGCTACGCAATTGATGACGTAATTCGAATTCACAATGAAAATCATTTTTTAACAAAACTTTTGCTGCTTGAAATAGAGTCAACGGGTACTCGATCAGATCTAGTCTTAAAAAAAACTATGGTTGCGATGACGGAAGTCTTTGCCCGTTTTTTTAAAATTGGTCAGGAAAAAAAATATATTAAATCCGATCTAGATCCATTCTTTATTGCTCAGTCTCTAATGGGAATTCTGCATCATTTTTTGAGAACAGAATCAATTAGAGAACGATTGCTTTCCCACAAAAAATTACAAAATGATGATAGCAGGAAACTTATGGTCGAAAATATAATCACCCTATTTCTTGGAAAGAAATAGGAAAACGGAGAATCTTATGAAAACATTTTTTACTGCAATAGCGTTAACCCTTTTGATGAGCATTGCCTTTGCCGAACAACATGATCACAAAAAATCCCCAGTGAATGAAAAAACTGGTCATTCAAAAAGCTCACTGGTTTTAAATCACGGAGAAAAGTGGCCCGTCGACCAGGTTATGAGAGAAAATATGAGCGCAATTCATCAAAAGTTTAAGCTCATTAGTGAGCTATCAAAATCAAACAAAATTTCGAATAAAGAGGCTCGCGACCTCAGTACAGTTATTTCCGAGTCTGCCAAAAATATCGTGAGCAAGTGCAAAATGGAGGCAAAACAAGATGCGGCATTTCACGCTATACTTTCAGATTTGTTCGCCGTTGCGGCTGAATTACAAAAGGGAGATAAAGTTGAGTCTCCTCTTGAAAAACTTCGTCTGACGTTAAAAAGCTATACCGAATACTTTGATCAATCTTTTTCAAATTAGCTTTCTATTAATGGGAGGGTGTTTATGAAAAGCTTGGAGCAATGGTACTTGATGTCGATGCTGGCTTCATCAGCGGCTGGCTGCATTGAGCTTTTTTTACTTATTTCGAGACCCAACCTGAATCCATGCAAATATACAAGAGGCTGGCGGCAGTGTCGACTTTCATACGGCCGAGCTCCGCGACGGCATCACAATCAGCTGCGGGGGGAGCTCCCGTGGTCAGACCTAGCTGTACATAACCATTAACCTGAAGGGA
>PEZR01000180.1:0-147 GCA_002773975.1 Bdellovibrio sp. CG10_big_fil_rev_8_21_14_0_10_47_8
AAAGCATGAACGCCAGCATCTGTTCGACCTGACGCACTCAGATTCACCAGATGGGTGAAGATTTTGCTCAGACACTTCTCGATAGTTTCTTGAATAGAGGCCTTGTCAGACGCAAAAGCATGGTCTTTCTGCTTCTGCCAACCACAA
>PEZR01000180.1:163-6666 GCA_002773975.1 Bdellovibrio sp. CG10_big_fil_rev_8_21_14_0_10_47_8
AAGAAACGATCATTTTGATTCGAGGCATAGGCTCTTTTAGAGGAAGATTTACTGATTGAAAAGAGATTCATGAGATCTGAAAATAAAACCATGGCCCTAGAATCTCTTTTCGACATTGCACCCCTCGAAGCCCAACAAATACTCAAGTCGGCCTCGCATCCCTTATTTGTTAAAAAGGGAGACAGTATTTATCGCGCCGGAGAAACACCTGAATTTATTTTTGGTCTTCAGTCCGGGATGGTGGGTTTGATTCTGCATGGGGAAAATGGCCAAGATCACTTGGTTCGCTTGTTTAAACGGGGGCAGATTTTCGGCCATCGTTCACTCTTGGGGAGAGAAAAGTATCACGCCACGTCCTATGCCCTCGAAAATTGCTCCCTCCTGCTGTACCCAAAACAAATTTTTATCGATTGTCTTGGGAAGTTCCCGGACATGGCCGAGCATCTGATCCGCTGCCTAGCCAAAGACCTTGGCGCGGCCGAACTCAGAATTGCTCTTCTCACTGAAAAAACGGTTCGTTCCCGCGTAGCCCAGGCCCTGATCGCCCTCAAAGAGCTGTATCCGAATCATCAGTGGACACGCAAAGAAATTGCAGAATTTTGCAGCAGCACCACACCCACGGTAATTCGCACGCTGGGGCGTTTTGAGGAACAGGGTCTAATTTCACAGATAGGCCGAGACATCCAAGTCCTGAATCGAGATGGGCTGCTGGATCTGATCAATGACGAAAACGACAGCCAATGATGTCGGTCGACATATTCTGTACCCTTCTTTTCTTCTATATTAGTCTCAAGTCCAATAGATTGAACAACAGAGGAGTGTTTAATGAACAAAAATCTAATTTTTTACCAACTGTTTGAACATGAAACATCCACTTATACCTATCTTTTAGGTGATGCTAAAAGCAAAGAGGCTGTTTTGATCGATCCCGTCCTGGAAACGGTGGATCGAGACCTTCAGCTCGTCAATGACCTGGGTTTAAAATTAAAATACGTTCTTGATACCCATGTTCATGCTGATCACGTCACCGGAGCCGGTGAGATCCGCAAAAGAACTCAAGCAAAAACTGCGGTCTCTGCGGACGCGAAGGTGGCCTGTATGGATGTCCCCCTTCACGACGGAGACACCCTTCAGTTCGGGACTTTTGAAATCAAGGCTCTGTCCACACCGGGGCACACCGACAGCTGCATGAGTTACGTTTGCGAAGGAATGGCTTTTACAGGCGATGCACTCTTAATCCGTGGTTGCGGACGAACAGACTTTCAACAGGGCTCATCCCATAAACTCTTTCAAAGTGTGACTCATCAACTCTTTACTCTGCCACCGGACACTGTGGTCTATCCAGGTCATGATTACCGGGGACAAACAAAATCTTCTGTTGAGATCGAAAAGAAGTTCAATCCCAGATTGGGTGGCGGCAAAACTGAGGCTGAATTCGTCAAGCTCATGTCAGAGCTGAAACTGGCTCAACCCAAAAAGATTCATGAGGCAGTTCCCGCCAACATGGCTTGCGGGAATATCAAGTCTGAGACCGTCCTTCATCCGCAAATGGTCAATGACATTCCTGAAATCACTCCAGAAAATTTAAAACCCCACCTGGGCCAAGTGCGGCTTATTGATGTACGAAGACCCGATGAGTATGTGGGAGAACTGGGACACATTCCCGGGGCCGAACTGATCACCCAAGGGGATGCTTTAGATCTATTTTTTAAAACCAATGATAAAAGTCAGGAAATTGTTTTCGTCTGCCGAAGTGGCGGACGTTCAGGCAAATCCACCTTTGAGGCTCGCCAACAAGGTTTCAAAAATGTCGCCAATATGACCGGCGGAATGATTCGGTGGAACGAACTCAAGTTCCCGATTGAATCCAATCAACCTCACTTAGGGGACAAATAAATGCTGGTGGCCTGGATTGCATCTTTATTGATGGGGGCAACGTTGGGGCTGTTGGGAGCTGGAGGATCCATTCTAACCGTTCCCATCCTGGTGTATCTGTTGCACCTGCCAGGCTCAGTGGCGACCACCCAATCATTGTTGATCGTGGGCGCAGTTGCTCTCTTGGGAAGTTGGCGCAATTCTCGAAAAAAAGAAATTCAATGGAAGCAGGGGTTTCTTTTTTTGATTCCAGGATTGATTGGTGTCTTTTTTGCCAGGGCATGGATCTTACCAAGGATACCAAGCTCTTTTTCAATCGGCCCTTGGTCCGTCAGCAAAGATGCCGCCTTTTTAATTATTTTTTCGGTAGTCATGTTTTTAGCGGCTCTATCGATGTTGAAAAAAAAGAAATCTGATAAACCAGTGCATTCCGCAGAAGCCATGGCTTCCGCCCTTGGCATTGGTATTCTTACTGGAATTATCGGAGTCGGAGGCGGATTTCTGATTACTCCGGTATTGCACCGAGCTTTTTCTTTGCCGATTAAAAAAGCGATTGCGACCTCTTTGTTTGTGATCGCCGTGCAGTCTTTGGGCGGCTGGTTCATTACCTTGTTCAAGGACCCTGCCCTTGCTACGCAATCTATGTCTTTGGTGATTCCAGTCTTGTCCATTTCTTTGATCGGTATGTTTTCCGGAGAGTGGTTAAAAAACAAAGTGCCGGAAAAACAGCTCAAATTTTTGTTTGCAGGCTTTGTTCTATTCATTTCCTGTTCAATGCTTTATCTTGAATTTAAGAAAATGGGAGGCAATCCATGAGTCCTTGGATGTGGAGTTTAGTCGGCGGATTGATGATTGGAATTTCGGCGAGCATTCTGTTGGTTTTCAATGGACGTGTCTCTGGCATCAGTGGAATTCTGAACAACACAATTTTTTTCAAACATGATTCCCCTTGGC
The DNA here is from genome assembly GCA_002773975.1 of Bdellovibrio sp. CG10_big_fil_rev_8_21_14_0_10_47_8. Lineage (GTDB taxonomy): Bacteria > Bdellovibrionota > Bdellovibrionia > Bdellovibrionales > Bdellovibrionaceae > 21-14-0-10-47-8. The sequence continues at coordinate 2,993 of PEZR01000180.1, forward strand.
GCGCCGTTTTTTTGGGTGGCTTGCTTTTGGGTGGCTTGGTTTTACATCTTTCAGGTTTCAACCCGCTTGAAGCAGAGCCCATCTATAAAGATCATGAAAATTTAGTTTTGGCTGGGCTTTTGGTTGGCTTTGGAACTGCTCTTGGCTCAGGTTGCACCAGCGGTCACGGAATTTGTGGCCTGTCTCGAGGCAGCCCCCGATCACTGATGGCTGTGGTCGTTTTTATGCTCAGTGGCTTTCTGATCGCAACACTCACTTCGGTCGTGATGAGGTCTTTATGAACAAACAAACAAAGTATCAACTTCTTACCGCAGGTATTTCGGGCTTTTTGTTTGCCTTGGGTCTGGGTATTTCAGGAATGACTTTGCCACAAAAAATTATTGGATTTTTAGATGTCTCCTCGGCCAACTGGGACCCCAGTTTGCTTTTTGTTATGATCGGAGCTCTGGCAATCCATGCCCCCGTCAGTCTGTGGATGAAGAAAAAAAGTCATCCTCTGTTGGACCAGCAGATGCACCTTCCAACCAAAACAAAAATTGACTCATCAATTGTCATCGGTGCTGTTTTATTTGGATTGGGCTGGGGAATCGCTGGATTTTGTCCAGGACCCGCATTGGTCTCAATGACCCAATTTTCAAAAGCATCGTCTTTTATCTTTGTTGCGGCAATGGTTCTTGGGATTGTGGCCCATCACTATTTTCAGAAATCCAAGGAAAAACAAAAGAACTCTCAGGCCTCTTAAAAGTCGACAGTGATGCCAAGGCTGATCATCTGGCTCGTGAAATCAATGTCATCATAAAGACCTTGCATTGCCCGAGCTTCTAAAACCAACCACAGGTCTGCAATTCCATACTCTTGAGACATCACAAAGGCATTTGCTGAATCAACACAAGAGATGCAAAAAAGCGCACCACCACCACCACCGACAGCGGGTGCTCCGGCAACGACTGGAGCCTTTCCATCATCACGGACCTCAACCATCCCGAAATAGGTTCCTCCGCCGCTGATAAATGGAACGATCCATTGGCGCCTTTTGTATTCGAACCGATAATTTAAAAATGCAGACATCGGGACAACGTAAAGATTGTAAGACTCTTCAGCTCGAGTTGTTCCATCCGAGCGTGCGGTTTTGAAATAACCTTTTCCACTGGCCGTGGCAAAACCACTTTCCAGCTGTAAACCCAAAGAGCCAAAACTGCGAAAAGGTTGCCATTCATAGGTCACTTGCAAACCCATAAGGTCAGAGCTTCCATACATATTATTAAAAGTGACCGCGCTGTTCGTGCCCTTGATTGTCGGTGTGGTCATTGATGACAAGCGAAATGAGCCCGATTTTGATTTCTCTTTAAGTCCTGTTCTGTATTGATAAACACCATCTTTATTGATCCTCTGCAATCCCTGAGCGGCTCGAGGATGCTCCACGCGGATAGTCCCACCCTGGGGAGGACCTTCTGGTTTTTTAAACAAAGGCTCTGCATGAGGAAATCGATTGGTATTTGGATCCGAGCTAACGGCTTCCTCGGACTCTATTTTTTGTTTGATATAGGCATCTTGAAATTTTTGTTCGGATTCGACGGTGACTCGTTTTTCGCTGGCCAAAGCTGAAATCGCAAAAACGGCAACAAAGGTTCCTGCAAAGATACTGAGCATTCGGCATCGTTGACTCATCATTTAGAGACCCGTCTTGTGAAGATCCGAGGAATCAACAGAGAAAGCATTGTTGCCAACGCCAAGATAATTCCCAATGTCACCAACATCCCAAACTGCATTGCACTTTGAGCAAAAACAATCAATGGCCACAACAAAGTTCGAATCACTGTTCGAAGAGTATCATGTTGAGAAATAAACTCAGCAATCGGTGGAGAGGTTCGATAATAAAATTTCACAAACCAAACTCCCCAAGAATGAGTCAATAAAAACTGATTCCGAAATTGCCTCAACAAATCAACCTGTGGAGCCATCTGCGAACCAAAAGCAGCCGTCGCAATAAAACATTTTTTGTTGTCCAACAGCCCAACGACCTCTCCAGGAGTTGCCGTGTGGTCAGTCTCATTCTGAATGCTTGAATCCCAGAAGCCCGTTACGACGGTGGCATCATCGACTGATGCCGCCGTGAATTTGTAGCTGGTCTCATTGGTGAGACCAGTGATCTTGTTGCTGGCAAGGGAGATATCACCAATACTTTCATTGCTCAGAACTTCGAGATCTGCATAATTAGCATCGGTCCCAACGGGAATCGAATCAAAGTCAGCCCCTGGCAAATTTGTTTCATCATAAAAAAGACGCAAAGAACGCCACTTGGCCTCCGAAGCATCTCCGTATGGACCAGTTGAACCCCGTGAAATATTCTGCACATAAACCTTGCCATCACCGGGAAAGACCTTGATTTCACAGAAGGGATCGCCCGTTGCACAAGTCAGGACCTTATTGTTGGTTGAGGGATCTGCATACCGAATACGAACGGTAAACTCTTTATACCCCCCCGTGAGAAAATCAGAGGTGGCCCCATTGGTGACACCGACTTTCAGTACTCTGACTTCACTGGTCGTACATGCTGTACTGGTACAAAGGGCTGACCACTTCATATTGGCCGTCAAAGTAGTGCCACTGGAAATATCGGTTGAGGACGACTCTAACGTGATCATTGTGCCCGTTGTACTTCCCCCTGAAATCTCTGCGCGAAGTGATGAATTAGCTGGAATGTTAGTCACCACAAAAGAAATCGACAAAACCAAGTCCGGATAAATACTGCGATAGGCACAAGAATAGTTCGTCATCGTTCCCAATGTGCCCAATCCTTTGCAGGAATCACAAACATTGGCATTGTCAGGAGTTGCGGTTGTCCCGCAAGTTCCGCCGGTCCCCGCATAGCCCCCATAAATCGTATAGGCAGTATCCGTGATCACGACTCGAGAGGCCGTTGCTTCGCTCACCGCAATCTGCGAGATCTCGGCGGCGGCGGTTGTTTCAGCCTCAGCCAAAATGGGAAAAAATGAGATCATGGAACAAAGAGCAATGGTTGAAACAATCACGGGCAACGGAGTCCCTTTAAATCTAAAAATCATATTGTAATTGCAGCATGGGATTCTTGACCATTCAAGCTCAAAGGCAGAGATTTTCCATCTGTTTTCGATTTTAAGGGCCGTCCATCTCGTCGTGTTGATTTTAGAAGACTTCTTGATCCCCTGAATCTCTTGGGCAATGATCTTTCCAGATGAAAACTCTTGTAAGCCTCTTCTTTTTTTTGGGTCTTTTTTTGCTGGGAACAAGGGCTCAGGCCTATCCAGAGTTTATCAGTTATGGTTACAGCTCTTGCCTGACCTGCCATACAAATGGACTTGGCAGTGGGCCTTTGAATGATTATGGCCGGGCCCTTTGGTCGGCAGAAATTGCGTCCCGCGCTTTTTATTCTAAAAGTAAAAGCGATGAGGATATTGCCAATCAATCGGGGTTCCTGGGTTCGGTTGAAATCCCCTATTGGATTCGGCCCCATATTAAATATCGGGGCATTCAGGTTCGCACTAGCCCCGGCAGTGGGACGAACGATGGAACCAAGTTTTATCAGATGCAGACCGATATGGGGCTGACCCTTCAGGCTGATTCTGCCGGTAAATATGTGGCCGTCGCCACCTGGGGCAACGTTGTACCGCCAGCAGAGTACAGCCAACAACATT
>PEZR01000013.1:0-6704 GCA_002773975.1 Bdellovibrio sp. CG10_big_fil_rev_8_21_14_0_10_47_8
CATGAGGACTTCGTAAAGATGCCGATACAAACTGACATAATCTCGACTCATAGTCGAGTTGAGATTCTCTCCGCGCCACAGAGCCAGAGCATCTGCGAAAATCATCGGATTTTTCAGACAACCACGGCCAATCAGAACCCCATCACATCCAGACTGTTCCAGGCGCAAAACCGCCTGTTTAGCGGTCAAAATGTCGCCATTTCCTAGAATAGGGACTCGAGAAACGCTCTTGACCTGGGCAATGTAATCCCAATCCGCCAGTCCCGCATAGGCCTGAGCTCGAGTTCGGCCATGAATAGCGACCCAAGCGACCCCCTCATTGTGGGCAATATGCGCAACCTCTTCCGCATTGCGAGTTTCCTGATCCCACCCTGTTCGAATCTTGATGGTCAGTGGAATTTGAATGGCCTTTTTGATCGTTGAAATCATGATCGCCATCTGTGGGAGATCCTTGAGAATGGCGGACCCCGCTCCCTTTTTTGTGACCTTGGGCACTGGGCAACCAAAATTGAGATCTACAAAATCGGCTCCTTTTTCCTGGGCAAACTGAGCCGCCCGAGCCATGACCTCTGGATCTTCGCCAAAAAGCTGAATTCCTACCGGCCGCTGGGTTTCATCAAAGCTCATGAGTTTCACCGTTCGGTCAGATTTGTACTCAATTCCCATAGCTGACACTAACTCGGTGACGACGATTCCCGCCCCCCGCGCCTTCATAAACGAGCGAAAAGCATGGTCAGTGATTCCCGCCATAGGGGCTAAAACAAATGGATTTTGTTTTAAATGTTCGATCACAAATACGACCCCTGTTGTGGCGCGGCAAATTGCCCGTGGAAAGTCTGCTGGTGTAACACAGATCAGGCCCAAAAAACATGGTCATTCTGGAAAATTCATCAGGAAAATCACCGTCTTTGGTAAAAAGGAGCTGGTCCCTATGGCGCCCCGCCCGCTGACTGATACGGGCACAGAAAATCTCCAGACTTAAGCCTTGAGTATAATTACCAGTCCCATTTTGTTCGAATTTCATTTTCTAGAGCCAGGTAATGCGGCCTTCAGTTTGACGAGGAGCCTTGGGCGGTTCATGGTCAGGGTAACCCATCACGATAGCACAAAGAAGCTCGAGCTCCCCGGCTTGGTATTCCGGAAGTTCTGTGACACCCAAAAACTGATCGACCTCTTGTTTGATTTCCAGAGGAGCCCCCATCGTGCAACAACCAAGGCCCTCGACAATGGCGGCCAAATTGATGTTCTCCGCGGCCATATAAACACTCCCGATACTGGTGTGATACCGCTCCTCGGGTGTATTGTTCGAATAGCAAAACACGATGACGGGAGCATCTCCCAACGTGAAGAAAAATCTCTCTGTAAATTGATATAAAGATGGTTTCAGTTTTTCCTGAAGAACATCTTTGATTCCCAGCCATGATTTTTGCGAATACTTTAAGTATTCATCTCGCTTCTTTCCGGTAACCACAAAGAATCGCCAATTTTGCCGATTCTTTCCACTGGGCGCCTGCATCCCTGCCATCAAGATCCGCTCGATCACCTCCCGAGGAGGCTGGTCCTTCTTGTATTTACGAATCGATTTTCGTGACTCGAGCAGTTGATAAAACTCTTTACTTTTCACGTAGATCCCTTCTGCAACCAGAATCGATTGATTGCATGAACTCAACCCAGAATAAAGATCAAGACTCGCCTTTTCAAAGCAAATTTGTTCTAATCTGCCTATGTCCTTTACCGCCACCACCGAACAGCAAAAAGGTCGGTTCTTCTGGGTCAGCTTCGCGAGCCTTTGCTTGATTTCCGTCTTGTTGGTAACCCTCAGCCTCATTCCAAAATCCAAGGAATTTATCCGGCAGTTTTTGATTTCTAAATCAAGGGTTGTCTTAGCAAAAGCCGACGCAGATCTCACTGGTGATGGGTTCCAGGTGGCTGTCATTAAGGTAAAAACAGCGGACACTTTGGCTCTAGAGATTTTTGAAACCCGCGCCGAAACAGGTCGAATTCAATTTGTGAAACGAATTATTCTTCCCCAAAAAAGAGATGCCTATTTTAATTTTCATGGCCACACTTCAAATTTGGTGATGGCTGACGTTGACAATGACAAACAGCTGGAAATCATTGCCCCAACCTTCGACGATGATCTAATTCCCCATTTGAACGTTTACAAGTACGACGTTGAAAGCAAAGATTTTCGCCGTGTCGGTCCCGAAAATTTAGAGCTGTAGTTTTTTACTTATTTTTTCGTTTCTTTTCGAGATCCCGCCAGCTCTTGCCCCTTCGAGCCCTGGGATCTTGCTGAAACCGACGAACAGCATTTTGATGGGCCTGATAATTCTCTGAAAAAATATGAGTGCCGTCGTTACGAGAAACAAAAAAAAGATAATTCGTCTGGGCGGGTTCGACAGCGGCTAACAGGGCCGCCCTTCCAGGGTTTGCAATGGGCCCGGGTGGAAGGCCCTTGATCACATAGGTATTGTATTTGGTTCGACGAAGGATATCTGCCTTCCGTATACTCATCACAACTTGTTTTTGTTCATCCGCCATTCCATAAAGAATTGTCGGGTCCGTCTGAAGCAGCATTCCCCTGGCCAGGCGATTGTGAAACACAGATGAGATATCGGGACGTTCTTCAGGGGAGCCCGTTTCTTTTTCGACGATACTGGCAAGAGTGACAATTTGATGTTGAGTCCAACCAGCAGGAATATCCGCCGGCATGACTTCGCGGTACACTTCCTGAAACTTTTTAACCATGGTCGTAATGAGATCTTTGGCCTTCATGTACTTGGTGATCTGATAGGTTTCCGGGAAGAGATAACCCTCAAGATTGTAATGGGCCTCCCCGATCAAAGACTGAATAAACTCCTGGTCGTAACAAAGATCTAAAAACTCTTGCCGAGGACCGTAGCCTTGTTTCTCGTATAAATCACTGATCTCAAAAATATTCAGACCCTCTGAGACCGTAAAAAGCCGACCAATGCTCTTCCCACTGGTAATCACAGCAAGGACCTCTGCCGGAGTCATATTGGGTCGAAGTCCATATTCTCCGACCTTCATTTTTCCAGCACCTCCTCGAATTCGGGCGTACCAAGAAAACAAGAAAGCATTCTTAATCAATCCCTTGTCTTGAAGGTCTCTGGCGACCCTTTGAAAAGTTTTTCCCGGCAAAACCTCATAAACCACTTCGGTCTCACCTGGACCCGCCGGAACAGACACAAAGTTCTGAAAGAACTGGAAGCCGAAGCCCAACACCATGAAAAAAACAACTAGGATTGAAAGCCCTAAAAGCTTTTTCATTTTTGCAGAGCCTCGGGCGGGATTCCCGGAAGAATTTTGGTCGCATCAAACCCCGTTGGATCTTCAAGGCTCGACACAGGCACCGTGCAATACTGGATCGCATAATGCGCTGACGGTCGATCATTTCCAGACTTATCCATTCCACCAAAAGGCAACCTCGAACTGGCACCATTGGTCGTGCGATTCCAGTTGAGCAATCCAACTCGGGCCTCCAAGAGGGCTCTTTTATAAAGGGCTTCATCTTTGGAAAAGAGCGCCATCACGAGACCAAAACCCGTCGAGTTCACAATTTTCAAAGTCTCATCAAAATCTTTGCTCTGATAGATGGCAACATTGGGACCAAAAATTTCACTCTTTTGATAAACCGAATTAGGATCAAATTTTTTCACCAGATGAATACTTGGGGTCACATAGTAACCTTTATGTTTCAGATCGAGCTGCTTCCCACGCATCAAGTTTTCGCAGCTTTCGCGATTCGCAATTTCTTGAAATCGCACGTACTTTTCAACTGCCGCTGCGTTGATCAGAGGCCCCATGAATGGATTTTCTGACCAATGCCCAATCGTCAATCTTTTAGCTGCTTGATAAAAGCGCTCAGTGAATTCTTCCGCCAGACTCGGATGCACGATCACGCGGCTCGTACAAGAACACCTTTGGCCCGAAGTCATATACGCTCCAACCAAGGTTTCGTAGATGGCTTTGTCCATGTCAGCGTCAGCCCATACGACCGTCGCATTTTTCCCACCCATTTCAAGAGCCAGGAGTTTCCAATAGTGGGCCATGGTTTCTTGTTTAATTTTTAACCCGACCTCATAAGACCCTGTAAAAAGAATGCCGTCCACCTTGTCATGAATGACAATTTTTCGGCCGGTCTCTCCGTCTCCTTGAATCATGTTGAAAACGCCTTCGGGAAATTCAGACTTCTCGAAAGCCTTGGCCATCATCTGACCCACATAGGGAGTTTGCTCAGAGGGCTTAAACACCACCGTGTTGCCCGCCGCCAGTGCCGGAATAATATGCCCATTGGGCAAATGTGCGGGAAAGTTAAAAGGCCCAATCACGGCCATCACACCTCGGGGTTTGTGTCGAATCACCCCATCAACCTGAGGCAAAGCATTGGGAATTCGCTCCTCCCGCACCAAATCTAACGAGTATCTCAATGTGATATCAATTTTATTCACCAGCGCGGAAGCCTCGCTAAGACCCTCCCATTTTGGCTTACCGGTATCTCGACAAATTGCTTCGGCCATTTCATCCTTCATGGTTTCAAAGGTCTCTTTCAGACGAAGCAAATACTGATTTCTTTCCTCCTGACTGAGTCGCGCCCAGCCCAAGAAGGCCTTTTTCGCTGAATCCACCGCCACATCCACATGGGCATGACTGAAGGGAACCGTCATCACCAGGTCATTGAGATCTGCCGGGGAAATATCTTTAAAACTGCCGTCGGGTTTGGAAACCGGATGGAATCGACCTTGGATAAAATCTCCCAAATAAGTGGCTGTATATTTCATGTTTGTTCCCTTCTTGGCAGATGGTAATTGAACGGAGAAAGAAAAATTTCTTCATCCACGTCAACACCCAAAAGGCTTCGCACTTTCGGTGCCAACGCAACTTCGTCTCCACGTAGATCATAACTCACAAGGGCCGCCTTGAACTCGTCTTGAGTTAGACCGACAAGTCCCTGCTCTTTGTAGGAAGCATCTTTAAATTCTGCCACCCGAACACGTCGACCCATTTTAATTGGCAAGATATCCTTGGTTTTACAACCATAGTGAGGACCTCCATCAAAAGGATCCACCTCTTCGAGATATTCAAAACCAATACTCTCCAATAGATGCTGAGCGGGTTTTGTATGCTCGCCAACACGCCCTAAAACTGAGCGGGCTTTTGCATCCAACAGGCAAAGATAGATGTCTTCCTGGGGAAAAAGAGAGCTGATAAATTCTTTATGACTTTGAGAAAGCATATCTGCTTCTTGATAAGGAAGACCCGTAAAGCGACGCCCCAAGGCTTCCCAAAACTCAGACCGGCCCTCGTCGGTCAGAGGAGGGGTCAATTCGCACAGGACTCTTTCCTCGAACTGCTCTGGATGAAGGCCCATGTATAAAAATCGGGACAGAGAAATTTGTTTTCCCAATTTCTCAGGACGACGCCGATAGATTTTGTCCACCAAAAGCCCACCGATTTCAGTGGGCCCATCCATATCCAATTGAAATCTTAAAACCTGATGAATAAAGCCTATTCCCAGATCATCACTGTAATGATTCTTTTTCAAAATTTTGAAAAAGTTATGGGGAATTTCTTCGGTTCCATGTTTGGCCATGATCAAAGAACTGCCAACCACCAATTGTTCCTCGGTGTCTTCGACCACAAATAGATACTCGGTCTCTTGTTTAGGCAATTTTCCAGCAAAACTATGGACACTGCGATCAATTTTACTGGCGATGACTTTTTTTTCACCGGGCAAGTTGAGCAAAGTAAATTGTCTGGCAAGGTCGACCAACTGACTGGCGTCTTCATGGCGAACAGCTCGAACGATAAAACTCATAAACAAAACCTTTCAACAATACGCCGATAAAACTCTACGGACTTTTTAAGGTCATCAATGGCAACATGCTCCTTGGGCGTGTGTATATTCCCTTCGCGCAGGCCTGGGCCAAATGAAACGCAATCAATTCCTATGCGACTCCACAAGCTCGCCTCGTTGGTGGACGACTGGGTTTTGGTCTCTACGGACAAGCCCATCTGACCAATTTCATCCAAACAACCACGAACCAACATCGAGGAAGGATCCGTTCTGTACGGTCGTTTATAATCGGTGACTCGAAACTCGGCCCCCACCGTCTGACATTTCTGCTTCAACCGAACCATCCATTCTTCGTAAATTTCATTGGTCACCACTGGCGGAATACGACAGCTCCCCGACAGAAAAATGTGATCTTCTGAAGTCCTCATCAGGCCAATGTTCAAAGTAGGATGTGTCGGAAAAAAGTCCCGATCCTGATAGGCCAAGAATTGAACTTCCAGGTCCTTGAGTGCCTGATAAATCGCGCAAATTTTTCGCGACATGGGGTCGGCGACTCCAGAAATGGGGTCCACCTCAAGAAAAGCATTCGCCGGAACAGTATTAAAGTTCACACCCCCGTCGATCTCCATGACCACAATGCCCTCGGGCAATTGCATCAAATAGTCCAACATTTTTTTGATCGCGCTCTCGCCCAAGTGCGGAGTTGCAGAATGAGCGGACTTGCCGTGAAAAATTCGACTTTGGGTTGATGTGCTTTCACGAAGGTTGTGTTCCACACGGTAGCTTTTTTCTTCTTGGCTATAGGGAATTCGAATCTCGACCCCTGCCATTCCTTTACCGGCTGTGATCAGATGCAGATCGCTCGGCTCTCCGATGAGGGCCA
>PEZR01000013.1:6752-7140 GCA_002773975.1 Bdellovibrio sp. CG10_big_fil_rev_8_21_14_0_10_47_8
GAGAGCTCCAGCCATTCCAGTCTCTTCACCGTAAGTTCCCACCAATACGGGCGGCAAACGCCATTTTGTTATATTTGAAAAAGATGAGATTGCCTCGAGCTTACATAGAAAATCCAGCTTCACATCGGCTGAGCCCAGTCCGTAAATTTTATTTTCAATGATATGAGCATCGAATGGATTGTGTCCCGTCTCGGACCAAAATCCAAAAGGACCCGGGTCCGGCGTGTCCAGGTGAGTCTGCAATAAAAACTCAAGAGCCGGCCGATCGTTATTCGGGCGCACGATAATGTTGGCCTGCTGTTGATCGCCCCATACTTCCTCTTGGACCTCAACAGCCAATCCACGCTCACGACAGGTCTCCGCCAACCATAGAACTAAATCACGAGTC
>PEZR01000013.1:7172-9259 GCA_002773975.1 Bdellovibrio sp. CG10_big_fil_rev_8_21_14_0_10_47_8
TTTTCGACACAGCTCAATAAAACTCAACTAAGCTTCTTCAAGAATGCTTTTTTCAATGATTGTCTTTGCTACTTCGATATCGGCATCCTGAATGATTGCAGGAACCAAGAAACGCACGCGAATAGGGTCTTTGCCGCAGTTAAAGGCGATCAAACCATTTTGAAACATTCTCTTTAACAGAGCATCAACCTGTTCCTTTTTCCCTTGATAAGGGGTCACCGCGATCATCAAACCCATTCCCCCAGCATCAGTTAACAAACCCCGACAGGTGGTTTCATTCAAATGATTGAGCATCCCAATAAATTTTTTATGGATCTGCTGGATGCGGCCTTCGGGCCCCAAGTACCCCTCTTGCAGAATCTGCAGAATTTCCATCCCCGCGGTGAGGGCCGGTGTCGATCCAGAAAATGTTCCAGCAATCAATCCAGGTTTTGGATTGAATTCTTCGGTATAAAGTGTCGCTCCGACCTGTGCAGTTTTTGCGATTGTGCAAAGATCAATATAGGATCCAATGTCCAGAGTTTCAAAAGCGAAAAGTTCTCCGGTTCTCGAGAAAGTTTGAACTTCATCTGCCCAAACAGCGATTTTCTTTTCTTTGCAAAAGTCCAAAACCGGCAAAAAGAATTCTCGGGGTGCAGCCTGATACCCCCCCTCACCAAGCATCGGTTCGAAGGAAAATACAGAAATGTTGTTTTCGTATTTCGCCACATGTTCTTTGAACGCGCGGAGAGTTTTTTCTCCACTCTGGGGGTCTTTCTTGTCATAGAAGGGGACTCGGAGAATTTCATTGTATTCAGGTAGACCAACCTTGTATGCCGGATTGTCTGTCAATTCCGCCATCATTGTCGAACGACCAGCAAAAGCATTTTTGAAACTAATCACCATACGAGCAGGAGATAACTTCTGCCGCGCCATCTTAAGGGCATTTTCATTCGCCATCGTTCCACAAGTCGAAAGCCAGGCGTATTTCAAACGACTCTTCCGTCCCGCCCAAGTCGCTAACTTTTCTAAGAACTGTCCATACTCTCGATTGGGTTGGAGATTTCCTTGGTTCACGATGTCGCTAAGTGCTCCACGCACAGTTGCTGCCATCACTCGTGGATGAGAATGCCCCATCAAATGAATTCCAATGCCATTGATCAGATCCAATTTTACACTGCCGTCTTCAAGCTCAACGTAAACACCGTTACCAGCGCCCGTTCCAACATAGGGATAGTGCAGCGGCCGACCACGAAACTGACCGATTTTTTCAATCTGCTTTTTGCCGTTTTCTTGAAATTCAGCAGAGGGTGGCTTCACCCCTGTTATTTGGTGATTGATCTTTGTGACCTCATCCACCAGCTGTTGAAGTGTTTTTGTCACCTGAGTCGATTCGTCGATTTGATGTCCAATCAGTTGAGCCATGCGATTGATCCTTTCTGAGATCTCTTAAGACTACCACCCCCACCACTGAGAATGAAGACAGTAACATCTACCCGCACTTCGTCGTCGCGCCTCGCCAAAGTTGACGATTCCCCTACGTGCACGATTGCGGATTTGCTCGACACGTCCTAGACTTTTGGAACCATGAAGCTCGAAATTCTCATCTTCCTTAGCGTCATTCAAATTTTTACAGCCTGTGGCTACGCCACCAGTGCGTTAGCCGCAGAACCACCGACCCCAACTTTTGAGACCAGCATGCCCCCAACCGCTCCAACGCCGGAAATATCTCCCGCCAAAGAGTGGAGTTCTTTTGATCAAGCTTTTCATGACGGAATTGAAAGCTATCGCGAGAAAAAATATGATCCGGCCCTCTTGGCATTTACCGCTGCCATTGAGAAAGAGCCCGAAAATATCTCTGCACTGACGAACTTGGCTTTGGTCCAGTTCCAACTGGGACACAAGGGCTTTGCGCTGGCCTATCTTCGCAAGGCGTTGACCCTAGACCCTCACTTTCCGTCTGCAAAAGCCGCTTTTGAATTTATTTTGCCGCAACTTGACGTCCGAGAAATTCCCCACGAGATCGAATTGTGGGAGATCCTTCGCTCGTCCGTTATCGTCCCGTTTTCAATGACGTGCTTTTTGGCCCTCACGGCACTCACTTTTTT
>PEZR01000104.1:0-1785 GCA_002773975.1 Bdellovibrio sp. CG10_big_fil_rev_8_21_14_0_10_47_8
TGCCCTCGTCTTCGCATGCTACTTGATTATCACAGCCCATCGAATGACTACGAGAGATGTTCAGATTTTAAAGAAGAAAGATGAAGAGCTTCGACAGCAGGCTGAAACTTTGAAAGCAACGATCGGTCGCCTGCAAATCCAAACTGAAATGTTCAAAATGATGTTGGAATCCATTGGTGACGGCTTGATGGTGGCGGACAATGAGATGAATTTTCTTCATTTCAATACTGTTGCCCGAGAGCTGTTAGGTTTTGGTCCAGAGGAGATAAAAACTCGCCGTGAATATATTCTTGAAAATAATCTCGACTTTAAAACCATGCGTCCGCTGGGTCCGGATCAAATGCCGACAATCAGTGCCCTGAATGGGAATCCAGTCAATGATCTCGAGGTCCTTTGCCAAACTAACCCTGATGGACCTCGGGTATTGAGCTTCACATCAAGACCCATTCGTGGTCCCGATACAAAAGTTCATGGAGCCATCACCGTCTTTCGAGATATCACCGAAAAAAAGGAAATCGAACAAAGCCTACAAAGGGCAGAAAAAGCGGCCCTCGATGTTTCGCGAATGAAGTCCCGCTTTTTGGCAAATATGAGTCATGAAATTCGGACTCCTCTGAATGGAATCATTGGACTCACGGAACTTCTTGCAAATACCCTACTCAGCGAGGAACAGCTACAGTTCACTCAATTGATCTCGGCTTCTGGCGAACAGTTGATGACCATCATCAGTGACATTTTGGATTTCTCAAAAATTGAGGCCGGAAAAATGAGTCTCGAAAAGGTCGCTTTTGATCCTGTACGGCTGGCTCACCAAACTCTGCAGCTCATGCAACCTCGGGCAAAACAAAAAGGAATTTCTCTAGAGCTTAAAATTGACTCTCCCCTGCCTTCGTCAGTTGTTGGAGATCCAGTCCGCATTTCCCAGGTTTTAAATAACTTCACAGGAAATGCGATCAAATTCACCCCCGCTGGAAAAGTGATTGTTGAATTGAAACTAATCAAAGAGCTTCCCGATGCCTTCGAACTCGAATTTTCAGTTCATGATACTGGCATTGGTATCTCGGAAGCTGAGCAAGGACGACTCTTTGAACCGTTCACCCAGGCTCATGAATCCACGTCCCGAAATTTTGGTGGCACCGGACTTGGTCTTTCCATTTGCAAGCAATTGACCGAGCTCATGGGAGGACAAATCGGAGTGGACAGTTCCCCCGGAAAGGGTTCGCGTTTTTGGTTTCAGACCTCTCTGGAAAAAAGCATCTCAACACCCATACAGAAAACAAATCCGATATCTTCGTTAACGAGTTCTCCGGAACAAAACCATACTCCAGAAAAATACCTTGTTTTAGTCGCGGAGGACAACCCTGTGAACCAGTTGATCACGATGACTTATCTTAAGGACTTGGGATATCGGTACGACCTTGTCGAAAATGGAGAACAAGCCGTTGATGCATTTAAGAATAAAAAATATGACCTCATCCTTATGGACTGCCAAATGCCAGGCGTTGACGGATATGAGGCCACGGCCAGAATTCGAAAGCTCCAAAAAACAAAGATCCCGATCATCGCCGTCACAGCTCATGCAATGAAAAATGAAGAGGAAAAATGTCTGAATATTGGCATGGATGGAATTTTAAGAAAGCCCTTTCAAAGAGACCAGCTTCAGAAAATGATCCTTCCATGGCTAGAGCGAGATAAGACCTATGATTTTACCATTCTCAATCATTTCAAAGGAATTTCTGACGAGAATGGACAGGATCTTCGAAAAACACTGATTGAAACTTATAT
>PEZR01000104.1:1921-3701 GCA_002773975.1 Bdellovibrio sp. CG10_big_fil_rev_8_21_14_0_10_47_8
GAGAACCAGACGCTCCCTGAATTGGAGCGTAGAAGCTTGATCGAAAGCTCCTGCAAAGAGTTTTGTCTCTTAAAACAGAAGCTTTCAGATTATCAAAAAGAAAACAATCTTTAGAATACTTTAGAAATACTCAGCCCAGCCTCGGTCAAGGAAGCCGTCTGCTCAAAAGATTTAGCACTTCTCTGACGAAGGAAAACTTTTGCCGCAGAAACTTTGTCGAATCCATACTGGCCATAAAATTGGGCATAGTTTTCTTGTTCCTGGTCGGTTAAGTGAGCCAAATCTGCTCCACCTTGAATGCCGAGATCAAAGGATCTGACCACTGGAATTTCAAAGAACCCCTCGAATGTGAATTGATCCTTGGAAAAGATGCCGTCTTCTGTTGTTGGGGCAAACTGCAGACCCCACCGGGCAATATCGACCCGTTCTTCAAAACCAATTTGCCCCAAAATGATCGCTTTTGAGTCCGACGTGCTGTTTTCTCCCTGGGGCAGATAAGCCACATGAGCACCATAAACCCAACTGAGACCCCAGATGCCCTCAAAGGTTGACTTACCTCCGAGGGAAATCCGATTAATACCCGTCGAATTATTCCGAGAGTTCTGATCGTGCATAAAATAATTAAATCCAAAATCCAAAGCAAGATCTTCAGTCAATCCACGGGAATGCTGAAAGAAAAATGCCTGATCATTCGTTTTCGTATCCTCTTGGTTCACGCTATAGTTTTGGCGTTGGTTGTAAGCCCCCACTTCAAAATAAGTCATGTCCTGTCGAGGCACAGAGTAGAATGAAGACTCGGTCTTCAAAGCCTCTGACCGGCTGCCGGCGGCAACAGCATCACGGGTAATGGAACCAGCACTCAGCGAACTGACAGAACTCTGAGCGAGAGCTACTTGGCCTATAAACACTGCACTTAGAACTAGAATTTTTTTCACAAAAACCTCCGTTAAAAAATAAGGTGGCCATTGTTGATCAAGCTCAACAGAGCGTCAACACCATGATTTTTTGTCTCTAGTTTGAAAAATGTTTTTTCCCCTCTGTCATTTGGCACATGGTGACTTTGGCCAAATCTCTGCGGTGACACTCCAAAATATTTTTCTGGCGCGGTCTTTGCTCTACTCCAGGTGGATTCAAGTAGTGGAGCCAAAAAGCGTCTATATTAATTAACCAGTACGGAGGAAAACAATGAAAAGTAAAATCAACCGCGCGGTTCTAACATTGGCAGCGGTGTCGTTCGTTGCAGCTTCTGCTGCACCGATGGCCCAAGCTGACGATGTACAGCGTCGCGGCGGTGGGGGAAACCCATCGCAGCCAAACAGACCGGAAAGGCCAGAGAGACCATCTCCACCGCCTTCAGCACCAAGTCGACCTGATCGTCCTTCAGTTCCAAGTCGTCCAGAGAGACCATCTCCACCGCCTTCGGCACCAAGTCGACCTGATCGTCCTTCGGCTCCAAGTCGACCTGATCGTCCTTCAATTCCAAGTCAGCCTACACAACCACCAAGTCGACCTGACAGACCTGATCGACCAGATCGTCCCGATCGACCAGATCGTCCCGGTCAACCAGATCGTCCTGGGCGACCAGATCGTCCCGGTCAACCAGATCGTCCCGGTCAACCAGATCGTCCCGGTCAACCAGATCGTCCTGGGCAACCAGATCGTCCCGATCGACCAGATCGTCCCGATCGACCAGATCGTCCCGATCGACCAGATCGTCCCGGTCAACCAGATCGTCCCGGTCAACCAGATCGTCCTGGTCAACCAGATCGTCCCGGTCAAC
>PEZR01000104.1:3722-27067 GCA_002773975.1 Bdellovibrio sp. CG10_big_fil_rev_8_21_14_0_10_47_8
ATCGTCCCGGTCAACCAGATCGTCCCGGTCAACCAGATCGTCCCAATCGACCGAACCCTCCTCGTTATCCAAATTATCCTGAGCGACCTGGTTTCCCACGTCGTGATCCAGGAGAAGTTGAGCACCGACGAGATGATGTTCGCCGAGAACGTGATCGTCGGGCTGAAGAAATTCGTCGTAACCGTGATGGAATTCGACACGATCGTGATCGATGGGTAGGTCGACCTCGATATCCAATTCACAGAGATTATGATTGGATCCGCTCACCGTCTCGATGGGAAAGTCGTTATTATGACTGGTACTATCACATTGTAAGACCAGTACCGATCTACATCCCAACGCCCATTTACTGGGTCCGACCGATGCCGGATACCAATCATGATTGGACATACCAAGAGATCGAAAGTGTTGCTGTCAATCTGGAGTACTTGAGTCGCCAGGTCTACAACACCATGAGCGAAGCGGTGTATGATAATCCGAATCATGAATACGCTGAACGTATGCCACGAGTTCTTGCTGAACTGGTGGATGCAGCAGAAAACTTTACGGATTCTGTTTACGATCACACCGATTACTCAGATGATATCTATGATCTGTTTTATCTGGACAGCCAGTTGACTCTCGCCGAGACAACTTTGGATGGATACTCCAAATCATACCTTGTCGATAGCCAAATGCGGTCTCTTCGCTACTATGTGAACGAGTTGCTGTGGAACTATCGCATCAATTATCTGAACTAGTTAGAGAGAGTAAATCTCGAAACGAAAAAGGGGCGGAAGCAAAACTTCCGCCCCTTTTTTTATTTAAAAACTAAACCCTACCGACGATTCAGCTTGGACAAGAGTCTGAGAATTTCCATGTACAGCCAGACCAGGGTCAAAATAAGTGCGAAAGCTGCATACCACTCCATAAATTTCGGTGCGCCCCTTTGATCTAATTTTTCAATCAGATCAAAATCAATCAACAGATTAAAAGCAGCAACACCAACTACAATCACTGAAAAAGCAATTCCGACAGGAGAACTTTGATGAATCATTGGCATTTGTGTGCCGAAAAATCCCATGACCATGCTGATCAAATAGGTCAACGCAATGGCCATCGTCGCCGTCATTAGAATTGTTCTCAGTCGGTCAGTCACCTGAATGATTTTAAACCGATAAAGCGCCAACATGATGCCCAGACAACCAATGGTCAGCATCAATGCATTGGAAACAATTCCTGGATACCGATAAGTATAACTTGCGGAAATTGCACCCAACGCAAGACCCTCGGCAACGGCATAAATCGGAGACCAATACGGCGCCCGCTGAGGACTAAAAATCACCACCATCGCTGCAATCAAAGCAACAACAATGCTTCCAATCATAATGACAGGAGACCCCGTGTTCCATCCCAGGATTGCCCCACCCACCATCAACAAAAGCAAAAGCCCCGTTTTGTTAACTGCGCCACTGATCGTCATTTTGGATTCACCGGCATAAGATGACACACGATTAAAAAACTTCTCGCTCAGAGCTGGATTCGCCATACACACCACCTTTTGTAACCTTATCTTGGCCAAATCTTCACTCGGTGTCCAGAAATCCTTGTGCGCAGAAGGTAGGACATTGTATCTAATTAAAAAATGGGGTTTTCGCACCCAGCAACGAAGGACATTCAATGAAATCACGACCTTATTTTTCTCTGACGACAAGATCAATAATTGCCCTCCTGTTCTTCTGATTAAGGGTCGAATCGACAGTCATATCTATGACAATTTGAGTAGTAGAATTTAATTTCTATGGCGGAAATACTGACTGGGCCTTGAAAATCGCCGGAAAACTAAAAGATCTTAAAAAAATAACTCGTGTTTCTTCGGGACATGTAAGGAGTTCGTTCAACATTGGTATGGTTTAGCTATGGAAAAAACTGTGGAGAGATTTCAAATCATCGAGTCAGCCGGAGTTTCTTCACAGTTGCGACTGGACTATCTCGCACAAGAAGATGATCCCAACTGGCAACAGAAGTGCTGATCCCCTAATTTTTATTCCCAGCAAGATTTCAGCGCAGCTTCCTCGTCCGTTTTCTCGACACCGGCCTTGATTGTTTTGATTGTCACCGGCAGATATTGATCTTTCACCTGCGCATAGCTATCTGTATCAATCAACGCCAAACAGAATTTTCGGGACAGCTGATCGGGTAAAAGATCGTCACATCTTTGTGTAGCCCTTTGTTTGTATTCCTGTGGAGTTGGCATGAGACCAGTGGGGCTTGGTTGAATATCCATAGAAAAAGGCATGAGCTTTTGATCCTTGGTCAGATAAGATGCATTTAAAACCAGTCTCTCTGGTTCCACCGCCAACTCATATTGACCCTTAGACAAAGTTAGACGATGGGGGCCATATACTACAAGGCTATCATCAGAACTTTGATAGTTAAAAGCCACCGCGGACATCTTCCCTTGACCAATGTTCAAAATCGAACAAGCACCGGAAGCCCAAGCAATCGACCCTAAAGAAAAAATAAGAACTGAGGAAAAAAATAAACAAAAACGCATAGGCACCTCTCTTCGGTTTTGAACCTCTCGAAGGGAGCATTCTGAGTCAATCTCTTTCCAATTTTGTCTCGCTGCGCCCCTAGCTGCCCTTAATGCGGCTCCGACAGCTAAACAAATATGATTCTGGAAGTCGCCGACGAGCAATTTGCACATAGTCTCGACCAAATTTATAGGCCCGTTCTGCGGACGCTAGCAGCATCTTCATATCCACAGGTTTATCCATAAAATCAAAAGCCCCTTGCTCCCACGCCTGCTGCATTTGAGGACCATTGCGAAATCCGCTCAAAAAAATCACAGGTGTCTCTGATTCACTAAGAATCAACATATCCAAAAGCTCTAACCCATCCATCACCGGCATCTTGATATCTGCGACGATAACATCCGCCGAGAACTGTTGCAGATTTTCAATCGCCTGTTTTCCGTTGACAGCAATTCCAACCTCCCACTGATGAGCTCTAAAGAATTCAGCAAGCAGGTCTGTTAACTCTGACTCATCATCAACAAGCATGATTCTTTTCGGCATGAAAGCCTCCTGACCAGTGACGTTGTATCCATCCTACTCATCGGCGTTACCACGATTCAGAAGAGGCAAAAATTAACTAAATAAAGATGACTTTTTTTGGATAATCAAGACTTCACAATGGAGACCCTAGCTGTCCTCCAAAGAGGCATAAATATGAAGAACATATAAAGCCTCTCTTAACTTTCAGTGCTTACTTCAAACCCCTCTCCTCAAGTTTTGCGACATACCAGGAGCTCAGTGCGGCCGTGGTCAGAATGGAGAAGATGACAAGCAGTGAAATCCAGCTGGGGATCTTAATCATATCCATCAGGAGCATTTTTATTCCAATAAAGCCCAGTATTGCCGCCAGGCCAGGCTTCAAATATCGAAGCTTCCCCACCCAGTCAGCAAGTACAAAATAAAGAGCTCTCAGTCCTAGAATTGCCAAAATATTCGAAGCAAAAGCAACAAAAGCATCCTGAGTCACTGAAAAAATGGCAGGGATCGAATCAACGGCAAAAATCAAATCTGTCACTTCGATAACGACCAGGGCAAGAAACAAAGGTGTGGCTTTACGAACACCATTTTCGACAATAAAAAAATGATTTCCCCTGAAGGACTGGGTCGTTGGGATGATTTTTTTGATCAGCCGTATTGACCAGTTTTCTTGAACATCAATTTTCTCATCCGTCTCTCGTAAAAATTTGACGGCGGTAATGACGAGCACTCCTCCAAAAATATACAAAATCCAATGGAACGAATGAAGAAGTTGAGCGCCCAATAAAATAAAAATCGCCCGGAGAACAATCGCCCCCAATACACCGTAAAAGAGAACTCGGTGCTGATCCTTTCCGGGAATCCGAAACGAGCTAAAGATTAAGAGAATAATAAAAAGATTGTCGACACTCAGGCTCTTTTCGACCAAATATCCCGTCAGAAACTCGACGCCAAGGTCTCTTCCAAATTCAAAAGCAAACCAAAGGTTAAAAGCTAGAGCCAATCCAATCCAAATTCCGCTTTCTATCAGCGCTGTCTTTCGTGATGTTTTATGAGTGCCCTTGCCAAAAAGACTTAGATCTACGAATAGGAGCGTCAGAATTCCCACACAAAATGCAATCCAGAGCCAAGTCGGCGCAACCGAAACCCCCGCAATAAAGTTCGTCATCATTTATGTCCTGTCATCTTTGGTCACTTTTCCTCGTTGGCCTATTTTTCCTAATGTTTTGATTCGCGAAAGCCTTGCAACAAAGTTATGCCCTCGCTCCCCTCAATCTTCTTATCCGCTCCTCGAGAGGAGGGTGAGTCGAGAAGAACTTCATAAATCCACCAGAGCGGCTGGAAATTTTCAAAGCCTGAAGCGCAGGCTGAGCCGAGGGATCGACATTATCAAAGGTCCGCTTCAATCCTTCCAAGGCCTGAATCATGTTGTCCCGACCTGCCAATCGAGCACCGCCTGAATCTGCGCGGTACTCTCGACGGCGAGAAAACCAAGCCACGACCATAGAACCAAGAATCATAAAGGCGATTTCAAGAGCAAATTGAACGGCGTAATAAGATAGCGGGGTTCCGCGTTCTTCGCCGCCTTGCCCCTTTGCCATGGTTAGAGCATAGGCAATTGCGCGAGCTAAAAACATTACGAAAGCATTTACCACACCCTGAACCAACGTCATCGTCACCATGTCACCGTTGGCAATATGTGCGACCTCATGACCAATGACTCCTCGTATTTCTTCGTTCTTCATTCGAAGAAGCAATCCAGAAGAAACCGCTACGAGTGATCTTGATTTCGAAGGACCCGTCGCAAACGCATTCACCTCTTGAGACTCGTAGACTCCCACTTGAGGCATCGCTGGCAAACGGGCTGCTCTTGAAAGCTGGTGTACCATTTGAACTAACTCACGAAGCTCAGGGTCTGGAGTGTTCGCCGGGACAATTTGTACGCCCATCATCCACTTGGCCATCACACGGGAAAGAGCCAACGAAATAAACGCACCCCCCATACCCCAGATTAAGCAGAAGATCATGAGAGACTGATAATCCAACCCATAGGCCATGATATAGGGTTTAACACCCAACACATTTAGAAGAATTGAAATGGTGCCGATCACGAGAGCGTTCACCGCGACAAAAAGACCAATACGTTTAAACCAAGTCATACCTACCTCCACCAATTCGTAGATTCTAACTTTTTTCGATACTTTTAAAAATATGATAAATAGTATCTAGTGGTTTGTTTTAAGTGAAGTATCTAAATACCTAACTCCTTTTCTCTGGTCATTTGTCTCACCGCGCCCGGTGGTGCGGTCGGTGCTCAGGGTGCGGAGCCCCTTCCGAAGAATGAATGTCTTTAGAGCGGCGGCAGTCCATCGAGGAGGGCCGTCGGTATTGCAGGCTCTTGCTGGATGCTTCGTTATCGAAAATATCTGTTATCAGAAAAAGACCGCTACCACCTCATTCTTAAGATCCAGGGGCCTGCTTGGCCGCAGTCTTCTGGCGGAGACGCTTGGCTTTTTTTTGAACGAGCCTTTATGAAAATCAATGAGCATTTTCGATCCGAGCTTGAGGGTCTGGTGATGATGAAAAATCACCTGCATGGCATTTTGGTCTGTTCGGCCAAGGACCGAGTGACCTGGAAAAAAGCTCTGCTAGATTTTCTCTATCAAGGCCAAATGATCACCGAGGCTGAGTTGCATGACGAAGAAACCATCACTTTGATTCGGCTAACGACTTTTCAACAATATCGAACGGTCTATCGTTACATAGCCAGAAATCCTGTGGAAGCGGGACTTTGTCTTCAGCCTTGGGATCATCCTTATTCGAGCTACTCGGTGTTATTGGGAAAAAGCTCTTGGCCCTGCAATTCAGTCACAGACCGGATGGGCTTGATTTCCCATCCATCGGTTATTCTATAATCAATGAACTGGGAGCAGTTTGCTTTGTTCCCGGGCTGACGTCGAGGGCCCGACGTTTAAAAACATTGAATTGATAGTGTCATATCATACTATCAAAATATGGAGAGGCCGCCATTTCAACTCACCCCCAAAATCTTGTCGCTAGCTGGAGCTATTCAGGAAGTCATCGGCGAGCTCAAACCTTTTTCTGCTGTCGCGCCATTGGCAAATCTTCGCAGGGAAAACAAGATTCAGACGGTTCACCATGCTAAACCCAAAATTGTCTTTATGAGAAAACTCGGTAAGGCTATTGGAACCAAAGGTATTGAGATATCAGAAAAAAAAGGATCCTAAAACGAAATAACCCGCTCACGGCGGGTTATTGGTAGGGAGTACAGGATTCGAACCTGCGACATCCACCTTGTAAGGGTGGCGCTCTACCAACTGAGCTAACTCCCTATCGTTGGTTAAAGAGGAGACTTTCTATCAAGAGCTGATGGCTCTGGCAAGAAAGAATCCATGGGTTTCAACAAGTTACGGGCGAGCGCTTAGAAAACCGCTAATTGCTGGTTTTCCTTACAAAATTCGCCTGTTTACCAGTGATGCCTCGTACTTACTCGCACACCGCTTCGGGATTCGAAGTCAGCTTGTAAAGCTGGTAGCTTTCAAAACGATCCGGCAAACCCCACGGGCTTAGCTTCATTACAGTCACTGTTTTGGACCCGTCATCTGTGTATACACCGTCATTGGCCTTCAGGTCTTCCGAACCGAAGACATGAACAGTCATGTTCAAATAACCAGCTCGTCCCACCAAAGCTGCGGTCACAACTTTATTGTCTTCAAAGCCCCGCCCTCGCGCCAACACTTCACATGTCTTAGCGTCGTACTGAACGATGCCCAATTGGTTTTTGCTGCCGGTGGATCGGACTGTTTGGAAAGAAAGATAAACCGTTCTGCCTTGAATTTCGGTTTCCCAAGTTCCCTGGATTCCCTTCCAAGGGAATGGCATCTCGTAGCCCCACGGCCAAGTGTCTCCTGGATCGCGAAAAGTTTGACCGGCCGAAACCTGAAGACTGATTGCAGTCGTGATAATCAATAGTACATATCGAATCAACTTTTTCATTGCTGAACCTCTCCCTTATGCTCGACCAGAATTTTCGCTGCTTTATTCATAAAGTATCCGTTTTTAGCTCTAAAAATATATTTTGGTTTTTCGTAATCAGGCTCGATCATTTTACGAAGCCGCTTAATTGTCACATATATTTTATTGTCGTGAACAGCGGGATCGTAGCTCTGTTTCCAAACATGTTCCACCAAGTATTCTTTGGAATAAACCTGACCTTGGTTTTTTACAAACAGCCCCAAAAGATCCATCAGAATAAATTGGTTTTTAAAATCCACCTTGCCCAGTTTTTTCTCAACGACAGTGTGGTTTTCGCTTTCGAAAATCAGGTCATAACTGTCAACACTGTCCACGCCAAGCTCATTCAAGGCATCCTGAACGCTTTTGGACATACGAACCATATTTTTTGGATCTAAGGAGCGATAACACAGCTTAAAATAGTTTCTTGCTGTGTCTTTATCCCCCAACATCATATAGGTGCGCCCCATATTGAACAGAACGCCGAGGTGGGTTCTCAAAATCTTCTGATCTTTCAGAAGATCCAAGGTCTGCCACAAAATCTCGAGGGCCTGATCATGACGTTTTAACTCATTTAGAATCTGAGCATTCAAAATTTGCGAAGAAATCTTCACGTCAGGAATTTCCAGAACTTGAAAGAACACCTGCAGATTGTAAATTTCCTTAAGAGCCTCAGCATACTTTTTCAGATTTTTATAACAGATCGCAATTCCATTGATGGCGTAACAAATGTCTTTTTTATTGTCGTTGGCTAGAGCGATCGCCAGTGCCTTTTGTAGGTATTCCAAGGAAGTTTCATCCTGACCCCGATAAGAAGTGCACAACGCCAAGGTGTAATAGGTCTTCGCATTCAATTCAAAACCTTCGTTCAAGACCTGGTCCTGCAAGGTTTCTTTGATTTTTTGAATTTCATCGAGCTGCATTTTTTCAGCATAAATGCGCAGAAGATAATTCTGGCATTCAAGATAAGATGAGAAATCTCTGTTGTTAAAAAAGCTCTCTGATGCCTCTTTTAGCTTTGGAATAGCCAAATGAAAATCTCCTCGGTCCGAGTATAGTTTCCCTAACTCGAGAAGTTGAGCAAGAGAGCGCTCGTTTGCTTTTGGTTCGGATTGAATCATGTTTTCCTCAAAATTTTGCCCTTTGGAGAGGCATCTTTTCTCACAAATTCCGCCGATAAGGTCAACAACACAGATGTCATGATTGCTATATAAATAAGCACTACTGAGAAAAATAGAGCTCCTATTCGAACTTATGGCCGCATAATAACGATATGAAATTACTGGGCATTTAAATGAAAAGGCCCTCGCAGAGAGGGCCTTCATTTAAATTCTTAAATTTGCAATAATTTTTCTAACAAAAACTTTTAATGCGTTTGCGCCAAGGCCTGACCGGTGAAATGAGCCTTGATTCCAAAGTCTCTTTCTCTCTGAACCTTGAACAACTCACGTGGATTTTTGATGTCCAGAGCGTTGACCAGCACCTGATCGACATGGTCGACCAAGATCACTTTCAGATCTTTCAGCACTTCTTTTGGAATTTCTTTAAGATCTTTTTCATTCTCCTTGGGACAAATGATCGTTTTAATTCCGCCCCGATGTGCAGCCATGACTTTTTCTTTCAGACCACCAATCGCCCAAACCTTCCCGCGCAAACTGACCTCGCCAGTCATTGCCACCGTTCGTTTGACGGGGATTTTTGTGATCGCCGAGACAATCGCTGTACACAGAGCGATCCCTGCCGACGGACCATCTTTTGGTGTAGCACCCTCGGGCAAGTGAATATGGACATCGATATTTTGGAAATACTCTTTGTCCAGAGCGAAAAGGGGGCCTCGTGATCGAACATAACTCATTGCTGCCGAACATGATTCTTTCATCACGTCACCCAGCTGACCAGTCACGGTGAACTTTCCTTTTCCAGGAACCACTGTGGCTTCAACCGCCAAGAGGTCTCCACCCACTTCAGTCCAGGCCATTCCGTTGACCATTCCAACTTCGTTGCGCTCTTCAATTTTGCCCATTTTGTATTTCTCAGGACCCAGAAGCTCAACTAACTTTTTCGGGGTTACGATATAAGAGCTCACCTTTTTGCTCGCTTTTTTCTGGGACTTCTTCCCCTTCATATCTGCAATGGCTTCTGCCCGAACGATGTCTCGAGCAACCTTTCTGCAAACATTGGCAATCTGTCGTTCGAGATTTCTGACCCCCGCTTCTTTGGTGTAAAAACGGATGATGTTTTTCAACGAGGCATCTTGAATTTGAACCTTGCGATCTTTTAAACCATGCATGCCAATCTGTTTCGGAATCAGATAATTTTTGGCAATGTGAAATTTTTCAGTCTCTGTGTAGCCCTCAAGACTGATGATTTCCATTCGATCCAACAAAGGACGAGGAATCGTGTGCAGAGAATTTGCTGTGGCAATAAACATGACCTTAGAGAGGTCATATTCCAACTCTAAATAATGGTCCTGAAAATTACAGTTCTGTTCAGGATCCAAGACCTCAAGCATGGCGGAACTTGGATCGCCTCGGAAATCAGAAGCCATTTTATCAATTTCATCGAGCAACATCAACGGATTGCCTTTGTCGACTTTTCTCAACGCCTGCAGAATTTTTCCTGGCATCGCACCAACGTAGGTTTTTCGATGACCACGAATTTCAGCTTCGTCCCGAACGCCGCCCAGACTGATACGAGCGAAAGATCGATTTAAAGACCGCGCAATCGACCGAGCCAATGATGTCTTACCAACCCCCGGAGGACCCACCAAACAAAGGATAGGGCCTTTTAAATCCCGAGCGATGGATAGAACTGCCAGGTATTCTAGAATTCGTTCTTTTACTTTTTCCAGACCCCAGTGATCTTCGTTCAAAATTTCTTCAGCTCGAGTCACATCATGTTTCTCTTCGCCATATTCTTGCCATGGCAATGAAAGCACCCAGTCGATATAGTTACGAACAACCGTAGCCTCTGCTGACATCGGCGACATCATTTTGAGTTTTTTGATTTCTTTTTTTATTTTTTCTTTTGCTTCAGCCGACATTTTCTTTTTGGCTGCTTTTTCCTCGAGCTCTACGAGTTCCTGCTGATAGTCATCTTTTTCGCCAAGCTCTTTTTGAATCGCCTGCATTTGTTCGTTTAGATAGTACTCTTTCTGAGAGCGTTCCATCTGTTTTTTGACCCGAGTGCGAATTTTCTTTTCAACTTCAAGAATTTCGATCTCACCCGTCATCAGATTCAACAAGTGCTCAAGTCGTTTGCTGGGATCAAAAATTTCTAAGACCTTCTGTTTATCTTCAAGTTTTAAGTTCAACTGCGCGACAATAATATCCGCAAGTTCTCCAGCACCTTCGATCGTTGAAACCCGCATCAAGATCTCGGGGGGAATGCGTTTGTTCAATTTCACATAGGTTTCAAAAGTGGTCTTCACAGATCTGATCAGGGCCTGGCTTTCGACGGGACTCTGAGAATTTTCGGGAATTTCTTCGATATTCACGACGAAAAAGTTGTCGTTGGGAACAAAGCCTTTGATCTTAACCCGGCGTTTGCCTTCGACCAAAACTTTGACCGTGCCGTCTGGCAGTCTCAAGAGCTGAATAATCGTTCCCAAAGTTCCAACACTGTAAATGTCTTTGGGCTCAGGGGTGTTTGTTTTTGCATCTTTTTGTGCCGCCAAAACAATATCTGTTTGTTTGCTCATGGCCTCTTCCAAGGCATTGATACTTTTTTCACGACCTACAAACAATGGCATCATCATGTGTGGAAATATGATGAGATCTCGTAAAGGCAACATCGGAAGTTGCTGTGTATTGGCCCCTGACATAATTCCCCCTTGTGTAGGTTCCTTGTCGTTTGGAAGCTGGACCTAAGTCGAAGACCTATCAAAGACCCCTCGTGGGTGTTTTGACAAGCCTTCGTCATCAGACTCCTTCAGTGGATCTGACGGTTAGACTCTAGCTCTTCCTTTTATGGTAATGATGGAAAAGATCGAAGGGAATGAATTTTTCTTTATAACAACAAAAAGCCCGCCTATCTCTAGACGAGCTTCTAACGCTTTGCGATTACAATTTTTTTTCGTACGATTTAGGCGATATCTTTCTTGGTATCGTCAGAGGCCCGCATCTCTTCTTCCGTCTTATAGACCAGTTTTGGGCTAGCTCCTTCATCAATCACTTTTTCATCAATGACGACTTCCTTCACATTGGTCTTGGAAGGAATATCAAACATGATATCAAGCATCGATGTTTCAATAACGCCTCGTAGACCCCGGGCACCGGTGCGACGTTTCAAGGCCTGCTGTGCGATTGCCTTGATGGCTTTCTCGGTAAACTTGAGGTCAACTCCTTCAAAACCAAACAGCTTTTGATACTGTTTTGTCAGCGCGTTTTTAGGTTTCAGCAGAATTTCAATCAATGCCTGTTCTTCGAGCGGATCCAAAACTGCAATGACTGGCAATCGACCAATGAACTCAGGAATCAAACCAAATCTTGAAAGATCATCTGGTTCCACTTTTTGCAGAATATTTTCGCCAGTTTCTTTTTCTTTTTGCGTTTTGATCTCTGCAGAAATTCCCATTGTTTTATTCGAAGTTCTGTTTTCAATGATTTTATCCAAACCAACAAAAGCTCCACCGCAGATAAAAAGAATATTCGATGTGTCGACCTGAATAAACTCCTGCTGTGGATGTTTTCTTCCGCCTTTCGGAGGCAAGTTGGCCACAGTTCCTTCGAGAATTTTCAACAACGCTTGCTGAACACCCTCTCCGGAAACGTCTCGTGTGATGGATGGATTTTCAGATTTCCGAGAGATCTTATCAATCTCATCGATATAAATGACTCCACGTTGAGCTTTTTCCACATCCCAATCTGCGGCTTGCAGCAAATTGAGAACCACATTTTCCACATCTTCACCCACATAACCGGCCTCGGTCAGTGTCGTCGCATCTGCCATGGCAAAGGGCACATTCAAAATTTTCGCAATTGTTTGCGCGAGCAAAGTTTTTCCAGAACCCGTCGGACCAATCAAAAGAATATTCGACTTCGCCAACTCGACATCCTGAGATTTTTTTCCCTGTTGAATGGCGTTGATTCGTTTATAGTGATTGTGAACAGCGACAGCTAAAGACTTTTTCGCTTTCAGCTGACCAATGACGTAATCGTCCAGAAAACCCTTGATATCAACTGGCTTCGGAACCTTGAAGGTGCCCTTAACAGCTGTTTCACGGTCTTTTTCTTCGGCAACGATATCGTTACAAAGATCGATACATTCATCACAAATATACACTCCGGGACCAGCGATCAATTTTTTGACCTCTTTTTGTCCTTTGCCACAAAAACTACATCGGAGAGCGGCGTTTTCTTTATTCATGACTATTTCCCTTTGCTCTTTCTGAATTCAATCACTTGATCAACCAAACCAAAATTTTTTGCCTCGTCCGCACTTAAAAAGTAGTCCCGTTCCATAGTTTTGGCGAGGAAATCGAACTCTTTTCCGGTGTGCTGCACATAGATGTCGGTCAGCTTCTCTTTTGTTCGCACCAGCTCTTTGGCGTGAATTTCGATGTCTGTGACCTGACCACCCAGGCCACCATTTCCAAGATGGGGTTGGTGGATCATAATTCTGCTGTTAGGCATCGAAAAACGCTTGCCCGGGGCCCCTGCGGCCAAAAGCAAAGATCCCATGCTGGCAGCCATTCCCAAACAGAATGTCGCCACGTCACATTTCACGAATTGCATCATATCATAAATCGCCAATCCTGCAGACACAGATCCACCAGGAGAGTTGATATAAAGATTGATATCTTTTTCAGGATTGTCCACCTCGAGAAAGAGAAATTGCGCAATCAAGCTATTGGCGACTTCGTCGGTAACCGCGGACCCAAGAATCACGATACGATCCTTCAATAAGCGCGAGTAAATATCGTAACTTCGTTCACCTCGGGAAGTTTGTTCTATGACGTACGGAATCAGTGCCACGGTGTTTTCTCCTCTCAACAGTTGAGCAGTCATTTGCATTTCGGCTGAAAACAGCATACTTTCAATCGACTTAAGTCCTAGTTCTTCAAAGATTCTCAGAAGAATCCAAAAAGACCCTGTGACCAATTGAATCATACCTATCCAGCTTTACTTAGTGATAGTGCAAAAGGAGTGCTATGAAAATCGAACTTACAAAAACGTCTCAGTCTGAATCAGTTTTAGTTGCTTTCGCAGTTAATGCAAAGCAGGGCAAAGAATCCCGTCTTAAACTGACCCATCTCGAATTGGGGCAGCGACTAAAATCCGCCATCGAAGACAAAGAACTGTCACCTCAGCCCTTGGAAACTGTCTTATTTCGAGACATTCAGTTCGATGGTTTTCGTCATGTTCTCGTTGTTGGCGTCAGTGAAAAACCCCAGCACGAACATATCCGCCAACTGGCCGCCTCAGTTCACGGAGCTCTTAAGTCAGCGAAAACCTCGTCGGCTTTGATTCACTTTGATGGCCTTCCTCATTCAAAAAAAGACTCTGCTTCGTTTCTTCAGGCTCTCACTGAGGGTCTGCTTTTAACCAATTACTCTTTTGACGAACTGAAAACGAAAAAAAAGGACAAGGATACACCCAAAGAAATTCTTGTCCGCATTCAAACTAAAACCGCCAGTGAAGCAACGATGAAAAGAGCTTTTCATGAGGCTCATATTTTAGCTGAATCCGTCAATTTCTCTCGTCGTCTGGGCGATATGCCGGGCAATTTGATGACTCCAACAATTTTGGCCAACACCGTTCTTGCCGCCGTCAAAGGCACAGGAATCAAAGCCACCGTCTGGGACAAGGCTCGAATAAAAAAGGAAAAAATGGGCGGACTGCTAGGTGTCTCTAACGGCTCTGACCAGGAACCCCGTTTTATTATCTTGGAATACAAAGGCGCTCCTGCTTCGAAAAAG
Organism: Bdellovibrio sp. CG10_big_fil_rev_8_21_14_0_10_47_8; assembly: GCA_002773975.1. Taxonomy (GTDB): domain Bacteria; phylum Bdellovibrionota; class Bdellovibrionia; order Bdellovibrionales; family Bdellovibrionaceae; genus 21-14-0-10-47-8. The sequence goes on from PEZR01000104.1 coordinate 17,712, forward strand.
CCCATTTGTTTTGTCGGCAAAGGTCTAACCTTTGATTGTGGTGGTATCAGCATTAAGCCGTCAGCCAGCATGGAAGAAATGAAATACGATATGTGTGGCGGAGCTAACGTCCTTGGCGCGACACTGGCGATTGCGAAAATGAAACTAAAGGTCAATCTTATCTGCTTGGTTCCTTCGACTGAAAATCTGGTCAGCGGCTCTGCAACCAAACCAGGAGATGTGCATTTTGCCCGTAACGGAAAATCTTTTGAGGTCAATAACACCGATGCCGAGGGCCGCCTGATTTTGGCCGATGCTCTTTGCTACGCTTCTGAGCAAAAACCCCAGATCATCATTGATGCTGCAACCTTGACTGGAGCTATTGTTGTCGCCCTCGGAAATACCCATACGGGTTATTTTACCCGCGATAAAGCGCTGAAGAAAAAGGTGGAAACCGCTGCTGATCATTCCGGCGAATGGGTATGGAACATGCCTTTGACAGATTTTCATGTGAAAGACATGAAGGGCACGTATGCGGATCTCTCAAATATTTCAGCCAGCAAAGGCGCAGGCTCAGCGACAGCTGCTGCCTTCTTGGAGCAATTTGTTGAACCTGGAATTCCATGGGCTCACTTTGATATCGCAGGGACCGCCTGGTCTGTTGGAAGTCGCCTGCCTTATTGCCCCAAAAAAGGGGCCTCGGGTGCGATGGTTCGTACATTTGTGGAGCTGGCTAAACAGTTCTAGATTCGGACTTCCTCTGCAATAAAATGCAGGCGAAAATAAACACCTTTTTTGCATAAACAAAGAGCGACTTGATCGTCGCTCTTGCCCATCATTTTCAACTAATCAACGACGACTTTCTTCAAAGGCTTCAACGCAGCCAAAAACATCACTCCCGCAGACACTGCAAGGACCGTGAGCATATAGAAGAAATTTTCTGTTCCAAGCTTTTCGTAATATCCACCGATATAACCCGCCAAAGAGTTCCCCAGGAAGCTGGCAAAAAACCATACCCCCATCAACATCGAAACCATTCGGGCCGGAGCCAGCTTAGTCACCAGAGACAAGCCAATTGGCGACAAGTACAGTTCACCGAGGGTGAACATAAAGATCATACCAATCAACCAGATCACATTGGATTTTTCGCCAGGGCCCACCACTTTGGCATTGATGACCATCAATACGAAAGCCATCGCTGCCAAAAAACAACCAAGGGCCATTTTGCCAACAGAGCTTGGCTCAGAGCCACGTCGACTTTGCCAACCCCAAAATAGATCCATCACCGGAGCCATCAAGAAAATGATGAATGGGTTGAAGGATTGAAACCAAGTCGATGGCATTTCAAAACCCAAAATATTCCAATCGGTGTACTCATCCGCCCATAGCTGAAGAGTATTGCCCTGCTGCTCGTAAACACCCCAAAAAAGAACCGTCAGTGTACAGATGAAAATCAGAGCCACAATCCGAGTTTTGTCTTCTTTGCTTAAAGTTCCACCCGTCTCAACATTTCTTTGAATCGGTTGGATCTTGGCCTCCGCCGGTAAATGCTTACGTCCAAAATGATAGACCAAAAGGCCGATCAACATTCCTACACCGGCTGCGCCGAAACCATAATGCCAACCCATTTTCTGTCCCAAAGTTCCGCAAACCAAAGGAGAGAAGAAAGCTCCCAAATTGATCCCCATATAAAAAATGGTGAAGGCGCGATCTCGTCGATGATCCCCCACAGCGTAGAGACCTCCGACCTGCGTGGAAATATTGGGTTTGAAAAAGCCATTTCCAAAGATCAAAAACAACAAGGCTGGAAAAAAGAGACTTTCGATGGCCATCAAAAAGTGCCCGATCGACATCAAGATGCCACCGATATAAACCGACTTTCGTTGGCCGATCATTCGATCGGCAATAATGCCTCCAAAAAATGGCGTGAAGTAAACTAAACCAGTGTAAAAACCATAAATTTGCGAAGACAACGCCTGATTGGACAGGGGGCCGGAGACGGCCTCGAGCCCCGCACGGATCACCGAGAAACCAAAAACCTCTTTGCCCTTTTCCACCTCTTGAAACAGGTACTGCGTCATATACAAAATGAGAAGAGCTCTCATTCCGTAGTAAGAGAATCGCTCCCACATTTCTGTGAAAAACAAGACAAATAAGCCCTTTGGATGCCCTAAGATTTCTTGATTTTTTTCCATAAGTTGGCAGTGATACACTAAGTCTATTGCATTTCAACAAAGAAAATCGGGGACATTCCGTCCCGGAGCAATGAGACGAATTTTCCGTCCGCTCGGGCTTTCTGGTATTTTTCCTCATATTTCTTAGGACCTATGTTAGCTTCTGGTGGTTTTCTATGCACTCACTTACCCAAGGACCTCCTATATGAACGCAGCTTCTCGCATTTTTCTCTTCGTCAGTTTGGTGTCGGTCTCAGTTCATGGCCAACTTCCAACCGCCTCGCATCGACTAGAACGCTTTTTTGACTCCTTTGATCGGGACCCAGCAAGAACCATGGATCTGCTGCCGCCAAAGTACGACTCTCATGGCCGCCTTCTCAAAGGCTCATCCCAGTTTTCTCCTGACGAAACAGCCGACCGATCTTATGTCCTCATCAAAGAACAAGTACGGCAAGACCACTTTTCTGGCAGAAAAATTCTGGCGGAGATCAATCCATCCAACGACTATCTCTCTTTTTTGGAAAAATCGAAGCTCGATTCAATCGATCAATTGGCCGTGGCCAGTCTCGACTCCGGCAGTTCCGAAAATATTCCGTGGTCAGGTGAATATTGGGCAACTTATCGCGGGGGTGTCGCCGCTCGTTATGCCGCCGCGGATTTTCCTGAATCGGGTTCTTGGAAAGACTATGAAAAGTTCTTTCAAGACATCACTCGAACGGACTATTTGGATCCTCAAATTATTCCTGACCTCTCGCCTGCCGAAAAATATGATCTTCTGATCGGGGACAAAAACATGGGTCTGACCAACTGGTCCATCCAAACTTCAAAGTTTTCAGTTGATGGAAAAGGTGAGATCGAAACCTGGTTTGGTCTTTGTCATGGATGGGCTCCTGCGGCCTTTATGATGGCCCGACCCGAACACGCCATTGAAGTGCCTTCTGCCGATGGTGTTGCCATTAAGTTCTATCCAGATGACATCAAAGCTCTCTCCTCTTTGTTATGGGCGAATTCTCGTTTCAAGAATCACTTTGTTGGAGGTCGATGTTCAGAAAAAAATCCGACTAAAGATCCTCAGGGTCGAATTCTTCGAGGTGAGTGCTGGGACGTCAATCCGGCAACATTTCATTTGATTGTCCTCAATCACCTTGGGGTGGATAGAAAAAGTTTGGTGATGGATGCCAATTTTGATTACGAAGTTTGGAACCAACCCCTAGTAAAGTATCAAGTCCACTATTTTAATCCACAGGACCGAAAAGCCACAGATTCCATCGTTGCAGCTAAAATTCCATTGCAAAATTTCTCTGCGGATAAGTTTGGAAAGTACCGATCTTCCCAAGCTAAATTCGTTGTTGGTGTCATAATGGACCTAACGTACACCGTGGAAAAGCGGGCTTCGCATACAGAGGTAAACTCCCCAAGTGATGATTTTCAAAGAACGGTTCAATATATTTATGATCTAGAAATCGACAACAGTGGAAAAATTATCGGTGGTGAGTGGTACCAAAACGCGCATCCTGATTTTTTATGGGCGCCCGCCGATGGAGCTGTTGCACAGATCCCCAGCGAAACATTGATTTCTACCGAATGGGACGGAAATGGACCTGTCCCCGAAGACCTTCGCCAACTGGGATTGAGAACTGCAAAAAAGGGTTTTTTAGTGAACAAAATTCTGCAGGGCCTAAATAAAAAGGCCTCGTCGACACCACTAAAAGTTAACTAAGAAGGGTTTCCCTACGAGTTCTTTGAGGTCCTGAGCTTGCACAATCACATCTGCCACCTTGCCAGAAGGGTCGGTTAAGCGAACTGATTTCAACTGCCACAGGGTTGGCCATTGATCAGAGACATTGGAAAATTTTAATTTTGCAGGATGACCTTCACGGTAGTCAAATTCACCATCAGCCACGGGCTCTCCAAGAATGCGCGAAACCGGAATCCAAACTGCTGCGATCCGATTGATATCAGAAGAGATCTCACAGGCTCCTTCGACTTCCATGGAGGGATGCTCACCCGCGACGGCAACGCCTTCGCCTTCGAAGGACAATACAATTTGAGAGTACGTTTGGCAGGCGAATTCTTTCTGCCCCGATGAACCTCGAATCACAAAGTGACCCAACTCAACTCCAACATCATTTTTTTCGCGCACAACTCGCGCGCCCTCTAACAATCTCTGTTTTGTGGCAAAGTCCAAAGCCGATCCGCCCAGACTTGAGAAATCATAGACTTTTTTAATCGACGCCGGATCACGACTGGCGCGTGGTGTGGGAACCGTGCTTATTTCCATTGGAAATTCGCTCGAGGAAAAACTGATGAACAGTCCAAAACCAAAAAATAGAAAGAGACCACAAAGGCCGAGGAAATGTTTCATTTCAAGTTCTCCTTCCCCCTGCTCTTATCTTAGCGGAAGTCCCGATCCCGCGGCGAGAAAAGTCTTCGAACCCGATAAAGGTCGCGTTGAAACGAGATCAAGAGCCGGTTTGAGAGGCCTTCTGATAGCCAGCAAATTGAATCTTCATTTGCTCAGCCTCCATGCCAATGGCCAAAAGTCCTAGCCGAGCGGACCATCCATAAACATTTTCGAGCGGAGATCCTTGCAAGCTAACATTCAGATCGGAAACACAGAGTTTCTTGTAAACTGCACCGGGACTGTTGAGACTGTCAGTATTGCTCTTTTCCGCATGAGTTCTCAGAAATCCACCAGCCAATTCGCTGCCGATCATATAAATAACCGGCTCTGCAGACGCCCCGTCGGACTGAACCCGAGAGGGTATTCCCTCTTGAACAATGATCTCCTCAACATCACGGCCGCCTTTGGCTGCCTTCATTTTTTTTCGTGATTTGTAGTTCCAATCTCGGACCTCGGCCCCACTTCCGACTCGAACAACGGCAAGCCCATAAGTTCCGGAATTATTTTTAACAAAAACAAAGGGCTCCTGCTGAATGCCCCGTTGAAGATAGTCCTCTTTCAGTTCTGCCAAAACCCGATCCACCCGAGATGCCAACTCGACTCGAGAAGCCTCTTCGTTGATGTCGAAATTTTCATAAACTTCTGTTTTTACATTCATCAAAAAAGGATCAAATCCAACAATTTTTGCGAACTCTCCGACCAGTTGATTATAATTCTCAAAGTAGCGAGACTTTTTTCTCTGGTACCATCCGAGTTCTCTCGGTGGATTCATCGGCAAGGTCAAATAAGAGGCCCAATCCTCGTTGGATTCGGAAAAGTCATTGTTCGAAATCACCAGGTCGGGTTTAAACTCTTGGACCTCCGGAGAATCTTCGAAAGCCGAAATGACTTTAATTTCCTGTCCGGAGGAGCTTTTAACAACCAAAGGTTCCGAGAGCCGCTTGGGAATTCCGATCAGGACCTGCTTTCCGGCTCCAACCAAAGTTTGCTGAAGAGTGCTCACATTTTCCCAATAAAATGGGTTTTGCGTATGCTCTTCAGTCACCAGAAGAATTTTTTCCACTCGGCTTCCATAATGCTTGGTCAGATACTGATCCATAATGCCAACGGCCGCGTCTTTGTCCGTAGGGCAGATATTATTGAATCCGGCGGGGAAAATATTGGCATCCACATTCGAAATTTTAAATCCAGCATCACGAATATCGTAACTTGAATAAATCGGGTAGCTAAGCTGCTTTGCCTTTTCACAAAACCAAGTCGATGTTTGACTGGCCTGACCACAGATATTCTGGTGAAGATTCGTTTTCATTGTGGTTGCCTTTCTAAAATACAATTACTGCCGCAAGAGCTCGTTAAAGATTCGGATCTGATTTTTCCTGGGTGGGCTCTGTGGGTTTGGGATCCTCCGGTTTTACCAGGGAAGCTCGTTCTTTTTTTAGAGCCTGTCTTTTTTTCTCTTCCATGGTCAACGGCGTCCTTTCCGGCTGGCGGTATAAAAAGGACTCGGCCTTTTTTTCCATAGAACCAAGATATTGAAACAAGGGTCCGGTCAAAGCTTCGGACTGTGGAGATCGATGGAGTCGCAGGTCATTGATCATAGTTAACATCTGTCCAATAAGATCCGTTTTACGTTCAATCAGTTCTCGCAATGCAGCTCCTGTGTCCATCGCTCTATTCATCGGAATTCCTTGAATAGCAGCCCACACATCCCGATAGTTTTCAGTCAAACCCTTGTCGGCCATATCTGACCAGGGCTGACCACCACCTTCGATGGCTCGAAGGCTGAAGATCTGTACCATTTTTAGAGTGTCAAGATAGGCCTGAATATTTTCTGAGGAAATCTGGTGGGTCGAGAACCGACCCATTTTATAGTAAACCTGAGAGATCCAGTGGGTGTCCGCGGGATTTCCTAGGGCATTTTTCTTCTCCAGCTGTTGAATACGAACGCTTTGAACGCCGTCCTCTGCCAATGCCATGTATTTCCGCGCCTCATCACTGCGGCCTGTGCGATTATAAGCTGCAGCCAGTCGAGCGGGAATTTCTGCCAAAGCTTGCTCTGGTTTCAAATATTTTTTAAATGCCTCCAGGTCCATCAAAGCGGCAAAAAGACGGCTGTCATCACCTAGACTTTCATAACAACTGGAAAGCTCATACAGCGCATGCGCAGCGATCTCAGGTTGAGAGTCATGATTGATTTCAACAATGTTGCGAAACTTTTCTGCAGCCTCTGACCACCGCTCTTGTCTCTCGAGAGCTTGTCCTAAACCCAATTCAGATTTCTGAAAAAAAACTGAGTTTGGAAAATTCATCTGAAACTCAAGAAAAAGTCTCTCGGCCTCGACCGGGAGATTCTGCTCAAGAGCCTCTTCCGCTTTGGACAATTGTTGTTCTTGCTCAACCCGAACACGAGGATCCACGGAGGCCATAGAATCATCCCTTTGAAAGAGAGCACAGCCTTGCAAAATGACAAATAGACCAACTACTAACCATCGATTCATTTAAACCTCTGCTATATTTTTGGCTATTTCGACGATACCTTCAAGATCAGAAATATCATGACTCATTTCAGGAAGATTCACCACCTCTCCTTTGTCCCCTACCTGATCTTTTTGCTTTTCGCTCGACTCATTTAGCTCCCGCGCTCCAGACATTCGAATAGAAAACTTTCTATACAGCTCTCGGCGTTGAATATAAAAATCTTGGTACTCTAGATAGGTTTTCTCCAGAGGTGTTTGTCCCTGGACTTTTTGATCCAAATCCAAACCTTGAGGATAGGACCGATTAATAATGACCACGGACAAATGATAGCCACCCTTTTGAATTTCCTGTGAAAAGTACTCGGCCTCCTTGAGTTTCGCAGAGTCAAAGCTTGTGACCAATAGAAAATGGGTCTGTGGGTCGGCCATCAATCGACCAACCTGCTGAATTCTGTCTTGCAGTTTTGACTGCCACCCCTGAATACTTTGAAAAAAATCAGCTAGCTCTCGAATAAATTCAGAACCCGTCAGAATTTCCAGTGCCCTGAAGACCTGTCGAGTTCCAGATCGTATGAGGTTGGAAAAAAAGCCCATCTTTTCACCGCCGGGATCGCGAAACCAACGTGCCATCTTTTCATTAAAAAGTGCGGACAGCTTTTGTGGAGATTGAAGAAAATCAATGGCATGCTTTGTCGGCGGAGTATCCAATACAATCAAGTCATAAAGACCTGATTCGTAAGACGAATACAGTTTTTCCAAAGCCGTGAATTCTTGGGAGCCACTGAGGGTGGTGCTGAGCTGGATATAGAGTTTATTTTTGAAGATTTTCTTAACGGCCTCAGACCGATCCGCAGCCCGAGATACGAATTGGTCGAAGGTTTTCTGATTGTTAATCACTGCCGCTGTCAAAGTCCCCGGGGATTGAATGCTCGGATGTGAAACGGCAGCTTCATCAGCCTCTTGAAGACCCATGGTGGACTTCAAACGTCTCGAAGGATCAATGGTGAGAACCAAAACTCGACGCCCCATCTGAGCACCGCGAAGAGCAATCGCCGAAGCCACGGTTGTTTTTCCAACTCCACCACTGCCAACACAGATGAGAATGCGTGCATTTTTGATCAGCTCATTCATGTCTCGACCTCGGGCAAATCCTTGATCAGCTCATCAACGATCTTCGTTGCGTCCGCCGAAAGAACCAGGGGTAAAACACACAAAGGAGACTGGGCTTCGAGCTCAACCCGTAAATCTGTTTGTCGACGTTCATGGTCCCGAAGATAGTTTTGAAAATTGATCAGAAAGGGGCGGTCTGTTTTTTCAGTCAATACTTCCGATGGAACTTTTTGGTATCGGTTCAAAATCTGATGAGGACGGAATCCAACAAGCTGCTCGATCCCATCCGATAGCTCGCGAGCTTCCTGGACTGGAAGCTCCTCGGGCAAAGAAACCACATAGTACTGACATATTTTTGGGTTGCTTAAGGTGTTGCCGATACTTCGGGATTGTTCACCCATCGGACCAAAACGAACAGCCTGAGCCATTCCCCGAGGCGCCCTCAGAAGCGCCAAAAAATGACCTGTGGCAAAACTATCCACCACTACACTGTCATACATCAAAGGAGGCCCCACTTTACGAGGTTGGCTTGTCGCTTTTCCCATGACGGAAAGTTCCGAGAGCCCCGGCGCAATTTCAATCAATGAACTGGTGATCGAATTTTCAAAAAAAAGACGATACAGGCTTTCAATTTTTAATAAATACCGTGCGTATTCATGAAGACACTCAGGTCCCGACCACAACGCAACATCCAAAAGAGGCATCAAAGTCCTTGGCTGATAACCGACCTCTGCGAGGTTGAAATAATCCTTAAAAAAACTCTGTTGGCCCAGTTCCACCAAAAGGGTTCTACGGCCTGCCAAGGCTCTTTTTTTCGCCAAAGCAGCAGCTACCGTGGACTTTCCAACTCCACCCTTGCCCGTCACGAACAGAATTTCTTGCTGACGTTTCATCTCATTCACATCTCGAGTCTCTCAGGCCCCATTTTTAGAGGCATTTCGCCGCGCATTATTACCTTGCCATGAGACCCGTCTTCTCCTAGTATCCGACGCTTTTAAAGCTAAGGAGCGTTATGAAATCGACCATCGAAAAAGTGAGTTCATTGGAAAGACGTTTGAACGTGGAGATCCCTGCAAATGCAGTTTCAACAGCTTTTGATCAAATGTTCAAAGACATTCAAAAACAAGCCAATATAAAGGGCTTCCGACCCGGCAAAGCCCCCTTGGCCACCATCAAGAGCCTTTACAAAGACCGCGTTAAACAAGATGTTGT
>PEZR01000037.1 GCA_002773975.1 Bdellovibrio sp. CG10_big_fil_rev_8_21_14_0_10_47_8
GAGAAAGAAGGCTTCCGTGTCGACCCCACATGGTCATCATCGGCGCGGCCTGATGCCACGAAACGCGAATCTTATAAAAATTTGCCAGCGAAAATTGATGCCGCTATCTATTTGGCAGGGATCAATGCGGTCAGTGAGGCAGAGAATATCACCGATGAAATTTGGGACAAAGTTTTTGATGTGAATCTGAAGGGCGCCCTCTATTTCGCACAGGCTGCGTTCCCGGCCCTGAAGGCAGCCAAGCCCTCTTGTTTTATTTCGATTTCTAGCATCATGGTGACTCATCCCTATCCAAATCGGATTCCCTATGCGGCCTCAAAGGCTGGGCTCGAGTCATTGACTCGATGTCTGGCAGTTGAGTGGGGAAAACATGGGATTTCGTCTCACACTCTACGTTTGGGACATATCTCTGGACTGATGAAGTCGACGGTGACGAATCCGAAACTTTTGGATGCTGTAAAAAAGAGAATTCCCGCGGGAGAATTGATTCAGACGGACCAAGTAGCAAGTTATATTGCGTGGTTGGCCAAGGGAGGTGCAAAATCAGTCAACGGCACTGTGATTGATTTTGATCCTGCTTACACGATCAATCGTTGGCCTTTGGATGAGTAGAATTCCGATACTTGTTCACCACACTTAAAATCAAGCTGTCCCTGAGGCGATCGGGAATCAGGTTGGTGAGGAGGCTGCGTTTGGCATCTTTTCCAACCAAGTATCTTGTTTTTGGAATTTTTGCGGTCAAAGCATGTTCAATTGCATGGACCACCGTTTCAACGGGCTCGGCACTCTTTGCCAAAATTTTTGCCAGTGTTTGAAAACTTCTCATCATTGATCCATAGTTTTTATTGGCCATGGCCGGAAGATGAGATGGCTCATCATCGGCTTGGGACAGGGATTTTTTCCAAATGGGAGTGTCAATGCTTCCAGGTTCTATCAGGCAGACCTGGATGCCCGTGTTCTTAAGCTCCATTCGCAGACTGTCGCTGATCACTTCCACCCCATGTTTCGACGCACAATAGGCCCCCATCAGCGGGGTTACTGTGCGCCCGGCGATGGAACTCATGTTGACGATTCGACCCTGGGATTTTCGAAGTTCCGGCAAAAAAGTCTGAGTGACCTCGAGAAGTCCGAAGACATTGACGTCAAACTGATGGCGAAAATCTGAGAGTGGCAAATATTCCAAGGGTCCGGGGACTACGATTCCCGCATTGTTGATCAGTGCTCGCAGAGATATCTTTCGTTCTTTTAGTTTTTCCAAAACAAATTGACGGGCGGAAAGGATCTGGGCGGGTGAGGTTACATCCAAAATGACTGGGATCATTCTGTCAGCGTCAGTGCTGATAGAATTTTTGAGTTGGATTCCGTCTTCGCTTTTACGAACGCCAGCCAAGACTGTCCACCCCAAGTGATGCAATCGAAGGGCCGTTGCAAATCCAATCCCTGTCGAGGCTCCAGTAATCAGGACCATCAGGGCTTCCTAAAGATGGCGATTTGAGTTCGTCCGATCTCAAGCTGAGCCCAGGATTCATAGGTTTTTTCCAACAGATCGGCACCGCCATTTTTTAACAAATTTAGTTCGAAAGCCATTCGTTGTTGATGGGCCTTCAGCCCCAGGGATCCATCGCGAAGATAATCCATTCCTTGCAAAATAAATTGCTCCATCGGAAAAGCACAAAGAGATTTTTCTGCTTTCAATCCACAGGATTCGCCAAGGCGGCGCAGTGATTTTTGATTGAAATAATTCAAATGGTCCGGATAGGCAATATACCACGGCTCATAACCCATTTTCTGAGTTAGCATGTTTTGGTAGGCATTGAATTCGTGGGGAGTTTCAACAACAAAAATCCCTCCGGACTTTAGCTTATCAAAGGACCACTGAACAAAATGTTTGGGATCCAGAAGATGCTCAATCACCAAAGAGCTGTGGATAATGTCAAAGGATTGCGGAGCAATTGAACATTTCTCATAGAGATCCACGTGGACATCGACGCCAAATTTTTTGCGGCTGTAATCAGCGGCCTTATCTGATGGCTCAATACCCTGAACTTGGGCGCCTCTGGACTTTGCCGCCGCTAAAAAAAATCCGCCAGAGGATCCGATGTCCAGAAAGCTTGGGGATGAAGAAGAAATATATTTTTTGAAGATATCAAATCTCCATTTATAGGTCTCAAGCCAGTACTCACTTTCACGTTCCATCTTTTCCAAGTAATCAGGCTTTTGTTTTTCATAGAAATGATAAGCGTAAAATTGTCCAAGCTCTTCAAGGCTAGGTAGAGGATCCAGATGAGCGTAACCACAAGTTTCACAATTCATGACTTGCGCTGTGAATTCTTCGCCACTGACTTTTTTAGCTTTTCGTTGCGAGACAATAGGGCCGGTGTGTTTCATGGGCGTTTCTCCAGCTGGTATCGGAAGCGTACAGTTTCATTGGTGAGATCAAAAGGGCCACGACGAGTTTCATCGTACTCCGACACCGAAAAATAAAGACGAAAGAAGCGGCCTTCACGATCAATTTTATTTTCAATCATTGCCAGGGGGCGAAGTGTTGAGTGTTCCAGAGAGACCGTTAGAACTTGGTCCTTTGTTAGAATTTGAATTTGGCCTTCGGTCATTCCCAGGCCTTGGGTCGCGGAAACCAGAGAGCTGGCCTGCTGCCCATGATCGAAGTCCACATTCGGAAGCGGCCATGTTTCCATGGTTTTTCCGCCGAGGTGGGTTCGAAGTTGAATTCCATCTTCCATCATCAGGGGAGTCGCCAGAGTGATAAATCCAAAACGAAGACTCCCCACGGAGAGCTGTGGAATCTGAAAATGAAATTCTTCCGTCCACTCGGCTCGATCCTTTGGGAAACGCAGAGTTTTATGAATAAAGCCCGTATTGAAGGCCATCTTGGTTTGAAAATATCTTTCTGTGTCAGATTCGCAAGCCCTGGTCGGAGACTTTTTGAGGTCAGTGATCTGAGCCTGTCCTGGGAGCTGAAGGACTACATTTCCAGAGTACCAGTCCGCGCTCAAATCCATGCGACTGAAGCTGCCCAAACAAAGGCGTCCCAAAAATGCAGCTTTGTTTTTGAGTTGAATTTTTTCAAGGCTCAAGCCCCGTAGCGGATTGAGCTCGACCTGAAGATGGTCAGTTTCAAAAATCAATTTATCTTGGGCCGGATGGTCCATGGTTGTTTCATTCTTTTCAACCTGCCCAGACAGATTTGGAGACGACGGCTTTACATATTTTGTGTGCAACTCGGTCAGTTCACGAAAGAAATCGATCCATCTCTTTTCAGTGATGTGAGTTCTAAAATCTGACGACCATAGAAAACAAATCTTTCTTCGGGAATCCGGAGTGGTCATGAAGCTGGATTCTAGAAGATCGAAGCACATTTGATTGCTTTTTGCTGAGGACCGGCCCGAAAGACTCCAGCGTGTGACGTTGTACTTGGGTTGTTTTTTAACAGAGCTGGGCTCTACCAAGTTGGTAATTTCTAGGGGGTTGGTTTGGGGGCGATTTTCTGTGAGAGAATGGGAGGGGCGACAGAACTCAAAACCCATCTCTTGCATCAGGCCAAATATTTCAAAGATTCGAGGCCATTCTTGAGAATTTTCTAGGCTCGGTTCCGTTGCAAAGCGACCGGGTCTGAAATCAAAAATTTCTGCATCATTGCCATAAATGCAAAAACTGTTCGGTCCTGGGTTCTTTGTCATCTTTTTAAAAAGAGAGTTTAAAAATCCATGGTATTCAGCGGCGACATTTTCTTGATGGACGTATCTCTGAAACCTCTGAAATGCCAACGAGTCGCTCCAGACAATATTCATGCTTCGGCCCTGAGTATCCAGAGTTGTCTGCGTAGAAAACGCCCACTGATCTTGCCACTCGAGATGGTTGCCATAGGGGTTGTTCCAGTCGATCACAAGATTTTGAATACCTTCATCCAAAAGCGATTCTGCCAAACCCTTGGAGTAGGTCTGTTCGTTGGCCATCCACAGATCTGGAGATCGTCCCAGAATTTTTTTGTAGGCGGCGATGCCTTCTTGAATATTGATCTGGTTCAGTTTTGCCGGGACCAGAGAGCCAATGACTTGGCTATAGCCTGAGCCGACAAACTCGAGCAGGCCTTGTTCCCAACAGGACTTGAGCTCTTGGATCCACTTTGGATCGAGCTCCTGAGCAATTTCCAAGGTGAGGCCTGGTGCTTCGATGCCTGGTCGAAACCCCTTTTTCGCCAGGTCAATCAGGGGCCAGAAACATTTGGCAATGACTTCGGCTCTTCGATCGATTTCGATCGAAGAGTACATCAGGTTCAAATGCCAGATGGAATAGAGGCGAGGTTTCATTCGCGAAACTTTTCTCGCATTTCGAGAAAGGGTCTGAGGCCGTCAGAGGGATCCGCGCGCCAAATACGGTCATCAATCTCGCTGGGCGAGGGCTTTTTTTCACCATTCCCGTCGGCCAAGAATCCGTCATTCACGGTTTGAATCACTTGCTTCATGGCCTGTGGCAACCAGCAGTGTCCAGTTTTAAATTCGTCCCCTTTGCCATCAAGATCCAGATGAAATTCAACAGTGTTGGCTTGGAATTTGTGAATAGCCCGGTAGATCACAGCCGGCTGTACGGTGTGATCCGACCAACCCATTTTGGCTCCCGTGGCCTTGCGAATGGTCTCAATGGCATTGAGATTGGCATCACGAATTGGCGTGGGATAGCCCGAGTTGCAATGAAGAAGAGTAATGTCAGTGGCGCCCGCCTTGACCAAAGTTTCATGCGCATCCACGACCTCTTCGAGGGTGGCCATGCCGGTCGAGAGAATAACTGGTTTTTTTGTGCGAGCACACTCGCGCAAGAGATCTTTCCAGAGAAGTTCGTAAGAAGCGACTTTGAGAAAATCCACGTAAGGCGCGAGCTCTTCAACGGCTTTGAGATAAAAAGGGGTGCATGAAAACTGAATTTCTAGACGGCGGCATTCTTTGGTGATTTCAGGAAGAAAAGAAACCGGGAGCTCCCATTGTTTCCGTTGCCGAATGTCTTCTCGTTTTTTCAGAATTTCTGGAGCAAAAAGTTCATCGACTTTAAACAGCTGAAATTTGACAGAGCCACAGCCAATTTCTTTGGATGCGCGGACGAATTCAAGACAGCGTTCAAGATCTTGGCTGTGATTGCTAGAGACTTCGGAAATAAAATTGACTGGATTCATGGAGTGCTCTCTTTGGACAAAGTCGCTGATTGGAAGAAATTTTTTACCTGAGCGATGACAAAATCTTGTTCAGAGTCCGTCATCGCATGAAACATTGGCAGGCTAAGAGCTTTTGAATAGTATTTATCCATCTGGGGCAGAGAAATCTTGCCGTACTTTTCAATATAGTAGGGCTGTTGATAAATGGGAATATAATGAACCTGACAATATACGCCTTGAGACTTTAAAAAGTTGTAGAGCTCGGTTCTGCGATCCGTTTGAATGACATAGAGATGATGGGCATGGCGAATCGTGGACTCGGAATTGGGGCATTGAATGGGCAGTCCGTGAAATGCCTGAGCGTACTTGGAAGCAATTTGTCGGCGGCGTTGCAGGTTCTTTTCAATGCGTTCAAGTTGTGACGAGCCTAGGGCGCAAAGAATATCCGGCAGACGGTAATTCATGCCCAAACTTTGCATCTCATAGTACCAGCCTCCATCATTTCGCGTCAGTTCCTTTGGATCTTTGGTGATGCCATGAGTGCGCAGATACTTGATCTGATCATAGAGTTTTTGCGAATTGGTGGTAATCATTCCACCCTCAGCAGTCGCTATGTGTTTCACTGGATGAAATGAGAAGACGGAGAGATCGGCGAATTCGCCGCTACCCGAGCGGTGCCACTGGCCGTCCGAGGTTTGAAAATCCGCGCCGGGCGCATGGCAGGCATCTTCAATTAGCCACAGGCCATACTGATCTGCGATCTTTCGCAGGCGACGAAAATCCATCGGGTATCCGGCAAAGTCCACGGCAACGACCCCTGCGTAAGTGCCCTTGGGGGCCGAGCTGAGTTTCTTTTCCAGTAAATCTAAATCCAGGCAGAAGTTGTTCAACTCAATATCGACAAACTCTACATCGCCGCCACAATAGAGAATGCAGTTCGAAGAAGCGACGAAGGTATTTGGAGTGCAAAGAACTTTTTGTCCAGGACGGACCCCCAAAGCCAGGGCGCAGAGATGCAGGGCCGAGGTCGCATTATTGACCGCAACCGCGTACTTGGCCCCAACAAACTTTGCGAAAGCATTTTCAAACTGAGCGACGGCGGGGCCTTGAGTTAAAAAGTCACTTTTAAGTGTGGAAACCACAGCCTGAATGTCTTCATCAGTGATCTCTTGCCGTCCATAGGGAATCACTGAGCTCATGGGGAAACCGCAAATGTCGGATCAACGTGTTGTTTGATCAAGTTGCGAATCTCTTCGACGGTCAGCCATTCGTTATTGGCGCCAGAGTTGTATTTAAATCCGGGCTCAACTCGTTTGGCTTTGAAGTGAGTGATCCAGTCAGACTCTTTCCAAATGGGAACAGTGGGGTTGATCACGTAATACTTGCCACAATCAAAAGTGTTCAAAGAATCCGTCTCGGTGATCATCTCTTCATGAATTTTTTCGCCAGCGCGAATGCCGATCATATCAGTTCGGCAGTTTGGAGCGACCGCTCGGGCAATATCAAGAATTTTAT
>PEZR01000133.1:0-25715 GCA_002773975.1 Bdellovibrio sp. CG10_big_fil_rev_8_21_14_0_10_47_8
CCTAAGGTTTTGTAGGAGCCCCCACCCTCCGTAACCACGCTGTCGATAACAGCAGAGTCATTGGGGTACAAATCAATCGACTGTTTTTTTAAGTCGATCAAAAATGACTGACCATCCACTTCCAATTTTTGTCCGTCGAATCGAACAAAACACTTTTCAGTTTCAATCTGCCCCCAGGTATCACCCAGTGGAATCGCCCGACGAATCAAGTCCGCGGCAACATCGCTCCGCTTTCCAGCCGGTGCACGCGATGGGTGTCCCGGAGCCGTGTGAACTGCAACCTTGTTGCCGCTTGCACAGCCCGTTGCCATCAGTGTTAAAACAAAAAATGATTTCAAATACTTCATTGCACACCCCCTGGTCTCCACAAGAGATCGGCAAATTTTCACGAGAGCTCAAGGCTAAACAAAGTTTGATTGTTGCAAAGACCAGTCTTCTTCCTTAAATTGAGGCCGATGGAGGTCCAGCCATGGTCCAGGTCGATATTTTTTGGTCTTATGGATTAAACGCAGGTCTAGCCCTTGCCGCTGGAAAAGCCCTCAAGAATGAGCCCAGCTTTTGGCGAAACCCGTATTTCACACTCGCTCTGGCATGGACGGCATGCATCTTTGCCCCCTCTGGCATCTATTTGCTTTGGGCTTTTCCTGGCTGGGAAACCATGTTCGTGGCCCGAAACCATTCGTCGATTACCCCCTGGCTCGTGTGTCTTTTTTCTTTAACCAACATCACCCAGGGAGTTTTGGGCTTCTGGGCAACTTGGTACTTTCTTCGTCGAGGCCAACAAACAGCCGCCACCCTTCAAACCGTGCTCAGCCATGCTGGAATGGCCGTGATTCTTATCGTTGGGTGGGATGGAACCGGTTACAAACGATTTCTTTATGCCGGAACTGGCGATGATTGGCACAATCAGGTCGCCCTGCCATGGACCGACTTCTTTACATCCCCGGTGTTTTTTACCCTGCTGGGTATGGGAGTTGTCTTTCTACCCACTTATTTTGGTTTGATTCGATACTTTCGAAGGGGCTAATCGGGCATATTGCCCCGTGCGCCAAGGATTTATTGGGGCAGCTTCGGCGGTGGTGGACTTAATAAAATAGAGCTATCTATCCCTCAAAATATATGGTTCTTGTCAGACTCAACTGTCCGTTCTCGCAATTCATTAGATGTCCTTATGTCTTCTGCGAATGGCCCCAGAGCTTTCATCGGAGGCAAAAATGGGAAAAAAATTATACGTCGGTAACCTTTCATACTCAATGGACGATCAGTCCTTAACAACTCTGTTTTCAGAGTTCGGCACTGTCGAGTCCGCTCGTGTTGTCATGGATCGCGATTCAGGCCGCAGCAAAGGCTTTGCTTTTGTTGAAATGAGCGCTGACAGCGAAGCCACAGAAGCAATGAACAAATTGAACGGAACTGAGCAATCAGGCCGAGCAATCAATGTGAGCGAAGCAAAACCAATGGCTCCCCGTGAAAATCGCGGCGGTGGCGGTGGTGGACGCGGCGGCGGTGGTTTCGGCGGCCGTTCTCGTTACTAAATAATTTCTATCTATGAGGTGAATAATGGCTAAAGCAGATCTGATAACGATCGATGGAAAAGTGTCAGATCTTGCAGGTGGCGGTATTTACCTCGTTAATCTTGAAAATGGTCTTCCCGTCAAAGCTCGTCTTTGCGGGAAGATGAAAAAGTTCAAAATCAGAGTTCTCGTTGGTGACCGAGTCACTGTCAGCGTTTCCCCCTATGATCCGACCCACGGTCTGATCACTCATCGTTTTAAAAATTAATTGCCCCGCGACGTCAAATCCATTTTTTTATGCAATTTAAATCGATATCAAACTAGGTTCTGCCTTATCGGGGAACTTTAATTTTTGTGACCGTCCTTTTTTCTAACGACAAGAGGGAAATGCCCTATGAACGAATTTCCAGGAAAAATGTACGAGTTGCTAAAACGCCACTTGGACGTCTCTGGCTCAAAAGCCGTTCTCAATGTTGCGGTATGGATCTCTGCGGGCGTCATCGGATTGATGGCCGTCCTCTATGCAAGGCTTGTTAGCGCTCTCCAGGAAGTATTTTTTCATTACTTCCATATTTCTCCGGTCCTCACGGCCTGCGCCGGGCCTTTTCTTTTTGTTCTGGCGACATGGCTGGTAAAATGTTTTGCTCCGGACGCCAAAGGCAGTGGAATTCCTCAAGTTCTCACCGCCATCGAGCAATCCAGTTCCCACCGAGGGGATGACAGCTTCGCATGGGGAAGCGACCTGGTGTCATTAAAGACAGCGGGAATTAAAATTCTTTCCTCGTGCGTGGGAATTCTAGGTGGAGCTTCGATCGGTCGAGAGGGACCTACCGTGCAGGTCGCAGCAGCTGGATTTAGCTGGATCGGCAATAAAATTCGTCGATTTGCTCCTCATGTTGATTTTCAAACATTTCTCGTGGCTGGATCTGCTGCCGGGGTCGCCGCTGCCTTCAACACCCCCATCGCTGGGATTGCTTTTGCCGTCGAAGAGCTCGGCGGTGGCGCGCTGGGGGCCGTTCGCCAAGTGGTCATGCTAACAATTATCGTCTCAGGGGTTATCGCTCAGGGTCTTGGGGGTAACTATCTATACTTTGGCCATCCAGCAGCGCTGTCTGAAAATGTTGGTCTGTTAATGATGGAAGCTCTGTTGATCGGAATTATCGGCGGACTTTTGGGCGGACTCTTTGCCAAGATTTTAGCGGAACCCAAAATTACCAAACTTCCAACGCGTTGGATGGCTCGTGCTTTTGTCGCTGGTCTCATCTGTGCGCTCATCGGCTACTTTACAAACGGAGACACCGCAGGCTCAGGTTACGAAGTCACCCGAGGGATTTTAAATGGTGGCAACCTGGAAGACGTGAGTATTTTCTTCCCAATCTATAAATTGATCACAACTATACTTTCTTATCTGTCAGGAATGGCGGGCGGTATTTTTTCACCCAGCTTATCTATTGGAGCAGGAATTGGGCTTTCTGTGGCGAAAATTCTCGGCCTTGCAAACTTTAAAGCCTGTGCACTTCTTGGAATGGTCGCCTTTTTCTCGGGGGCTGTTCGCGCCCCACTGACAGCTGTGATCATCGTTACAGAAATGACCGACGAACATCTCTTAGTGCTGCCGTTCATGATTGCTGCGTATTTGGCATATTCTGCAGGGAAACGGGTGATGTCTGAATCTTTATATCACTATCTCGCTCGGAAACATCTGGAGGGATAAAAAAAGGAGGAGAAATGACGTTAAAGTCCGCATTTTCCTTAATCGCCGCTGGCACCATCTTATTGCTGGTTACAACAATCACCATCTTTACTCAATCCATGGATCTCATGGAGAAAGATGCCAAAAACATCAAAGACGTGGTGGACCGCGTTTATTTGGCCGAGGAGTTTGAAAATCTTTTGCGAAAACACAATCGCGAGGCCTTTCTTTATCTGTTAACAAAAAAGCCCGAGCGTTTGGTGCTAAAAAAAGAGTCTCGCATTGAGCTGAACAAGATTTTGGATGGACTTCGTTCCAATGTGAATGGCCAAGAAAAAGAGCTATTGATCAACTCTATCGTCAAAGAAGTCGATGACTATTTCTCCATCCGCCGAGAAATTGATGAATCCGGAATGTCTCCCACTGATGCCTACCGCACAGTCATCAAATCTGTCGATCACATCTCTACTCGAGTGGATGCCCTGGTCAGTCTCAATACGCTAGAGGCTCAGCGACTCGAAGCTGACATTGTCAAACGAAACAAAGTGGTGAGAGCCTCTGGAATTATTTTTGTGGCTTTTTCAGCCTCTGTATTGCTTTTTGCTCTCGGAAGTTTTTTCCAGTTTGTCTATCGTCCCTTGGTAAAAATTGGGTATGGATTAAAAAGTTTTGGCCAAGGGGAGAGTCGTGTTCGATTGAAACCGAATGGCCTGAAAGACATCAAAGATATCGCGGCCATTTACAACACCATGGCCGACCACCTGGACCAACGCAAAAAAGACCAGCTTCAGTTTTTGACCTCGGTGGCCCACGATCTTCGCAATCCACTGGGCTCTGTTCTGATGTCCACCGAACTCCTGATCAGCCAGCAAAAAGGGGGCAAAAATGCCGAAGAAAAACAGTTGCTCGAAATCATCCAAAGACAAATGAAGAGTCTGGACCGAATGGTCGGTGATTTGTTGGATACAACGAGAGTTGAGGCTGGAAATATCGAATTGAAAATATCTCGCTTTGAGATCGGCAGTCTTCTTCGAGATGCTGTTCAGTTGCACCGAGCCTCAGTCACGATCCACGATATCCGGCTTGATCTCCCCGACGAGGATATCCACTGTGAATGTGACCAAACCCGAATTTCACAGGTGGTGAACAATCTCATCTCCAATGCCATTCGATACTCACCTCGCGGTGGACTCATACAAATAACGGCTGCGCAGAAACTGGATCGAGTGATCATTTCGGTCTCTGACCAAGGAATTGGGGTTGATCCCGACGAATACGAGACGATCTTTGAGCCCTTCCGAAGGGGAAAAGCAACTAAAGAGACGATTTTGGGAATTGGGCTGGGTCTTTCCGCCAGCCGACGGATTGTTCGCGCCCACAACGGATCCATTGTTGTCACGGGACAGCCCGGAGTGGGCTCCACCTTCACGGTGACCCTTCCACAATCCAGATTGAAGAAGAGACCTGACGAGTCAAAAGTTTACTCTGATCGCAATCCCACCGTATAGTTGCCAGATGACATTTGATAACTGGTTCGAGCAAGCTCAACAACTGACCTCCACCAACCCGATTCTATCTTGGGTATTGATGGCCGTCGTCGCAGGAATCGCCACCCTTATCATCAAGCTCTTTCTGAGAATCCTCTCGAAACATTTGCGTAAAATTGCTGAGCAAACCATCTCCAAATGGGATGATGTTGGGGTTGACCTTCTCGATGGCCTTAAAAGTGGAGTTCTTTTTTCATGGTTCTTCTTTCTGCTCATTAAATTATTTTCTGGGCCTCCGTTCCTGCATAAAACAGTTCTTTTTGTGACGATCGTTCTATCGATCTTTCAGTTTGGAATTTGGGGTTTACACATTATTGGCCACTGGAAGAAGGCCATTCTTTTAGAGAAAATCCAGCAAGACCCGTCCTCTGCGGCCGCCCTGGGCCTGATGTATACAACAATTCAGACAGTTTTCATTGTTATCTTGGTTTTAGTTGGCCTCAGCAATCTCGGCATTGATATTGGTGCCCTTTTGGCGGGGCTTGGTGTTGGTGGAATCGCTGTCGCCCTTGCTGCGCAAAATATTCTCGGGGATTTGCTCGCATCTTTGTCGATCGTTCTGGATAAACCCTTCGTGATCGGTGACTTCATCGTAGCGGGCGAAGAAAAGGGAACAATCACCCACATTGGGATTAAAACTACTCGGATTCAGAGTCTTTCGGGTGAAGAACTCATCTTGTCCAACAGAGATCTTTTGGAAAGTCGCATTCGCAACTATAAACGAATGTGGCAAAGACGTGTCGTTCAACGATTTGGTGTTACTTATTCAACGGCCGCAGAAACATTGGACCTAATCCCTACATGGGTGAAAAGTTCCGTCGATAAATACGATAAATTGAGATTTGATCGTTGTCATTTTGCAGAATACGGATCTTCTTCTTTAGATTTTGAGTTGGTCTTTTTTGTCTTGGACTCGGACTACAATGTTTATATGGATTTCCAACAAAAGGTCTTGATGGATATCTTTCGAAAATTTTCTCAAGAGGGCGTTGATTTCGCATTTCCTTCTCAATCAATTTATGTCGAAAAGATGCCGACGAATTTGGAAAAAATTTGACGTCCAGTTGCAATTGGAACTTAACAATGAGAGACTGATGCATGTCTAGAATTCGTGTTGCCTCTCTGCAGTATTACATCCGACCAGTAAAATCTTTCAATGACTTTGCAATGCAAGCCGAGGCTTTTGTTGAAACAGCCCGTGATTACAAGGTCCGACTTTTAGTTTTTCCGGAATACTTCACCGTACAACTTTTGACTCTTGGTGAAAATCGCCGACCTATCACGGAACAGATTCGTGACCTTGCCGCTCAAGAGGAGCGCATTGTTGAATTCATGTCTGGCTTAGCAAAAAAACATAAGGTGATTCTTGTTGGCGGAACTCTTCCGGGCTTCAATGAAGACAAGTCAAAAGTTTTGAATAAATGCTACGTGTATGCTCCCGACGGGGGATACGATGTCCAGAATAAACTTCATATGACTCGCTTTGAAAAGGAGGAGTGGTTTATCAGTCCCGGCACTCGGTTGCGAGTTTTTGAGACTGATTTTGGAAAGTTTGCCGTCACAATTTGTTATGATGTTGAATTTCCGGAGATTGCTAGGGCCGCAGCCAGATCTGGTGCTCATTTTCTTGTGGTCCCGAGCTGCACAGATGACCGCCAAGGTTACCTGCGTGTTCGGTATTGCGCTCAAGCCAGAGCTATTGAAAATCAAATGTACGTGATACACTCACCCTTGGTTGGATCTCTTCCGACCGTTCCCGCAGTTTCCATGAACTATGGGCAAGCTGCCATTTATACACCCAGCGACTATTCATTCTCCAGAGACGGCCTCCTTGCAGAAGGAGCGGTCAATCAAGAAAGTATGATTATTGGAGATATCAATCTCAGTCTGATTGAGGAAAGTCGCGAAAATGGCACTGTGCTTCCCCTGCGAGACAGTCAGACCACCAGTGAGCTTTTAAAGGTGGTTGATAATGTCCGAATTTCCAACTAGGCCAAATATCGAAATCATTCATCCTCGGCCAGAACACTTTTCTGGCATACAAGAGCTCTGTCGTAAGGTTTACCCGTTCTCGAAACCTTGGTCGATTGAACAGCTTGAGTCCCACCGCTCTTACTTTCCAGGTGGACAACTAATTGCTGTTGAGACAGAGACTGGAAAAATTGTCGGCCTCGCATTTAGCTTAATTATTTCATGGGATGACTACTCCCCACATGATAGCTGGGTGGACTTCACATCCGGCGGGTTCTTTCATAATCACAATCCCAAGAAGGGAAAGACCCTCTATGGAGCCGAAGTCATGGTAGACCCGGAACTCCGAGGTTTGGGGATTGGGAAAATGCTCTATCATGGTCGCCAAGAGATTGTCCAAAAATATGGTCTCAAGAGAATTCGAGCGGGAGCCCGGCTTCGCGGCTATAGCAAATTTGAAGATAAAATGAGCGCTCACGATTATGTGATCCAGGTTGCGGAAAAAAAGATTTTTGATCCCACCCTCAGCTTCCAGTTAAACCAAGGGTTCGTTGTCATCGACGTGGCAAAAAACTATCTCTTTAATGACCCGGAAAGCTTAGGCTACGCTGCCGTGATTGAATGGCTCAATCCAGACGTCGCAACCACCGACGACGTTAAGAAGCAGAAGGACAGTGTCGACATCTTTTTGAGCAATCAAAAATATATTTCCGAATTTTTACCGCGAGAACTTCATCGCCTAGTTCGAAAGTCCACATTGCTTTTGGGGGACGTCATTCGGGAGGCCGAAGGACCGGCTTTCTATCGCCGAATTGAACACTATCGAACTCAGCTCAAAAAAATGCGGGGATCGACAACCGAAAGTAAGTTAAATAGCCTGATGAAGGACGTACAGAAGGAATCTGCCGTCGATCAATTCAAAATTGCCCATGCGTTTGCTTTACAACTAGAGATTGTTAACGTTTGCGAAGCCGCCTATCGCACTTGGCGACAGCGCCAAAAACCAGTTCCACAGGGAATCAAGCAACGAGTAGACTTAAAATTCGTTCTGACGGCTCATCCCACCGAAGCTAGATCTCCCATCATGGTGGAGCAACTGCAGAAACTGACTGAGCTTTTAATCAATGAAATTCACAATAATTTTGTTTTTAGTGAACAGGAGCTGATGAGCCAGATTCGGTTTTTATGGCACCTGCCGCTCTCAAAACGAAAAGCACCCACAGTTTTAGACGAAGCTGATTTTATTTTCTCGTTGGTGTTCTCTGAAAAGGTTTTCGACTTTTTTCTCAGTGAAAACCCTAGCTACAACCTCAAATTGCGCACCTGGGTGGGTGGCGACAAAGACGGACATCCTGGAGTTAATTCAGAGATTATGCGTGGCTGTCTGAACTTATCCAGAAACCATATTCTCCGAGTGCTTCAGAAAAAGTTAACGATTGTTCTAGATGATTTGGAACGACTCGAAGGAATCAGCCAATCACGGGCTCCTGGAGCGGAAGCCATTCGAGTTCTCATCAAGGACCTGGATTCTTTAAGAAAGATTTCAACCAGCGATGGAAGTCGTGTAAAAAAATGGATTCTGAAGTATCGAAAATTGCTGCATGGAACCCCACCTGTTCTCAGTAAACACTATCAAATTACCCTGATCCAGCAAATGCTGGAAGTTTTCCCGGCCTTGGTTTTGCCCATTGAGCTCCGAGAAGATGCTCAGCAGATCAAACTGGCCTTGAGCAATAAACAGAGCCCCATCCGTCAAATGCTCTCGGAACTATCTCGAATTTCAGGACCCATGAGTATTATTTTTTATGCCCGAGGCCTGGTCATTTCCCACTGTGAGTCTGCAGATGATATCGAAAATGCTGCGAAACTTACCCTTCTTGCTGGAAAATCAAAAGTTCTTCCGATCATTCCTCTTTTCGAAAGCAAAGAGGCCTTGGTTAATGCAAAACGAATTTTGAAACTCTGGTTGAAAACAAAGTCTCACATTGAGCAAGTGAAACGACACTGGCTTGGCTTCTTTGAAGTCATGCTTGGGTACTCTGATTCAGCCAAAGAAATTGGCGTTTTGCCCAGTCGGCAATTAATTCAAAAGTCCATGCATGACATTGAAACTGTTCTTCGCTCTCACGGCGTTAAGCCGGTGTTTTTTCATGGATCTGGGGGCAGTGTTGCAAGGGGTGGAGGCAGTCTTAAGGAGCAAATATCCTGGTGGCCAAATTCGGCAATTGAAAGACCCAAGATCACCATTCAGGGGGAAATGATCCAACGGCTCTTTGCCACTAAAGAGATTCTAAAATCTCAGTGCACACACTTGAGCAACGAAGCCATGTGGCGACGAACAAAAAAGGTTCAATGGAGTCCTCACCCGCTGCTCAAGACATTTTCTTCCTATGTGGAGATGGAGTATAAGGGTCTAATTTCAGATCCAACTTTGCTCGATCAACTTTTGAACGCTAGCCCTTATAAATATTTGGACGTCTTAAGAATTGGATCTCGACCGGCAAAAAGAAACGACAAAGGGTTTTCAATTTCGTCTTTGCGTGCGATTCCGTGGGTTTTATGCTGGACTCAAACACGATCACTTTTTCCCACCTGGTGGGGAGTTGGAACCGCTTGGAAAAAGCTGACAGACGACGAGAAAGAACAGTTACGCAAGGAGTTCAAAGAGAATCCATTTTTCTCGTCTTTCGTGAAGTCTTTGGGTTTCACTCTGGCAAAAGTCGATATGAATATCTGGAAACTTTATTTTCAACGTCCATTTGATGACCCGTTTTTTAAAAAATTCGATGCTGAATACAAAGCAGCCATGGAGTTCGTATTTTCTGTAACTGGGGAAAAATCCCTAATTTGGTATCGCCCCTGGTTGGAGGAAAGCATTCGTTTACGAGCACCTCAGATTCACATTTTAAACATTCTGCAGATTCTGGCGATGAAACGACAGGACGAAGTTCTGCTGAAGGAAACCTTGGTTGGAATCGCCTGTGGGATGTTGACCACCGGCTAGCTGACCTCAGTTATTGGGAGCCCCAGCGACGATCCAGTTCGAGAGAACCTGGAGCTGTTCGCTGGTCAAAGTGGGATACGGATTTCGCGGCATTTCGCCAGATTGAGTGATTGTATAGAGAAGACTTCTATTCGGAAATCCGGCCCTCACTGACTTCATGACATTGGCATAGTTATCAAATGCATAGCCTTCTGTTTTTTGGTTGGTGCTGTGGCAGCTCACGCAATAGGGTACAAAAATATTTTTTGAAAGACTTGAATAGGTCGGCTCCAAAACCACCGGCGGCAAAGATGGAGGAGTGGATCCTCCGGCAGGATCACTGGGGGCAACAGCCCCACCTAAAATCCACTGCCGAAGCAACTGTTGGTCCCCGATCGCCAAGGCTCCACCCGGTGGCATTCGTCCAGCCTCTATGGACTGAAGGATCAACGATGCATCTGGATTTCCTGGAACAATCAGTCGATTGGAAACCAAGTGATTGACGTCGGTTAGATTATAGATTCCAGCTGGCCCCGACGAGGAGGTATGGCAAGCCGAACAGTTATTTTGCAAGATCGTCAGAGCTTCCGTTGTCAACCCGCTGTCCAAGGAGGCGGCCGTACCTGAACCATTTCCGAGAGCAGAAGCACCTGACGAACCACCGCCTCCATTAGTCAGTGGATTTCTGGCGCAACCAATAGAGGTAAGGGCTAAAAGCATAACACCCACACGAAAGATTCGGCTCGGAGTGAATCTATACTCGATTCTCATTTCGTCTCCTTATGAGATTTCGATCTTCCCACTTAGCAGCACTAAAGACTGCAAGGGTCATTCTCGTAAAAACGAATTGACCCCCACTTGAGGTGCCGAGTTCCGGTAAAAACTGACGAACCCTCTTGGTTTGGCTAAAAGAATGTCACAAGGAATTCAATCGACAGCAACCAGAAGCAATCTAGACCTCTATTCAGCTAATTTCTGTACCTAAGGCCGGAAGACAGGCCATTGGGTTGTTGGAAAATGCTGCCGAAGAAGAATGATGAAACAAAAAAAGACAAAAAAAGTGATTTTCCTCAGAGATCATAAAGAGAAAAAGCCAAATAAAAAGATCGACACAGACCCCCAAGGTACGGAACACAAAGGGCTCAAAGGCCTTTATGAATTGATCTTTCGTCGCTTCAAAACAGCGATGTATCTGGTTACTATCGCTCCCCTTTATGCCCTTGGAAGCATCTTTATGGGTCTGGCATTGGCTCCTGGAATTCTTGTTTTTAAGTGGACTTCCCATGTCGTCGCGGATCAGAACTTTGTCTTGCAGGCGATTGGCCAGGGTCTTGCCGTGGCTCTGGGATTTTTCATTTTTGGTATGTCGCTCATTTTTATCGTACCCTTCGCTAACTTCATTCTGAGAACTCAACCTGGGGTTTACCGTGGTCCCTACTATTCCGCGGACTTTTTAAAATGGTTTGTTCACAACTCTCTGACCTATCTAGTTCGTTATACTTTTTTAGAGTTTATCACTCCCACCCCCTTCAACCTTCTGTTTTATCAGATGATGGGAATGAAAATTGGCCGAGGAACTCAGATCAATACCAGCAATATCTCTGATCCTGCACTTATTGAGCTGGGTGAATTTGTGACTATCGGTGGTTCAGCGACACTCTGTGCCCATTATGGACAAGGTGGCTACCTGGTCCTCGCTCCGATTAAAATTCAAAATGGAGTCACGATTGGCTTAAAGGCTTCTGTGATGGGTGGAGTTGAAATTGGAGAAGGCGCCAAAGTCCTTCCTCACTCGATCGTTCTGCCTAAGACGATTATTCCTGCCGGGGAAACCTGGGGTGGCGTTCCTGCCGTTTGTTTAAAAGCTGCTGAAAAGGCTGCCTGATTTATTAACTTAAAAGATCCTCGTAAAAGGCCCCGAATTCCTTTTCGGGATGGCGAATTTGGATTTCCAAAATCCACCGATTCTGAGCTGGTGATTTTTCGAACCCCTCTATAGACCCCCGAGAACGAGCTGCATGGGGAAAGTCTGCAATACGATGACCATTGGCCTTCTGGAGAGAAAGTATCCACCCATATTTCTGAGCCCGAGTTTCAGCAAATAAATACAGCTCTCTGCCAGAAACACCCCTATTGCTCCAATAATCTCGCACTTCATGCCAAATTTTCTCCGACTGTTTCGTCCGCGGGGCCAATCATATTCAGAACCTTATTGTGTCTTTAGAGTTAAAGCCTGCAGAACAGGCTCTGGTAGCTTATCTGCATTGACCAAAAGCTGACTGACCTGCCACATTTCAGTCTCTGTCAGATGGCCATCAAATCCCGGCATTCCCGTCAATCGAATGCCATTTTTAATCTTCCAAAAAGCCTCACCCGCTGGGTCGTCGTTAACGGCATCGTCAGGATCTAATAGTTGAGGAGGTTTTGGAAACAAGCCCATCGCAATAAATGTCGGTTCGCCCTTAAATGTACCGTGGCAAACAGCACAGTGATTGTTGTAAACCTTAGCTCCGGCCAACAGATTCACATCGTCCGCCGAAATGGGGGAAGGTTTATCTTCCTCGTCCTTCATGGCGGCATGAATTGCCGTTCGTGCAACAAATCTTTCCAGCGGAAGAGGCGACCCCTTGGTCGCCACGGGCATCCCCCCAGAAATTAAAAAGATATAACCCATAATGAACGGCAAACTCAACCCAACCACAAAACCAAAAATTAGCTTCTTCATATTTTTTCCATTTCCTTTGGCTCGATCTATGATGAAAGTACTTGTCTGGTTTATATACCAAGAGATTTCTCCTGTCATCTCAGGTTCAATGGTCTTGGCTCAACAGTTTTACAGGCCCCCCAAGGACGTCTGTGCCCGCCTAACGCGTTACGATGCCGCCTCTCGGCCCAGTCTGACAGATTCTTAAAACACCAAAGCCCTTCCCAAAAAATCTAGACCTAAATAAAATATGATTTTTTGCCGAACCCTTCAGTGTCTCTTCACCAAAGGCGGAATCCATGAAAACAATCCAGGAGCTCTATCAACAAGAAATCGAAAAGACGAAAATACTCGATCTAAAATGGGAAAATCCAGAGGTTTACGCTGAATGGCTTGCCCAAACATTTTACTATGCCTCCTATTCCACTCGTATTATTGGCCTTGCGGCCTGTCATTTCAATTATCAAAGAGACGACTTACATCTCAAGTTTCTGGAACATGCTCGCGAAGAAAAAAATCATGAAAAAATTTTGATCGTCGATTTGAAGAACATGGATCGCCGTCTCGAGCAATTTTCACCCAGCTCCAGCGCCGAAGTTCTCTTTCAAAACCAATACTATTGGATCCAAAATGTGAACCCTATTTCAGTCTATGGCTATTTCCTGTATCTCGAGGGTTTAGCCGTTGAGTTTGGGCCCGAAATCTATCGACGGATAAAAAGTGCTCACCCCGAAAATGCGACACGCTATCTGAAGGTGCATGTGGACGAAGATGCCGGGCACATCGAGGGCCACTATCAGTTTATCAATAAGCTTGGGCAAAATGAGCAAGACTTAATTAAAACCAATATGCTCCAGGCTTCCTTTCTTTACCGCAGCATGCTCTCAGAAATTGAGGCCGCGGCGAATACAAAGTCCCAAAGACGAGCTGCTTAATTCTTCAGAAGGGGAAGTGCTTATGTACAAAGATTACTCTTATCATATTCTCAGTGCCAAAGACGCTTTTCACAGTGAAGAGCTTTCATTGAGAAATTCAATCTATTCTTCCTGGCACAAATTGTGGACAGATGTCTATTCTCAATCTGATGCTGGCTACCACTTGAGTTCAGACGAATTTATTCGCCAAGACCTAGTTACCGCCATTCTCCACAAGGAGAAAGTTGCGGCCATCCATCTCTACAGCTTCTTTCACCTCGACGCCTCTGCGGACTTGAGCACAAAGTATTTTCACTTTTTCTCCGAAAAATATCTTCAAGAGCTTCGCCAAAAAAAAGTAAAAACGGTAATGTCTATGGAGTTTCTGACTGTTCTTCCAGAATTTCGAAAATCCAATATTGGATTTTCGATTGGATCCACCATCATTCAGTTGGGAACACAAGTCTTTGGGCAGGTCAATGCTGATGCCATCGTTGCCCCTGCCAGAAACGATGTAGGTGTAAATAAAATGGCCTATGATCTAGGATTCTCCTGCATTGAGAAAGAGACAGAACAAAGGGGCTTTACCTGTGACCTCATAGCCTGCTTTCAAGGTCATCAGCGTAGATCCGAAAACCTGGCAATACGAAGTTGTGCAGATCACCTTTGGAATACAAAAATGGTTTATCCCTCAGTAGAGAGATTCATAACTCCGGTTCATCCCCGATCAATGGATCAAGCTGCCTAGATATGAGAAGTTATCAAGCCTCGTCATTGGATGTCACCAAGGTCAAAATCCTCTCCGTCCTTCGAGAACGCAAAGGATTGCTCTACTTTATTACGGATTGGCTTGTCATTCTATCCTGCTCTCTGATCTGCGAACATTTCTTTAGTTGGCCTCTGTATTTGATAACTGCTTTGATCATAGCCAGTCGGCAACACGCGTTGCTTGTGTTAGTTCACGATGCGGCTCACTACCGAATCACTTCATCAAAGACGATGAATGATTTGACTGCCAATTTTTTTGCGGGATTTCCCTGTTTTATTGGTACCCACTCTTACCGCCTCCACCACCTACAACACCATCAACATTTAAATACAGAACTTGATCCCGATTGGGCTCGAAAAATTCATCAGCCAGAATGGCAATTCCCAATGCCTAAGAGAATGCTTGCCCGCATTTTATTTCAACAGGTTTTGATCGGTGGATATGAGTGGGTTGTTCTGACATCGACCATGTTATTAAAGAACCTTCATCTTTCAGCAAAAGATCCACGAAAAAAAGAGGGACTCCTGTTGGCTACCTACTTCATGGCAATGTTTGGATTGGCTATTTATTTCAACCTATTCCATCAACTCATTTTCTATTGGCTGATTCCACTCTTAACTCTATTTCCTCTGATTCAGAGAATCCGCAGCATCTCCGAACACTTCGCAGTCGACAGAGACCGCATCTTAAATAGAACTCGAAATATCAGCACCACCTGGATTGAGCGATTCTTCTTCAGTCCACATTCAGTCAACTGGCACCTAGTTCATCATCTCTATCCGTCAGTTCCACATTACAACCTGGAAGAACTCCATCAGCAACTGATGACGGATCAGCAGTATGCAAAGAACCAGCATTTGAACCATTCTTATTTTCTACCAGTAAGAGGCAGTGTCCTGAAAGATCTCATCAGTACAAAACAAAGAGAGAAAAATTATTCGAACAATTCCACCGAAAATTCTCGCTCTGCTTGATGCTCCATCACCCGTTCAAGCCTCATTGCTTCCGGAACAGTCTCCAAAAGCTTCGCTGAAATAATAGTGATAAAACAATCTGTTCTGTTTTCCTCAAGATCTTTAATCGGAACAATGTAGGACAATTGATACTCGATCTTATTTTTGAATGCCGATGATGTTTCCTGAACAACATGTAGTGGTGTCCCTGACTGCACCACCTTTTTAGTTATCAACGCCTCTTGAACTTCACTCATGATCTGCGCGGTGATCTTTGGGTCCCGAACAGAAAACAAGATCTCCCAAGGCAATGATTCCAACTCGTCCAGAGAATAGCTGCAGATGTTATAATAATTAAATGAGCGATAGACCTGTCGGCTACCAACGAAAACTTCAATTAAGTCGTCGTCACCAATCAAACTCATGAGGTCCGCACTGGGGAGCAACCGCAGCCGGGACAGAGCCATCCACAAAAGCTTTTTCTCACTGAATTTAGCTGGCACTTCCGATTGAGTGACGTCAGTAAAAAGGTCACAATAAATTTTTAGGCGCTCGAGGGCGGCTCTTTGGTCCGCCAAGGCAAGGTTTAGAAAGAAAGGTTGGGTTTCCGTATTCTGTGGTTCGACCTTAATTCCGAGGATCTCGGCAAGGGACTGAATTTTTTGGGCGACCTGCAAAAACTTGGAATATTCCGACTCTGCTTTTACGGTATCAAGATTCGACATATCCACCACCTTACTTATTTAGGCCATTTTTTTTTTATCTCGAGCGTTTTTATAGACTTTGCTTTCGATCGCAACTCGACTGTCTTTCAGCATCACATCAATCAGCTTTTCATGCTTTAATTTTAAAACGACGATCAACTGAGAAAATATGTGGCTAGGGGGCGCGCACATTCCCCGCTCCCAGTTAGATATAAACTGAGAGTGAATAGACCCCAGCTTTTCGGCTAACTCGACCTGTGTGTATCCACACTGAACTCTCTTCTCCTTGAGAAACAATCCCAGCTGTCGATATTCGCGCATTTGCTGACTCCATAGTTATTGAAGAGCAAACTCTACCTCATCGGCACGCAGAGTCAATAAAGACGTCTCGGAATACATCAAAAATGTGACGAGAACGAGATGCTTTTCCGATCTTCTCGACAGATTTACCTGACGGTCAAGTTTACCCGCATGTGAACCGAGAAGACGTCCATGCAAACATGGGCACACCTGAGCTTTCGTTCAAAGTTGATACTATCATTTCTCTTTGTTGCCTCCGGGGCGATCATCTCTGGCTATATTCAGTTTTCCGCCCTCACCCGCCTGACCCGTGCCGCCCAACACGTCTCCGAGGTAAACTTGGTTGGCCTGACCAATCTCTCTAAAATGGATTCTTCGATAAAGACCGCCCAAATGAAATTCAATGAAATTAAGACCTCTGGACACAATCCAAATCTTCTTGAGGAGCCTGCCCTCTATCTGGATGAAGCCCTGAGTGATTTTTCGAAATTTCAAGCCCTATATACGTCTGGAGAAATGACAGAGACTGAAATTCAGCTGATTGACAAACTGTCGTCCACATTTGAACCTCTATCCGCTCATCTGTCCGAGATGACCAAGGTCATTCTCAATGATATCAAGGCAGCGCCCGCTGTACTGGCAACATTGAATCAATCCAATATCGACGATGAGTTTAAAAAAGTTGCCGACGTCATGGGGGACCTGAAAAGCTTTCAAAACGACGCGGGTTTTCAGTGGTCCACGTCAATCAAAGAGGACTCCCAACGAGCCAAGTCCTACTCAATTTTAGCCATCTCGTTTTTCTTCGTCGTCTCAATTGCATTTGGGATTTTCTTATCCGCAGTTCTTTCCAAACGTCTTATTTCTGCGGCCGAAAAAACAAGTCGAAGCGTGGGAATATTTGGAGTGGCTTCATCAGAAATTTACGAGACCAGCATTCAATTGTCAGAAAAGGTGACCCACCAGGCATCTGCTCTTCAAGAAAGTGTCGCGGCTCTAACTGAAATTTCCGCTATGGTGGAAAAGGTAGTGGAAGAATCACAACATTCCCATCTTGAGTCCGTCGAGAGCGAGCAACAGGCTGAATCTGGAAAACAATCGGTTGATGAGGTGCTTCAGTCATTCCACGATGTTCACCAATCCACTGAGCAACTTATTAAGGAAATTCAGTCAAATAATGAAAAAACAGCAGAAATTCTTCAAACAATTTCGACGATTTCGGCAAAAACACAGGTCATTAATGAGATCGTATTTCAGACCAAACTTCTCTCTTTCAATGCCTCCGTCGAAGCTGCTCGAGCAGGCGAGCATGGAAAGGGTTTTTCAGTGGTGGCGGAAGAAGTCGGACAACTCGCGCAAATGAGCGGTCAGGCCTCGAAGGAGATCAATCAGATTCTGACGGAAAGTTATACCCGTGTTCAGACAATTCTCAAAGAGAGTCAGGAAAGTTCTGAGCGTTGGACTAACGAAGCCAAAGCAAAACTCAATCTTGGCCTGCAAAGGGGAGCTCACTCCAAAGAGGCTCTAGAAAAAATACTTGCCAGTGCGTCCAATGTGACAGGGAGAATTCAACTGATCAATACGGCCATTGGAGAACAACAAAAAGGAATCACTGAAATTCAGAAGGTCATGAATGAGCTCGAGAAAGTTTCGTCTTTCAATAGCGTGACCGCTGAAAAAACTCGCACCATCGCGGAAAATATTACTAAAGAATCACAAATCGTCGAGTCTGCTGTCGAAGACCTTGAGGTTACTCTTCATGGTCACAAGACTAAACACTCGGAAAAAAAGGCTGCATAAATCAAAACCATTTTTAAAGTCGGGGTCTAATTATCGTATTATTGACTGTTCTACTTCGTACTGATGAACTAAAAAAACAAATTTTTATTGGAGGACAAATGAATCAAATAACAAAAGCAATTTTAATGATGGGCCTGGTGCTTTCTTCTATTTCTGCATCAGCAGGAATCTGTGAAATGACGATTGACCGTAAGGCATGCCCAGGACAAGAGGAAAAAGCTCTTGCACCCTACAAAGACAAAGGTGGGAATCCCACAGTCGAGAAAAAACCAGCTGGTGATTTAGCAGAATGCAAAAAGAAAGCAGATGAAGCGTCCAAGATCATCCGCAAGGGCACTTTGACTTCAAAAACTGTGACAGCGAAATTTGGTGCCGAAGACGCTGGAACCTATTCAGACAAAGCCTCTTGTAACTAGTTCTATTTCTGGCGTCAGACCATGTCTGGCGCCAGTGTCATCTTTTGATTTTCCTTGAAAGTTTAAGCTAAAAAAATCTTGAACTTTGAGCCCTTTATTTTCGATGTCCGAAGTTTCTCTAAGGCCTTTTCGGCAGCTAGAGAGTCTATGGCGACATAGCTGAATCGATCATGAATTTCGATCTTTCCGATTTCAGCGGCCGTGAGGGCGTCTGGATCAGATGTCAGTGCCCCCAAAATATCCCCGGGACGCAGTTTATTGGACCGACCACCAGAAATCTGTAGTGTTTTCATCAGTGTCGTCTGGAATTCCTGTCCCAATCCGAATTGGTTCTTAAATCCCAAATTCTGTCGGATCATCCTAACCCCTGTGGTTCTTTCAATTTCGGCGACCTTCAGAATTTCATAGGCCGTAGAAATTGAAACTGCGACCCCGGCCCTTCCGGCCCGCCCTGTTCGTCCAATTCGATGAATGTAAATATCCGGGCTGGATGGCAAATCGACATTGATCACCAGCTCAAGGCGATCAATATCCAGTCCCCTGGCTGCGACATCAGTTGCGACCAAAATTCGGCGGCTCCCATTTCGAAATAGAGAGGTTGCGCGATCGCGTTCAGGCTGAGTCAAATCTCCATGCAAGACCTCGCTGCTGACCTTCATCTTCGTCAATAATTTCCCAATTTCATCCACGGTGGCTTTTGTTCTGCAAAAGACCAATGTGCACATCGACGGATGTCGTTGCAGAATTTTTATAAGAGTTTCAACCTTCTGTGGGTTTTCACACTCGTAAACATACTGTTCAATGGCCGGAGCAGTTTGTATTGCTTGATCAATTTTGACCCGCACTACCTGGCGTTGGTATTTCTGAGAAAGAATTTCCATGCCTTCTGGAAATGTTGCCGAGAAAAAGACCGTTTGCCGATCCTTCGGAAGCTCATCTATAATGGCAGTCATTTCATCTGCAAAGCCCTCTTCGAGCATTCGATCAGCCTCGTCCAGGACTAAGGTTTTCAGGTCTCCAACATAAAGTTCTCGATTTTTAAGATGCTCTAAGGTCCTGCCTGGAGTTCCGACAATCAAATGCATGCCCCGTTGAAGAGCCTGGATCTGAGGTGGGTACGGTTGACCACCCACTAAGGAAACCATTTGAAGGCCTGGGAAAGCCTTGGCGAACTTTCGGGCTTCTCGCAAAACCTGATCACAAAGCTCTCTTGTCGGACACAAAATTATGGCTTGGGGAACAGAAGCCGCCACCTGAATTTTGCTCAAAATCGGGATAATAAATGCCGCTGTTTTTCCACTGCCGGTCTGTGATTGACCCACCAGATCCCGACCCGCCAACAGGACCGGGATACTGGCCGCTTGGATGGGGGTCATTTTTGAAAACCCCATTTCTTCAATCACACGGAGAAGTCCAGGTTGCAGAGAAAGAGAATGAAAGTCATTGGATTCCAAAAAAAGCCCCTTCAGATTTGGTTTAGTCAGCGCCCCCATACCTATGTTACTTCCAGTCCATGGGCAAGCTCTTGATGCGCTATCCTTCGGTCGTGGTTTGACAGGGTCTGACCTCCATGTAAAAATTAATAAAAAACAACGGGGGAACACTATGAATTGGACAATGAAGCTGACTGTGATGTTTGGATTGATCTTATCTGCTGGCTCTTTGCATGCCGAGGACAAAAGCTCGGGCTGTGGTCTTGGATGGCAGGTTCTCTCAAAAAACTCGCTTCTCTCATCCTACACACGTGCCGTCACCAATGCGGTGACATCAAGCACTTCTGGCATGACATCTGGAACCTCCGGCTGTGACAAACATTCTATCGTCAAAAAAGAAGATATGGATATTCACTATGCTGAAGCAAATTTTCACTCTCTGATGACTGAAATGGCCAAGGGCAATGGTCCCTATCTGCAAGGCTTCGCTATGGTCCTGGGCTGCCAAGGGATGCAAATTGACCAGTTCTCTCGGTCTACTCAGAAAAATTACGATCAAATTTTTCCAGTTAACCACTCTAGTCCTGCGGGCGTTGTCGAATCTGTTCGGGCAACTATGAAGACTGAAAACCTTTGTAATCAACAAATCTAAGTTCTTGAATTGTGAACGCCAGGTGAAAATATTGATCTATTTTTTCTTGGCGTTTTTATTTTGCGGGGGCCAATCGGCTCTCGCCATCGATTTTAATTCCCTGGCGTCAGATCCTCTTTGGATTGGCCAACTTCAATATCGAAAAACCATTTTGAATCATTGGAAAGGTGAAGCCGATGGTCCGGGATTTTTTATCTCATCCCAGGGCAAGTCTTCACCGGCAGCTGAACTAGAGGCCACCTATAAAATATTTCAAGAGCACCCAGATCAACCCTGGGGATATACAGGCCAGCCGGTGATCTGTGCATTTCCAACCAGAAAATATTTTTTGGAACAAAAGCTGGGAATTCAATTTCGAGATATTCCCTGCAAAGAAAGAGAAGAGTGGAAAAGACCTCTGAGTGGTACAAAATTTTACCTCGTCTATAGCAGCGCATTTCCCAATAATCCGGCATCGATGTTTGGTCACACTTTTGTTCTTCTGTCGAAACACGATCCACCCGATTCGGCACAGGGGCTTTTTGACTATGCTATTAATTTTTCAGCAGACACCGCCGGCAGTGATGAAAAATCCCTGCTTTACACCATTAAGGGCACGTTGGGGGGATACCCCGCCAGATATCGACTCTATCCGTTCTATCAAATGATCAACCTCTATATCAATTGGGAGAGCCGCGACCTTTGGTATCTGAAAATTCCATGGGATGAGCAGCAGATTGATCGATTTTTGGATCATGTCTGGGAGATTTTTACGACCACGCATTTTGACTATTACTTTTTTGATGAAAACTGTTCGTACCGCCTGTTGGCGGCCATGGACTATGTGGACCCCAACCTTCATGCGGTGGACCATTTTTACTCTCGATTTCCGCTGTACTATGTCTCCCCTCTGTCGACATACAAGTATCTGCACCATTTCTACAAAGACAATACGCCAGAATACTTTACGCCTTCTCTTCGGAAAACTTTAAAAAATGAAATCTCTCACTTGAACACGGATGAAAAAAAACATTTTCATCACCTTCGCAGAGACTCGCAGGATGTTGAACACGAAAACAATGTCAAAGTACTAGATACACTGATCACGTTGCTTGATTACAAAAAAAGAACGGCCTCTAGCAACTATCTTTCCAGCCAAGTCTTGGATGATCTCGACAAAACCCTGCGCCGAAGATCGCAGATCCGCTCCCCTTCCGTTGACGGACCTGCGGTAAAAGCACCAGCGTCTCCGCTGATCTCTCATGAGGCGCATTCTATCTATTTTGGCTTGGGCCAAGAGGGGGATAGAAAGGGATCTCTGGCCGGCGGCAAGGTCGCTTATCACGACATTTTGAGCCCCACAGAAGGATTCGAGCGATGGAGTCATCTGAACTTTCTGGAAGCTGACCTGACCTATTTCCAAAATAAATTCAAGGTTCGCTCATTCATTCCGCTGAATATTATTTCTTTTTTTCCCATTGAATCTTATGAATCCAAACTCAGTTGGCGAGCAGAACTTGGGTATAATCAACAATTGTCTACCTATTTGCGGGGTGGGGTTGGGGCTTCAGTGCAGGATTCCAGCGAAAAGGCGATGGCTTATGGATTTATCAGTCCTATTCTGAGCACCGCTGAAGATTTCACAAATGGTCACGGCTATCTGCTAGAAGCCGAGCTTGGATTTCTAGCCGAGGCCACAAAGTGGGGAAAAATATGGATTTTCTATCGGGATTTTCTTCGACCGAACACCTGGAATTTCGACGACAACCTGGAGACGACAACTTTTCGGACTGCATTTTACCTTGATACAAATAACGAGATCCGACTGGAGACTGACCTGAATGATCGGGCCACAGACTCCAAAATATACTTTCAACATAACTTTTAGACGAGAGCGTGCTGAAAAAAATATACCCGCTATTTGCCGCGCAACTTTTCACTTAGATCGTCGAGACGGCTGGAAATATTTTTATAAAAATTATAGCGACCCAATATAAATCGCAAGATATAGCGATTTATCAAACGAACAGCCTGAACACCCAAAACACAGACGCACACAACTGTGATCAAAATCAAAACAACTTTCCAGGTCCCCGAAGGGTCATCCGCAAAGTACAGCCCTGTGGTGTTCATTCCAAAAAACCCCACGATCAAATTTAATGGCAAAAATACACCTGAAATTATTGTTAACACCAAAAGAGTTCTATTCAGACGATCACTCTTAATTGAGTCATAATAATGATGTACGCCATCCAAACGAGATTTTAGAGTGTTGATATTGGACGAGTGAAACTGAATACCATCTTCAATGTCTTTGAATTCGTCCTTATACTTATCAAACTGCGGCGCCGAAATTTTCAGAAATTCATGATAGACAATTCCGTTTCGATAGTAATAGTTTTCCAATTTGGACAGATCTCTTTTTAAATCAAACCAAATATCCATAAATACTCGAGATAGGTTTCTGTCGAAAAGATCATCTTCTAATTTCTCAACTTGGCCAGTATACGCGTTAATTATTTTTTGATTGTTCTTGGAATAAAGATCCAGCTGATGAACCAAGTCGGCGTAGGACTTTTTTAATTTTATAAAAATCTGAGGGTCACGCTCAAAGTAGAAAACATCTTTTGCCTTTAAAATAAAAAATTCAGATTTAAAGTTCAACTCAGCCGTGGAAAAATCAATTCGGCGCAAGATCAGAATCTGAAAATCTCCATAGTCCTCAAAGACAGAGAATGGTTCTGGCGCTGATAGCATTTCTGCGACTTCATCAACATTATTCTCAATAATATCTGCAAGATTCATGAACTGAGCATTGCAGTGCCTCCGCATCATGTCCACCCAATTTGGGGTGAGCCCCTCTGAAAAAATCTGGATCTTCCGTCTGCACGCGTGGGGATCATTCGTCCCGATCTATCCAAAAATGACCCATTGCCCAGCTTTGGAGGTTTCCCTGGTCGACATAGGGCCTGTTAGTGATCAGCCGACACCCAAGTTTTACAGATATTTTTGGCACAATCGCTGCACTCTGTGTGAGTTCATATTTATCTATCGAAGGGGCCTTGGGACTTTAAATTGTAAATTGAGTCAGAGACCCACAATATCAAACAAGGAGTGACGGTATGAAGAAGACAACCCGCAAGATTCGAAAAAAAGCAAAAGCGAATAAAAAGAAAATCCTTAAGTCTGGGGTCGTACGCAAACAGGCCCACGCTAGCTCACGCAACAAAAGAAGCCAAGCCCGCAGGGATGGAAAGAAGTAGCGATTCAAAACCCCGAGCTGGCGTCACAGTTTGCTCTAGAGAATACACAATCGAACTTGCGACCTCATTACCTGCTCGTCACTTTTAATCCAATGATTGCGACGAGCAA
Organism: Bdellovibrio sp. CG10_big_fil_rev_8_21_14_0_10_47_8; assembly: GCA_002773975.1. Lineage (GTDB taxonomy): Bacteria > Bdellovibrionota > Bdellovibrionia > Bdellovibrionales > Bdellovibrionaceae > 21-14-0-10-47-8. The sequence goes on from PEZR01000133.1 coordinate 23,705, forward strand.
AAGCCCAAGAAAAAACAGTCTGGAGATCGTGACGGTCTCCTTGAATAGAATAATCCCAAGCAAGGACGCCCCCAAGGCCCCAATGCCCACCCACACTCCGTAAGCTGTACCAATGGGTAAGGATTGGCTCGCACGGGCCAATAGAAACATACTGATTGCCAAGGTAATGAGAGTAAAAATACTGGGACCGAGTTTAGTAAAACCATCTGTGTATTTAAGGCCAATCGCCCAACAGACCTCAAAGAGACCCGCAATTATAAGTGTAACCCAAGCCCAAGTGACAGACATACGAACTCCTTTTTTAAAGAGCCGTCTTTTCTCACCTGGTACGGTTCACCTCGTCAGGGGCACTATTGCCGATTTTTAATGTAAATGAAATTTCAGCTCTTAATTTAAACCCGTAAAGAGAACCAGTCAATTTGGCGGAGAGAGTGAGATTCGAACTCACGATGGCCTTGCGACCATGACAGCGTTCCAGGCTGTTGGATTAAACCACTCTCCCATCTCTCCGCAGTTTGGAACTTGGACCTAAGATGATTATATGAACGGGCTGGGACAAGCAAGAATTCAAAAGCCAGGTGGGTAAATCTGCTGAAAATATACCCCCTCTTTCGCAATGCTTCTTGATAGGCAACACCCGCTCTTCGTCTCTACCTTGGATGGGTCTTTTAAAGAACCGTTTTTGGTCGCGCCAGATAATCAATGAATTTTTGCCGATAGCTTTGACCATCGGTCCAAAAGACGTTGCCGTGGGTACCACTCTCGATCCTCCAAATTTCCTTGGGCTCAGCTAATTTTTCATAAATCTCTTCGCCAAATTTTGGATCGATCACCAAATCTTTTTGCCCATGAATAACTAAAGCGGGAATGGGAGAAACTCTCTCAATATGTTCAGGGGCATACGAATCACTCATCACCAGCCATGCCAAAGGTTGGAACAACCACGTTAACCAGTGCTCAGAGGCCTTGGTCCTTGCTACACTTCGATAGGATAGAAAGGTCGAATCCAAGATCAAATTCCGCAAGGGCACATGATCCCTCAGTTCCAATACAGTTTTCAGGGCAATATTGCCCCCCAAACTTTGGCCATAGACAATCAACGGGCGAGCATCTTTGTTCTGATGAACCCACTGAAGAGCGGCTTTCCCGGCCATCAAATTGGTTTTCGGACTCGGCCCACCTTGTGATTCACCATAACCCGGATAATCAAAAATAAAATAGCTATAACCCTTTGCTGGAAGCCAAGTGAACTGCAGAAAGTGAGTGGTAATATTCTCGGCATTTCCATGAAAAAAAACCAATGTTCCCAGATTTGGTTCTTTGGTCGCCTGGAACCACCATCCATGAAGTCGGTGATGATCCTCATCTTCAAAGTAAATCTCTTCCTGAATTAGGCCTGCTTGTTTGGGATCATAAAATTTTCGATCAGGAATCCTCGGATAGTAAAAAATACTGGTGCAAGAGGTGCTAGCGAACAAAGCAAGGATGCAAATCACAAAATAAAAAAAACGAGGGGTCATAGAGTCTTTGAGTATCGTCCCACAAATACTCTGTCACCAAATAAAAAAAGGGCCTTATCGGCCCCTTTTTTATTTATCTACAGAGATAAATTAGCCGCAATGGCCAACTTCTGTTTTCAAATTATTGAACAGCTCAGTTGCATTTGATGTCGGCGCGACAACGGTGCCATAGTTCTGTTGAATTCTTTGAGAAATTGCCGGCGCTTGTGACGCTGAACAACCAAAAGATTCAATCATCGCATTTACATACTCGCCTTGTCCTTCTGCCAATTCAGATCGCAGAGTCTGATAGTTAGAGGCAACAAATGTTGCTGCTTCTTTCTCATTTGCTGCAAAAGTAATTTGCTCACAACCCAAAGTTCCAGAAGTCATTCCGAAAGATGGAGGAACAAATGCATTTGTCGTTCCACGAGTTGTTGTCGCAATCATTGTGCGAGAGTCAGTTACTTGCCAGCCCAAACCACAACCATCCAAAGTGTCCTGGTTCATGG
>PEZR01000133.1:25728-26678 GCA_002773975.1 Bdellovibrio sp. CG10_big_fil_rev_8_21_14_0_10_47_8
CATTGCTTTTTCTTTTGCTTGCGCAGAAAACGCAGCTACGGAAACTAGAATTGCGATCACTAATTTTGTCATTGAAGAATCCTTTCGTTGGTAATGAACGTAGAAAAAGTATGAGTGGCCCACAATAAGGGGTCAACGAAAATAATATGCGAAGTCGAGGCGAAGTTGACGATAGGTATCGCCAGAGAAATTTGGCGTGATCCACTGAAATCCTTGTCTCAACTCCCAGTTGCGGTTCCACGAAAAAGACTGGGCCATCATCATCTTGTAAAATTCTGGCTCAGGAGAGCTATGACGCGCCTCCCGATTGTAGGTTGCCTGCAAATGAAGCTTCCAGTTTTCCTGCAAGATTGCCAGCAGTCCTGCCTCCAAATTGGGCAAAAGACGATAGCCCTGCTCCCACCTCTCGTCAGATTCAGCCCGCAGACCAAAGAACTGATATATCAGTGCATCGGGCGTCCCTAGCTCCCAGCTTGAGCCAATGCCGGCATCCCAAACAAAAGCCCGGCAATCCAAACATCCAAAGTCCTTCGGTGATTCAAAATCTAACTGCACTCTCCAGCTTGGGTTAAAATCAATCCGACTCACTGGAGTCAATGAAGTCACCTTGACACCACCCAACTCTTCTAAATGCCAGTTGTTCGACTGGGGACGATAGCGCCACTCCATCCACGGAAACTGAATTTCGGAGAATCGCTTAAATCCCAAGTCTTTATTCAAAAGATCATGGTAGGCAGATTTCAAACGAATCCCTTGATAGCCATAAAAACCACCATCCAATTTTTCACTGCCTGCCATGAGATCGACTGCATAAGCATCATGTCCCAAGTCTGGCCTGGTCTCGGGAGATATTTCGGGAAGATCCGTCTGTGTGATCGAGCCAAAACTGGCCCTGCGCACCTGAATCTGCTCCCAAAGTCTATTCTCATCTGCTTCGAGCTTTCCCTTTT
>PEZR01000034.1:0-1359 GCA_002773975.1 Bdellovibrio sp. CG10_big_fil_rev_8_21_14_0_10_47_8
CCAGGATCCGCCGCCGCCACCACCGGCTCCGGCGACATTGGTGGTCACGCTGCCACCGCCCCCTCCGGTCAATGAACCTGAAGGCGACAAACCGCTCGAGGCTGTATTTGGATTTCCAACAAAAGCCCCGGCGCCATCACCACCACTGGCCCCACCGCACCGACCAGCTCCACCCGATCCGGGCGTCGCACCCACCGCGTCTTCTCCGGCAACACCTTGGCATTGAATCTGACCCTCTAAAATCATGTCACCAAGCACATAGATAATCAGAGGTGAACTTCCGACCGGTCGAATTTTCCAACCAGTGGGCAATGAGAAAGAAGTGAACTTGAAGGTCGAGTAAGTTGTATTGTCAAGATAGATGATTTTCCCCGCGTTATCCACGGAAGTCGCGAACTGAGACCAGGTTGTTGAATTGAAGGCTCCATTTGAACCATCACCGACATCAATGCTGGAAGAGAAAAAACTGATATTGTCTGCGGACCAATCCTTCACCAAAATTGTCGGCGTTAGATATCCAGTTCCTTGATTCCACAAAAGATCCGACGATGCCATCTTTGTTCTTGAAGAAAAGTCTTCACTGAATGTCGCCGCCCGCACGCTCCCCGCCAGCGACAGCATTGCCGCCAACAGTCCAAAAAAACGCACAATGAAAATCAGGGGCCGATCAATCAACAATTTCTCTCCTTCAGTCTTCTCGACGGATCACGAGGCTTTGTTTTTTTCTTCCGCTGCGAATAAAACCTGAAATACTTTTTCTCGCAAAGTTTCTCCGCGGAATGGTTTCACAATATAAGAGCTCACGTTGTGCTGTTTTGCATTCGAGACCTTGGTCCGCTCATGACTTTGCTGAGCCGTCACCATAATAAATGGCGTATCAGCCCGATGCTTATGAGCTCGAACCGCCCGGAGAAAAGTGATTCCATCCGTTCGTGGCATTTCCCAGTCAGAAATGATCAAATCGATCCGTTGAATCTGATCTACGATGTACCGAAAGGCTTCAGCGCCATCTTTAGCTTCAATGAAGTTTTTAAATCCAAAAGAAGTCATGTGCTCCACGATCAACTTTCGAACAACATCGTCATCGTCCACCACCAAAATAATCATTCTTTCTAACTTTAACATCCTACTCATCCTCTCCCTGTCGGGTTGGAAGTTCGACAGTTACTTCGACTCCTCCGGCAGAGTGATTTTCTATCTTTAATACCCCTCGGTGCTCGATCTCGACGATCTCGCGGCAAATTGCTAAACCGAGTCCTGAACCAAGCGCCCCTTTTGTCGTGAATAGAGGCTCCATCACCTTCTCTAGATTCTCTGGCGGGATCCCTGGGCCCTGATCTCGCACTTTAATTTCGATTT
>PEZR01000034.1:1366-2087 GCA_002773975.1 Bdellovibrio sp. CG10_big_fil_rev_8_21_14_0_10_47_8
ACTCACCTTTTTCGCCGACAGATAGATATGTCCACCATCGGGCATCACGTGAACGGCATTGATAAAAAGATTCATCATTACTTGCACCAAACTGTGACGATGCCCTTCTATCAGAGCCATTTCATAGGGACCTTTGATGACGTCGATATGGTGCTTTTTAAATTGGTAGCCCATCAGCTCCACAGCTTCATCCAAAGGCTGGCAGATCTGCAAAAGCTGCATGGGCTTTTCACTGTCATCTCCCTGGCTCATTTTTTTGAATCGAGCCAGAACTTCAGTCGCCGTATCCGAAGCCTTCAAAATGGTTTCCAGGGCTTCACGCATACGGGCCTCATCTTTTTTAAGCATAGCAAGCTCCGCATGCCCCACGATCTGCATCAACAAATTTCCAAACTCATGCGCAACACTGCGGCCCACTGCGGCCACAGTATTGAGTCGCTCATTTTGTAAAAGCATCTTTTGAGCCTCATCGAGCCGTTCTTCCTGCCAAGCTTTCGTCCTTTTTAAATTCCAAAGGGCGGTCATATTCCGGGCTTTTTGGATGATCTCGCCCTCTGTAAATGGCTTGTTGATATAATCCCAACGATCTCCGCTGCTACCACCCAGGTATTGGTCGATCGAATCTACACTCCGATCATGATAAGCCGTCACAAAAACGGCACATATTTCTGGATCCAGAACTTGAACCAATTTAACCAACTCAATTCCATCGATATCAGCT
>PEZR01000034.1:2128-4646 GCA_002773975.1 Bdellovibrio sp. CG10_big_fil_rev_8_21_14_0_10_47_8
CTCGGCGATGGCATTTTTCACGGCCTGCAGAGCATCCTGAGGATTGTGGACAACAGTGACCTCGTACCCCACTTCGTTATTTTCCTCAAGAGCCGACGTAAGCGCACTTCGACTGGAGCGGCGAAATGGGATGACATTCCCAGCACCTGCTTCATGGGTGATTGGGCACAACAGGGTTCGAATCCCATCGGCGATAGAGACCTCATCGTCCACCACCAAGATGCGCTTGTTGGTTTCTGGAGCTGCGCGAATGCCTTTGTTGTCATTGCTCTCTGTCTTTAGTTTTACAGATGAACTCATGCTGCAGCTCCTTTCTCTTTTTCTCCGACAATGGGGACGCGAATTCGAAAGACAGTTTTCCGTCCCAGGTCCGATGAGACAAATTCAATATCACCACCATTGGCGCGCAAAAATCGACGACTGATTCCAAGCCCCAAACCTGTTCCCTCTTCTGGCCCCTTGGTGGTAAATTGACTCTCGAAAAGATGGGACTGGTATTGAGTGGGCACCCCCACTCCGTTATCTTCAATGTAGATTTGAATCTCGTCCTTCACGACGGCCGTCATCAACCGCAACTGAAATTTTTGTTCAGGGTGATCTTTGGCCAACTCATCCATCGCTTGCAGACTGTTTCTCATCATATTGGTTACTGACTGAATAAACTCATCACGATCGATCGAAACAGAGTCTTGCTCAGCCGTGAATTCACAAAGTACCGAAAATTTCTTTTGCTCGAATAGGTCACCCATGATGGCGCAACATTCACTGAGCAGATGATGCACGGACTGTTTTGTTTTGTCGGACTTGGTGACGGTCAGTTTTCGCATGCTATTGATAATTTTGTTGATGCGAGTTCCTTCCCGTTTTAAAAACTCGGTATCCTGCAAAAAGGTCTTGAGCTGACCGCCAATGCCCTGCTGAATGCTCTGCAAATTGCCGAGATCTTCTTGCCATAAATTTAACTGCGGTTGAATTTCTGACGGCTTTTTCCAGACCTGGACCAATTGATCAAAGCCACCTTCTTGATAGTCTTTGTCCCAGGCCGAATGCATATCCCCCAGCACCTGAAGCTGAGGAGTGAGCTCTTTCTGCATTTTTCTTTCCATGATACCAAGCCGGGTCATCAAGCTGGTCAGTGGGTTCAAAACTTCGTGCGCCGCTCGACCGGCCACTTCCCCGATGCTCGCCAAGCGTGTCGTGCGGAGCAAGGCCTCCTGAGCCTCTTTCACAGCCCGGTTCTGCTCTTCCAACTGTTGAGTTCGGTCCTTGACCTTTTGATCCAAATCACGATTAATTTCTTCGAGCGCATCGCGAGATTGCTTTAAGTCCGCAATCATCTGATTGAAGCTCCCAGCCAAGACCGCGGTTTCATCTTTGTTTCCCAAATGAATTTGAGTGGTCAGATCTCCCTGAGAAGCCAGATTCATTCGCTCTACCAATTGGGCCAATGGCCGAGTCAACGACCTAGACAATAAAATCGCAGCCAGAAAGGCTGCCGTCATGACGATCAAAGAGAAAATCAAAGATCTTTCTACCAATTGCTCAACTGCAACAAAGGCCGACGCTTCGTTGGCCTGTGCCAATACCAATAATTTTCCGCCAAAAGATTTCGAATAAGCGCCAAGAATTTTTTCATCCTGCCAAGTTAAATTGATGACACTGGTTTTCGTTTTTGATGACATCGCCGCCTGAAACAAAGGGTGGGAGCCCATCAAACGATTTTCAGTCGCGGCCTCGGCCATAGAGCTGGCTAAAACTTCGCCGTCTCTGTTTACCACGGACATATGATTGAGTTTTACCAAAGACAGGGACTTGAGAAGTTTGTCCATCTTCACATAACCAACAACCGCCATTTGATCGATGGCCACACCCGCGTGATCCTCAATCACCACACTTCGGCCAAAACCCACCAAGGGGGGACCGTCGGCAGCAGAGGCATTCCAGATGGCCTGGCCGTCTTTTAAAATTCGAGAGAATGGAATCGGCTTTGCTTTCGCCAATGTTCTTTCAAAATAGTCTTTGCTCAAACCATAGGTCTGTCCAAAGCTCTGATTCTGAAACTTTCTCACAATCTCTTGACCGTTTCGGCGATACAGAGAAACAAACACCACGTCTGAGTCTTTGGGAAATAACTCTCGCACCCAGTCGGCCTGAGTTCTCCCCTGCAAGGCACTGTCGGACAACAGAGAGAAGAGTTTAAATTTGTCGGAAATTCCTTCGAACTGAGTATCGAGCTCTGAAGCCAAATTTGAAACCTGACTGCGATTTAAATCAAAGACCAGTTCTGTTTTGTCGGATTTAAAAACACGCACCGCGATCAACAGATAAACACAGACACAGGCGGCGAGCAGCAAACTCATCACCGCCAAAAATTTATATCGAATGGAAAATCCGACTTGCAGACGCCTCATAAATCCACCTCACTACGACAGAAACACTGCCAGTTCTTTTATCGACAAAAGATGAAAATGACTTAACAATTTCAGCAGGATATCTGTTCGCGGAACTGGATTTTGCC
>PEZR01000034.1:4819-6252 GCA_002773975.1 Bdellovibrio sp. CG10_big_fil_rev_8_21_14_0_10_47_8
GAAAATTTGGCCATAGAATTATCTGCTCAAAGACAGGGCGTGGTAAATAACACGGCTGGCGCGCAGGAGATTTTGTATTCATTACAGACCGATGAAGTGCCACGGGTAATGCGTCCTATGACCGAACAGCAATATGCTTTATTCAAAAGATCATTCTTGCGTAACTATGGAGATGATTATGTGGCTACGATAGTGGACTTACCGGAGGATATAACTTTGTTTATAAATAGTTTAAAATCCCAGCCGCCGCATGAACAAATTCGTGCCATTGAAGATTTTGTTCGTACTATTAGCTATTATGATATGAAAAATAAAGAAGTTATGGATTTGAAGCGAGGCAAGTCTTTTTCGGAACGATTGGAAATTATGGAAGTAAGAGTTGAAGAGTTGCGTGAGCAGGGTAAAGATACAGCTTTGGCTGGTAAAAAATATGCCGGCGTATGCGCGGATTTTGCTTTATTAACCTCTGCTATATTGCGTCAGGCCGGTTTTGTGTCCGGCGTGTTGGCCGGTTTTAATGTCAGTGGTAAGAGAGCTACTTTGAGTAACGCTCATGGCACGGCTTGGGTGGCTTGGCCGAGTGGTAATGGCCAGCAAGAAATATTTGCCGTGGATGGCACGCCCGATGGCCTGGCTGGTATTTCCCGACCATCCTTGCGACAGTATGAGGAAATTCGTGAAGAGAAAGTAGCAGACTTGAAGGCCGAAGCGGTCGAGCAATTGGATGAAGTGATGAAAATATTGGATAGCCATAATGTGGAGTCTATCCGTAATCTAACTAATGGTAAGTTAGAGTCAATCCTGAACGCTGTTTTGCGTTATGAAGTAAAACAGGATAATTTAGCTGCTATCAAGCGGATGTTGGAAGCTTATTGGTATTCACCGGCCCGTGCATTTGACTTATCAAAAGGCAAAGATCTGGATGGTTTTAGGAGTTTTTTTGCCAGTGAAATAGTCGCCGGTCGGGAAAGTTTAAATCTATTAGATGATAGTCAGGTTGGTAGTCTGCTTTTTAATACCGTTAAAGATTTTTTGGCCAAAATGAGTAAGGCTTCTGGTCAAGAGCAGGCATATAATCGTTTGGAGCAGTTGGCTGATACTTTAAGTCAATCATTGAACAAGACAGAAAATAAAGCTTTGGCAGTTATTGTCACTTATTTGCGAGCTAAACAGATTAAAGGGGATAATGAATAGTGTGTTATAATGCTAAAAGTATTTTTTTTAATTATTAATTTTTTAACCACGTCAGCAACAGTATTCGCCACAATCGGTATACTATTATTGGTAAATTGGTGGCATAAAAAATAGCTTAGCTTAAAAATGTGGCCGTGATAAATCCTATTACTCAAAATCGTTTGTCTAAAGAGGTGGAACTTGTTTATAATACAATTGTAAAAATAGAATTGTGAGAAAATACTAACCCTACGGTAGAT
>PEZR01000034.1:6307-6449 GCA_002773975.1 Bdellovibrio sp. CG10_big_fil_rev_8_21_14_0_10_47_8
TAGAATGCCCTGAAGACAAAGAAAATTTTGAAGGGCAAAAAGCTTTAGTGATTGGCGGCCCTGATGCTCATGGTGTTAGTATGGCTGTTTCATCAGCTCGATATCTTGAAAAAAGAGGCGCGGAAGTGGTTATTTATGTTGG
>PEZR01000027.1 GCA_002773975.1 Bdellovibrio sp. CG10_big_fil_rev_8_21_14_0_10_47_8
CACCGATATTAACCCCCCCTCAGGCGGCGATTCTCGGAATGCACAAAATCGAAGACCGACCTATTGCTGTTGACGGCAAGGTGGAAATTCGCCCAATGATGTACGTGGCAGTCAGTTATGATCATCGAATCATCGATGGCAAAGAGGCCGTGAGTTTCCTCGTTCGCATCAAAGAGTGCGTTGAGGATCCTGAACGACTGGTATTGGAAATATAACAAACTGTGACTTTTGAGGTGGCAAATGGATTTTGATGTTGTTGTAATCGGGACTGGTCCTGGTGGTTATGTCGGTGCTATTCGAATGGCTCAACTGGGTCTAAAGACAGCCGTGGTTGAAAAAGATAAAACTTATGGCGGAACTTGTCTCAATGTTAAGTGCATTCCCTCAAAGGCTTTGCTTGAAAGTTCTGAACACTACGAAGCGGCCCTGCATGATTTGAGCAAACATGGAGTCAAAGTCGGATCGGTACAGTTGGACCTGCCGACCATGCTGGCCCGTAAAGAGACGGTCGTAAAGGACAATGCCAACGGCGTTGCTTTTTTATTTAAAAAAAATAAAATTGAACAGTTCAAAGGCGTCGGTAAAATTCTAAAGTCTGGCGTGGTCGAAGTCACCGCCGCAGACGGAACAAAAACGACTCTGAATGCCAAGTCAATTGTCTGCGCAACGGGCAGTACCCCCGTAGAGCTTCCATTTTTAAAATTTGACGAGAAAAAAGTTGTTTCCTCGACGGGAGCATTGAGCCTGCAAGCCGTCCCCAAAGACCTTGTTGTGGTCGGCGGCGGCGTGATCGGCCTTGAACTTGGATCTGTTTGGATGCGCTTGGGAGCTCAAGTGACCGTCATTGAGTTCGCCGATCGGCTGTGCCCCACTATGGACACGCAAATGATGTCGACATTGCAAAAAGTTTTGGCCAAACAAGGTATGAAGTTCATGTTCAAAACCAAAGTGATTAACTCTCAGACCAAGGGTTCTCAAATTGAGTTGGAATATGAAAATATGAGTGATGGCGCAAAATCCAAAATTTCTGCGGATGTCGTCTTGGTATCCACCGGTCGCAGGCCCTACTCTGATGGCCTTGGGCTGGATGAAGTGGGCGTAAAGAAAGACCAACGAGGCTTTGTTCAGGTGGATAAACACTATCAAACAAATGTCCCTGGCATCTATGCGATTGGAGACCTCACTCCGGGGCCCATGCTCGCCCACAAAGCGGAAGAAGAAGGGGTTGCTTTGGCCGAGATTTTAGCTGGCCAAGCCGGGCATGTGAATTATCAAACAGTTCCCAGCGTGATTTATACCCATCCCGAAGTGGCCTCAGTGGGGCTGACTGAAGAACAAGTGAAAGAAATGCAAGTCCCCTACTCGATTGGAACCTTCCCTTTCATGGCGAATGGTCGCGCTCGAGCTTTGGGGTTTACCGAAGGGCTTGTTAAAATTATCACGGACCAACGCTCAGATAAAATCATCGGTGGTCATATCGTTGGCCCCCGGGCCTCTGAACTGATTGGAGAGATTGTAATTGCGATGGAGTTTGGCGGCAGCAGCGAGGACCTTGCAAGAAGTTTTCATGCACACCCTACACTCAATGAAGCGATTCGTGAAGCCGCTCTGGCCGTCGACAAACGAGCTCGCCAGATCTAGTAAGATTAGGGCTTCTTCGAAAAGAGGCCCTTAAAGAATTGTCCTTTGGTTCCTGAAAAGTGATAAGACAACGACAGGGCCACCGTTTTTTCCTCGTAGTAGGTGTCTGAAGCTAAATTCATTTTATCTGTCGAGACTAGATTTTTCTTGTAACAGTAGACCACACCAATTCCCAATGCCCCCATCCGGTACATCAAGCCCCCGTAATATAACGGACCAGTGAGAGTGTATTCCTTTTTTGCGGACGAGGATGTCCCGATGCTAATCTGCCGAATAGAGCTCTGTTGATACTCAGTCCCTAAATATAAAATTCGCCAACGAAAGCTAAATCCAGCTCCCAGATTAGCCTCGCTCGCAAAGTGACTCAACCCCGCAGAGTCAGTACTACTGGTGGTCGCATCAATGTACTGATTAGACAACGTGAATGAGAATACCTTGGTCGCTCCCTGTGCTAGAGGCACATGAAGGCGAAAAAGTGCAGAACTTCCGCTGAAATCCGCAGTTGTGTCTTCGGGGGTATACTGAGTGATCTGTGCATTTCCGAGGACTCCCTCGAAAATCATCGCATCCGCAGCCCAAGAAAAAGAGGCACAAAACCCCCCTGCCACGACACAGAAAAGCCCAATGATACGAGGAGAGAAGCGGCAACAATACATCACTCTATTTTAAAGAATAACTCGCAGAAAAAAAGCTTTCTTTAAGAAAAGTCTGTGTCCTGTGAAGATTGAGCTCACAGGTCGATTATTGGACTTGGCGAAAGACCAGATCTTATTGACAAACAATCTCTAGGATCTTCAAGGTCACGGCCACACTGGGGTTTTCTCCGTGAGGATCATACTCCGAGAGAATTCTTCGGCGGTAACGAGCACAGCTATTTGGCTCAAAATCCGATCGACGAGGGATCTCTCGCAATGTCCTTAAAACTGTATTCATGTGAACTTCGTCTTGCTCCAACTGGCGAGAGTTTTCGCGTCGCATTTTTTTTGCCGACTCTTCAAATCTCAAGAGAATGCCCCACTTCAGAGACCGATCTTTTTGGGCTACTAGATCAACTTTGACCTGAGCAAGACGTCGATCGAATTCTTGCCGCACCTGAATCGAAGTATCTTTCGAAGGAGCTTTTGCAAAACTAATCCCACTTGCAAAAAGTCCAACGAGCACTAAAGAGCAAGATAAGATTCTGGAACACATACGCCCTCCTTGAAAACTTTATTGATCTCCTGTCCAACTCGAGCCACAAAACTGAGATATCCAGCAGATCCTGAAGTCTGATAAATCATCAGATAAGCGGCGAAACTCAGCTGCCCCGGATCCCATGTTATTTTATAGGACTGATAGGGTCCTTGTTTTGGATCCTTCACTGTGAATGGTTCAATCTTGGCCTTATATCGACGACGATTTGCGGATGACAGATACTCTTGCATATCCGCTTCAAATCTGGCTCTCCGATCTTCCCACCGACTGGCTTCGGGCTGACCTGGGGCCTGGCTTTCTGGGCGCAACAAAATGCCAGAACTGGATTTTTGATCGGCTCTCACCCGAATGAAGACATAACTTTCTCTGCCGATATCAAAGTCCTCTTTGGTGAGCTGTCGCTGTGCCGCCTTCACCGCATCTAAGTAATCATCCAATTTCGAAACAGCTCCTGTCGCCCCTGAATTGTAAGCTAAAATTAAAAGCATCTGAATCAATTGCTCTTTTTGAAACTGACGATCCCCGGAACCTTCGGTCAGCCCCAAGACCCTCATCTTCTCCAAAATGTCGTACTCATCAAGACGTCTTTCGATCGATCGATGATCTTGGTGAAATTTAATCATCACGTAAAACATATTCAAAAGCGGACTCTCTGGCGCTGTCAGCAGTTGGCACCTAAAATCAGCCTTGGGTGGGACTGGTTTTAACTTGGCAATATAGGGCGCCAGCCTCTGGCAAGAAGCTTTATCTGAGCGTGCGATCTTGGCTCGATAATTTTCAAAGTCATCGTTGGCGTCTTCAATGGACGGCTCAACCAACTGACCAATGCCGGCATCAAATCCTCGCCCCAACAAATTCAAATGCAAACCACTCTCATTGTATAACTTGGGTAAGTATTCTCTCTGAGGGACGTCCATACAATCCGTCAAATCCGCAAAATAATTATAAACAGAATTCACATACGTTTCGGTGATGCAGGGCTTAAAATTTCCCCTTTGTGGTTTGCCCTTTTTATTGGGACACATCGCATAGACAGAGCTAGAAACGACTTCGGCATCGGCGTTGGCCATTCTCATGATGTAGGTCATACAGGCTCTTGGAAAATCAGCCGAGCTGGCACTTCTTTCTTCGCGATAAAGAGCTGGTATCTCCTGAAGATCTTTTTTTAAATAATTTCGACTTGGATCACAGGTCTGCGATGACTCAAACTGAAAATAAGTCGAGTCAATACCCGCCAAAGTACACTGACAATTATTGACTTCAACGGCTCCCGTTGCGCCAATCTTTAAAAGTTCCTGAGTAATATTGACTCCAGGCATTTTTAGAATCTCTTGAATTTGCCCACTGAGACGCTCGGTCGCTGTCGAAGACAGAGAAATACTTCCCCCCTGATCCCAACGGTGGATCACAAATGCAGTTACGACGGAAAGTCCGACAAATAGAAGTATAAAGTACCGTGGAAATCGAATCATTTATTAGGCCAGCCCTTCATTACAAGTCATCATCGGGTTCTTCTTCGGCTGAAGAATTACTCGACCCCAACGGTGTCCAACGATCATCCAACTTATATTTTTTTCGATTCGCCTTTCTCTCGGCGGCATCTTGATCCAAGGTCTTTTCGATGAATTGGGCAAATCTTTCGGTATAAGCGGGGTCTTCGCAGGCATAAAGGGGATCTACCGCACCGATGACGTTAGAGATCATCTTCGGTTCCTTATTCTGCACAGCCACACGATAGGCATTCAGCTTCGATGACAGCTCTTGCTCAAGCCCTGCAACGGTTCTAAATGTTCTTTGACCTGTTGATTCAATGTCTTTATCCAACTTGGTCATCGAAGGATTTCGAAAGGCTTTCTGATAAGAGCATCGACCTTGATCGCGAGGTAAAACCTCGGGTGCCATGACGTCTTTCCACCATGTGCTTGCCATTTGAATATTTTTAACGCTGCCATAAAGAGGCTGTCCCGAAACAACGACCAAATCTACATCTTGCTGACCAGCATGCACCAAGGCTGAGTACGGATCTTTCCAAGAGTTTAGTTTCGCAGGATCAATCAACAAAAGATCGGCCTGAAAACCAGCTTTTACTTGGCCAACAACATCCCCCAGGTTGAGAGCTTTTCCTGCATTCACAGTGGCCATGGTCACGAGATCTCGGTCACTGATTTCAACCTGAGAAACTTTCATTTTATCAAGATAACGACGCGCAATTTTTAATTCATCCAACAAATTTTTACTGCCCGTTGGAGTCCAATCCGCACCGAGGGCCACGTTGATTCCCAATTTCTTCACGGTCTGAATGTCCAAAGTCTCACCATACAAAAGAAGATTTGAAAAGGGCGACCAGACAATCGACATCTGTCGTTGTGCCACGTCCTTGAGTTGGTTTTGATCCAATCCCACGGCATGAATCAACACCAAGCCCTTTTTGTTCAGGCCTAGTTTTCGAATGTAATCATACTCGGAATGGTTGTAGGCATCATTCCTCATCCCCTCTGACAAGTGCGCAACAATGGCTAGTGAGTCTTTCAATTGTAAGTAGCCCAGCGCACTTCTTCGAACGGCCACCTCAAACATGGCTAAATATCGACGTACTTTTTTATCGACGGCGATCACGCCGGCTTTCCCAAAGAAATCCATGGTTTTTGAGTCACCCAACAGATCCAATCCAGAGAGAGGCTTGGTATTGGCCGGCAACTGCATATAACCCACCTTGCCAGTTGCGCCAAAAAGCCAAAGTTTCATGCTCTGATACTGTTGCTCGGATGCCTTCGCATTCAACTGACCTTTCGCAGGATCCAAGAGGAACTCAATGATCTTTGGTTTAAAGGCCTCCAAACCAGCAAGGAGATCAGAGCCATTGTACCCGAGGTCTTCACCGAGCAATAACCGAAGACCCGTCTTGACTGAACGAGGTTGATTGTAAAAGGTCTCCATCCAATCAAGAATCTCGGTCTGCTTCATCAGCTCCAAAAGAGCTTGATCATAAATTTTGTTCACTCTATTTTCTGGGGACTCTCCACTGACACTTGGCTGAGTCGATAACTTCTGAACCGTGGGATCTAAACGAGGATCATACACAGCACCCATCAACGCGGGATCAATGATATCTGTGGCGCTGCGAATTCTTTGTTTATTTCCAAACTCACCTGGAATTTCAATATTGTGAATTCCAAAATCAGCGGCACAGCGCCCATCGTTCCCAATCCCCTGAAGAGCAGTCACTCCTCCGGTTAATGCCTTTACTTCAGCCCAACGAACGGCGGCACAGATCGTTTCTTTTGGAAACGCTTTCATGTTAAAGGAAACGGCACTTTTGTAGGGAGCAAACTTTTTTCTCCACTCAAATCGATTCAAGAACTGACCTTTGGCAAGTCCCCACAACGGCAAAATATTGTATTTCACATGGCTATGCATGTCGACAAGGCCTGGAAAAATCAAAGACTCAGTCTCTAAAACATCCAGTCCCGCAGGACGAACAGCTCCTACATTTTCAATCAATCGCCCCTTGATAATAACATAGGACTTCTTTTTGGAAGCAAAGTCCTCTGGCAGATATCCACTGACGGCCCATGTTCTGGTGTTGCCTGACGACAAACTC
>PEZR01000136.1 GCA_002773975.1 Bdellovibrio sp. CG10_big_fil_rev_8_21_14_0_10_47_8
AACAAATTATAGCGATCTACGTGGAAAAGAACAAATGAACTCGGAGCCTTTGCCGACCTCGCTCTTGACCTGAACAGAGCCACCATGACTTTGCACGATATGTTTCACAATGGATAGGCCTAGACCTGTGCCACCGACATCTCGTGAACGACCTTTATCAATACGATAGAAGCGTTCAAACAACCGAGGCAAATGGACTTCGGCAATTCCAGGACCATTGTCGATGACATGAAGCCGAACATTGGTGGGGTCTTGCTCCCACAAAACCTGCACCTGGCCGCCCGTTTGAATATACTTGATGGCATTGCTCAGAAGATTCTGCAGAACTTGTTCGACCTTCGACGGATCCGCAGAAAAAGGTTCTGCCATGTTCACGGTTTTAATCAGAATTTGTTTCTGCGACGCCTGAGCTCCAAGTCGCTCAATCACCTCTTGTGTCACCTGATCTGGACCCACCGGCTCACGTCTCAAGCGTGCTCCGGACTCCAAAGAAGACAGGGTCAACATGTCATGAACCAGTTCTGATAAACGATCGACATTTCTGGAAATCGTACTCATAAAAGAACCCACCTGTTCATAACGACCCGCTAAAACATCTTCTTTTGCCGTATCGACAAAACCCTTGATCGAGGTCAGTGGAGTTCTCAGCTCATGGGATGCATTCTCGACAAATTCAATTCGAATGCGGTCGGCCTTTTTTATATCGGTAACATCATGAAATAAGGCCAACGCACCAAAAATTTGGCTCGATTTTTGGTCCCGAAGGGGCGACACCTTCAATAAAAAGTCTCGGTCGGCGCCGTCAATGATCGAATACAGCCTCAGGCTACAACTTTGTGTCTCTCTCTCGGACAAGGACCGTTTAAATAGCTCCAAAATTTCAGGTTCCCGAAAAATCTGCGCAAGAGGAATCAGCTCCCCTTGGTTCAGCATTTTGGACTGAGCCGAATCCAGGAATTGATTAATAAATCTCGAATTAAAAAATTTCAGTCGCAGATCTGGAGTCACGCTAAGAATTGCATCATCCAACGATGACATCAAAGCCTGAGACTCCTCGCGCTCTCGTGCCAATTGCATTCGGCGTTTCTTGAGTTTCTTGCGAATTTTGTCGAGGGCAACTTCCAATTCAAAGTACTCTCCCGGCTCTTCCTCCAAAACCTCTTCGACTTGATCGCGTCCTTCAAATTGTTTTTTATTGGAAATTCTCAGAGCTTTTAAAATAACCCGCTTGAGCGGACTTGAAAATCTCCAGGCAAAAGCCAAAGACCCCAGCACAGAGAGGAAAAAATAAATGCCCAGCATAAAGAATGGGCGGCTCGAGTAAAAATTGAAATCAATCAAAAACGAAGCGATCCCCAAAGAGGTCACAAATAAAATGTTGAGAAAAATGAGCAGAGTAAGAAATAGCTTCCAGAAAAGACGCCAGGGATAAAAAGATCTCATTCTGTCATCATCCGGGTTTCACTCGGTAACCAACGCCACGAATTGTTTCAATCCAATCGGCCGACTGCTCCAGTTTTTTTCGCAGACCAAAAACATGGGTATCAATCGTTCGCCCCGTCACCGAGATTCCTTCGCCTTGAACGATCTCGATCAATTGATCACGAGTTAAGACTCGGCCCCGATGTTGGGCCAAAGTCGCCATGATCTTAAACTCAGAAGGCGTCAGGTGGACCAATTCCCCCTTCATACGAATCTCATAGGAAGCCAAGTTGATCGTTAAATCCCCGAGCTGTATCACATCTCCATGTTCGGAAGATTTTCCCTGAGATTGTGCGCGACGGAGAAGAGCCTTCACTCGAGCTGAAAAAATTGAGGGCTCAAAGGGTTTCGTGATGTAATCATCGGCCCCCATCTCGAGACCTCGAACAATATCGTCAGGTTCGGCCTTTGCGGTCACCATCAGCACGGGAACTTTCTCGGCATCACCCTGGGAAAGATTACGAAGTAAATCCAAACCACTCATGTGTGGCAGCATCCAATCCAATACCATCAGGTCGTAGTGATTTTTTTTGAGAGAATCCAAAGCCTCCATGGCGGTGGAGCATTGCTGCACTCGATGCCCTTGCCGAAGCAGCAGCAACGAAATCAGTTCGCGGATTTCGGACTCATCTTCGACCACCAGAACTTGGGCCGAAGCAGATTCAGGAGTATTTACCACCATGACGAACATCCTTCCCGGTAGACACAAAAATCACATCTTCTGCGATATTGGTCGCATGATCCCCGAGTCGCTCCAAGTTGCGAGCCACCAGAATCAAATCCAGAGCTGCATCCACATTCTGCGGATGGGACTTGATATAAGCGATTTGGTCTTGAAAAACCTTGCGCTTCAGTCCGTCAACTTCGTCATCCATGAGAAGAATTTCTCTTGCTAACTTTTCATCCTCTCGCACAAAACTGTCGAGAGACTCTTTCACCATTTTGCGAGCCAGCTCCGACATTCGTTGGATCTCTGGCAAATGCTGCGTGATCGGTTCCCGCGTCAGATAGTCCTTGCCCGTGTGAGCAATATTCACGGACTGATCACCCATGCGCTCCAGGTCCGCATTGATCTTAATGATCGAAATAATTAATCGCAGATCTCGAGCAACGGGGCCTTGTTTTGCTAAAAAAGTCATACAAGCAGTGTCGACACGAACATGGTCTTCATTGATGCGATCTTCAATCTCATGAACTTTGGCAAAGCCCTCTGGGTTTCTCTGAATCAGGGCCTGAATTGCATACTCCAGAGATTTTTCAACACAACCGCCCATAGAAAGGATCAGGTTTTTAAGATCATCAATTTGGCTGTCCATTTTTCTGGCTGCCTGCTTATCATCGCCATTTTTTTCGATCAGCTGGTCGATTGATTGGCCGGTCATTTTGTCGTTCACTTTGTTGGCTATTTTGCTCATATCGTGACCCAGGCGCCTTTCCATAGAGAGGTTTTCCCTCCATCGTAGATAACTTTGCAAGTTCTGGCGAGTAAAAAAACCAAATCCTGACATTTCCCCTGGGATTTCACGCAGATGCACAACGAACCATCTTCCCTCACGATTTCTTTGAGACCGAGCCATGATCATGTCATTCTCAGCTGAAGCCTATGGGAAAAAAACCAAGTCTAAAGAAAAAATACTTTGCCGCCATTGATATCGGAAGCAATGCCATTCGCATGGTGATTGCGGAGCACTCCACCTCGGGTCTGAAAATGGTCAAAAAGTACCGCTTTCCAATTCGCCTGGGAGCGGATGTGTTTGCGCGGGGAAAAATCTCTGAACAGAACCTAAAGCTTTCTGCACAAACATTCCGCAAGTTTCGTGAGCTCACAAAAAAATACAATATCGCCGAGATTCGAGCCGTGGGCACCAGCGCTCTGCGAGAAGCTGCCAACCAACAGGTCTTTATCGATCGCATTTTCGCAAAAAGTCGTATTGAAATTGAAGTCATCGATGGTGTCGACGAAGCTCGGTTGATTCACCTGGCCGTTCGACACGAGGTCAATCTCGAGGACTCGGATGCCTTGCTGATTGATATTGGTGGAGGCAGCGTAGAACTGACCTTTTCGGACCACGCCATGATGACGGCAACGCAGAGCTTTCCCTTTGGCACCGTTCGAACTTTGGAAATGATGAAGAAAAGACGAATTCCCGAATCTCAGCTCAGCATTGTCATTGGCGATTTCTTGGAACCCCTGACTCACTTTATCCAGTCTCACGGCCCGGGTCACCCCCTGCAGTTTGCGGTTGGCACCGGCGGGAATCTAGAGACTATCGGAAGACTGAAGCCTCTTTTGCTGAAATCTCCGAGCCAAACATTTGTGTCTTTTTTGGAACTCAGTCAAATTATTGAAAAACTGCAAAAGGCCAGCATCAAAGACCGAATTGAACGTCTAGGGCTTCGCCCAGATCGAGCCGATGTGATCGTTCCCGCCGCGCTGGTGATCCAAACAGTGATGCGCCAAGCTGGCCTGGAAAAACTTTTGATTCCGCAAGTTGGCCTCAAAGATGGCCTGCTTTGGTCTCTTGTTCAAGACAGCTATCACTTGAATAAAAATTTAGGCTGAAGCAGACATCGCATCTGTCCGGACCTGGGACCCACTTTTTCAAAGGTCTCGACCTCCAAACAAAGCACTCCTGATTTTTTAATGTCGACAAAGGAATCTGTGGTCCCGGCCAAAATCCAACTGGCAAAAACTGGCAGCTGTGGCTCATGCCCCACTGCAATGACAGATCTGGCCGTTTTTGCATAGGCCGCAAGCCACTGTGCAAAAGCTTGCGGCGGCGCCGCCGGCACCAGCTCCGGGCAACGATGGATCGTTTTAACGCCATAAATGCGGGCCAAGATTTCCGCGGTTTGCAAAGCCCGCAGATAAGGGGATGACACCAAGAGATCAACTTTTTCTTCTCTCTCAATGAGAAATTTTCCCATTTTTTCCGTACGAACCTGACCCTTTTCAGCAAGGGGCCGCTGGGAATCTTCCATTTTTTGTGAAATTGCTTCTGCTCGCTCCATCGCAACACCGTGACGAAATAAAATCAATTTCATCTAGAGCTTCTCTCCGGTGGAATCTGGGGCTGACTCTGAAGACTCTTCCATGATCACTGACTTTTGCTTTGCCAAATTCATCAACACTTGTTGAATGCCCAACTCTGCCCCTTTGTCCGAACCTTTGCGCTGTTGATAGCTGCCATCTGAATTCATATCCCAAGACATCCGCTGATCCTTGATGTATCCCTGCAAAAGTTCCCACAACTTTTCACGGAGTGAGCGGTCCAAAACCGGAACCACGCATTCAACTCGAGCATGCAGGTTTCGATACATCCAATCCGCTGAACCAATGTAAAACTCTCCATCAACGGGGTCAACCGCTCCATTGCGAAAATAAAAAATCCGAGAGTGTTCTAAAAAACGACCGATGATCGACATCACGCGAATACGCTCACTCAGTCCTTTGACCCCAGGCCTTAAACAGCAAAACCCTCGCACAATCAGATCGATCTGCACCCCCTGTTGGGAAGCATTGTACAGTGCCATGGAGATATCATTTTCTTCCATGTTGTTCATCTTCGCGATGATCATCCCGGGACGCCCCTGGCGAACATGTTCAATCTCTCGGTCAATCATCGCCCGAAACTGAGAGAACATATTGACCGGCGCAACCATCAGATACTTGTAATTGTTTTTCAAAGATCGTCCGGTCAAATAATGAAAGAACTCGACCAACTCATTGGTGATTTCTTCCCGCGCCGTCAACAAACCCATGTCGGTATAAAAACGTGAAGTCATCACATTGTAGTTACCCGTCCCAATATGAGCATAACAGCGAAGCCCTTCGGTCTCTTGCCGCACGACCAAGGCCGTTTTTGCATGAGTCTTCAAACCTACAATTCCATACACCACATGCACGCCGGCATTTTCTAAGGCCTGGGCCCAATAAATATTTCTTTCCTCATCAAATCGAGCCTTCAATTCAACCAAGCAAACAACTTGTTTTCCCATCTCTGCAGCGCGAATCAAACTTTTAATAAAGGGGCTGTTGTCCCCCGTGCGATACAACGTCATTTTGATGGCCAAAACCTTGGGGTCCTCGGCCGAGGCGCGAATAAACTTTTCAACCGTTGCAGAAAAGCTCTCGTACGGGTGATGCAGCAGATGGTCCGAGTGGCGAATGGCGTTGAAAATTTGTGTCGGATCTTCATCTAAAAAGGCCGTTGGTACCACGGGCGA
Organism: Bdellovibrio sp. CG10_big_fil_rev_8_21_14_0_10_47_8; assembly: GCA_002773975.1. Lineage (GTDB taxonomy): Bacteria > Bdellovibrionota > Bdellovibrionia > Bdellovibrionales > Bdellovibrionaceae > 21-14-0-10-47-8. Next base: position 5,710 of record PEZR01000136.1, read on the forward strand.
CCAGGCTTCGTATTTCAATTGTGGAAGGGGCAAATCCGCGATCACACCAAGACCCGTAAAGTCCAACTCGCTGGAAAGTTCATAAACGTCATCATCCGTCAACTCGAGCTCTTCCATCAGGAACTTGAGCATCCATGGATCAGGATTTGGCCCATGCTCAATGCGCACGACTTCGGCAAAACGGCGCAGACGAAGCTCCTCTTCGATCATCTCTAACAGATCTTCAGCGTCCTCTTCGTCGCGGGTCATATCTGCGTTCCGGGTCAGTCTAAATGGCATGACCTCGAGCACCTGCATTGATGGAAAAAGATCGCCAAGATTTTCCTGGATCAAGTTCACCAGGGAAATAAATTTATATTCATTGGGCACGTCGGTATTGATTCTCACCCAAGAGGCCAACACCTGAGGAACTTTGACCCGCGCAAACATTTTTTCATCACTATTGGGAGCCTTTAGTGTCACTCCCAAAGAAATGGACAGATTAGAAATAAATGGAAATGGGTGCCCCGGATCCACGGACAAGGGCGTCAGCACCGGGAATACGTTTTTCAAATAATATTTTTGCGCCTGTTCTTTTTCTTTGCCGTTGAGATCCGCCCACTTCACAAGAAAAATATTTTTCTCTTTCAATGAGGGCTTTAAAGTTTTTGAAAAACATTCGGCTTGCGCCTGGGTCATCTGCAGAACATTCTTTCGAATCTCCACCAACTGTTGCATCGGAGTCTTGCCATCTGAGGACTTGGGTGAAATTCCATAGGCCACCTGCCTTTTAAGCCCCCCGACTCGTTTCATAAAAAACTCATCCAAGTTGGAGTTACAGATGCCTAAAAATTTTAATCGCTCCAAAAGCGGAGTTCTGGAATCTTCAGCCTCAAACAACACACGACGATTAAAATTCAACCACCCGGTTTCCCGGCTGGTGAACTCTGTCTCGGACGACAAAGGATGCTCAATAATTTTAGGCTTTCGCTGCTTCTTCGATCGGGCCAACGGTTTCGCCGGAATCTTCTTGGTCATATTCATTCCCATTTTAGAACACATTCCAAAAGGTAGGGACTTCCTTTTTGCAACCAGGTGCGTAATAACCAAATCCTGAAGATCTTGTCGGGATTTGGTCTAGAAATTTCCCTGGATCTGGACTCAGATCCCTTGGACTTAAGCCGATAAGTTCCTAGATGACTCAGTCTTTGGCTAAATATCACGCTCGATCGCCCCGTTATATCCTGCAGCCCCAGGACAACACCCTCGTGAGGGTCGCCGGGCCGCAGCAGATTCCCTGGGAAGAGGGCACCGAGATCAAAAACATCTCTTTGTCGGGACTGGCGTTCACCACCTCGGTCGAACTCTGCCCCATTGTCGGAGAATTTATCAAAATCCAATTTCAAGTCCCAGGCACCACGCAAATGGCTTGTTATGGACTGGTCACTCGGCTAGAGCCCTTGGGACAAACAGAAATTTTGGTGGGAGTTCAGTTTTACAAACTCGAAATGCCTCACCGAATTGTTCTCTTGCAGGGGTTGGCGCAAAAACTGAAAGACCAACAACAAGAAAATCGACAAGCCCCCATTGGTTTCTGGGCTCAATGGAAATTCCAGTGGCTCAAAAATCCAAGAGCGTCGCTGATGATGATTCTTTTTTTCCTTAGCTGGATGATCCTGGTCCTATGGACGCTGAGATGACTTTGATTTTTCTGAAACTTCAGTAAAAAAACTCCAGATCAAGTTGGTCGCACTCGGTCCTTTGTCGCTAAAAAAAGGCACGGTCGTTGGATATTTCCCATGGGGACCAACAAGGGCCGAATACTTGAGGTTTGCCACAAAACCCGACCAGGCATGGGGCAGCCCTTCGATAGATACTAAGCGCGCCCGTCGATTGCCACTGGCTTTAAAGTCAGACACTCGGTAATTCAAATCTCCATCCGTGAGGTCCTTGCTTTGATCCGGGTTTGTCACTCCCATAAAATCCTGAATCGCTCGCAGCGCATGCGATGGGTTCACCACTGCATCTGCTGTTCCCTGAATCACAATCAGAGAACCGGCAAAGTCCTGAGGTCGACAGTCGTTCACCAGAGAGTCAGAGGGCGGTCCCTCCCTCAATATTTTTTCTGCCTGAGCAAGAGTTTTTGCCAATCCGTAGGATGGCCCCGAATGAAGAGCCCCGGCCTTAAAGGCCCTCGGAAAACAAGCCATCAGCCCCGCGGCAGTGGTTGCTCCCGCAGAAATTCCAGTCACATAAAGATCAGGTTGAGAAAGCCCCAAAAGTTTGATGGTTGATTCGATCTGATCCATGACCAGCCTGAGCTGACCAGATGTTGCAGTTTGATTTGCGGGCATGTACCAGTTCCAACATCCCAACAGATTAGACCCCTCAGGGACCTGCGGATAAATAACAACCATATTGTTGTCTTCTGCGATTTGATCCCAACCCGCGCCCAACGCGATGGTTTCTCCGGACTCGAGACATCCATGGAGGACAACGAGAACTTTGACTGTTTTTGGATTCATTTTTGTGGGAACAAACATTAAGGATGCGCGCGATGACAACGATAAAAACAAACAGGTCAAAAATAGGGAAATGATTTTCATGGAGGCTAAATTAAACGCGATCCATGATCTTATCAAGAACTTCTGAGGACTTGATAAAACTGACACCCGTTTTTTTGCCCTCTTTCCAAACGACTTCCGCGTTCAGATTGTGTCGGCGATTCAGGGCCTTCAAAACTACGGTCACGCGAACCAGGTCGCCTTTTTCAATGCTCAGATCTCTCTCTTGCATCCACTCGAGACAAGCCCCGGTGACGCTGAGATTGGACACATGGGCGATGAAGTTGCCAGAACGTCCATAGATTTCGATAGAGGCTTTTTCTTTTGTGGGATATCGCATCGCCGGCATGGTGTCTCCTGACTAGTTCTTTATCGGCTTCCGCTCGGGGAAAATAAAATTGAAAGTGAAGAAAATGAACACGGAAGTGACCAACTGATCGGCCGTTGCCTCTCGGGACTCTGCCCTTCCGTGTCTTCTGTCAATATCATCGACAGCTCTTCTCAAATTGAGACCGCGACCGGCCCGGCCTAAAACTTGTATTGACCTATTCCAACCCCGGAGGACCTATGAAACCTATTTTGATGGCCGCTTTACTGATCACTGCCAGTCTTTTTTCCACGAGTCGATCTCATGCCGCCGACCTTTTCGTGATTATCGAGGGTGAAGATGCCGTGGCTGCCTATGAAGCAATGACCGATGCTAAAAATATCACCAGTGAGTTAAATAACTTGGTCTCTCGTGAAGGGCGCGGAATCACATGTTGGGCACACACGAACTCAGGCACTCCAGAGGATCATCGTTGCCTTGTTCGAGTCGGCCCCCAGGGGCTCTTCGATCAACCCACCGTTTCGAATGCTAAATAGTCTTTAAACCCCTATTCTTTGCAGAAACTCTTCGCGCGGAATGTATTTCCCGCCAAAGGATCTAGTTACGTCAGTGATCATTTGCAGATCCATCCAAGTATGACCCTGAGTCTGCAGATGTTCGATCAGCTTCCAAAGACACATTTTTGATGCATTGTCGCGAAGATGAAACATACTCTCACCCGAGAAAAAAACCTCGCCCTTCTTTGAACTTGTCAGCACACCATAAATTCCACCGATCAGCTCGTCCTGTTCCCAGCACTCCAGAGACAGCGCATGACCTTGATTGAAGTGGTCAACATACGCGGCTTCCATCTCGGGCAGAATCCAAGTCCCGTCCTGCCCGGGCCTTTTCTGCAATCGACAGGACTGAATGACTCGAGCAAAAGCTCGATTGACGGTGAAATTCCAGCCCTCATGCTGGCGTTGAAATTTCCGTAGACTTCTTGGAACGTGCAGATCTTTAAATTCCAAAATTCCGCGCGGATCCGGGGAAAACCATAACAGAGGTAAACCCTCTTGAGGCCAAGGGAAAATTCCATTTTGGTAAGCCTCCTTTAAAACTGAGACCTCCAGCTTACCACCAACGGCAACCAATCCTTCAGGGCTGGAATTTCGAGGATTCGGGAAAAGATCCTTCATGATGAATATTCTAACACGAGGCCTGGAGCCTGCAAACACTTGATCTTTCCCGCAAGAACGAATAATTCTCTCGGTCTATGTCAGAAAACTTGATCGTCAAAAAATTCGGTGGAACTTCAGTTGGAAGTATCGAGAGAATCGAAGCCGTCGCCGATCGGGTCCTTAGAGATCTGCATGACAAAAATGAAAAACCGGTGATTGTGGCCTCGGCGATGTCGGGTGAAACCAATCGTTTGGTTGCGCTCGCCAACCAGATTGATCCTTATTACCGTGGCTCTGCTTATGACATGTTGGTGGCCTCGGGTGAGCAAGTTTCTATTGCTCTGCTAGCCATTGCCCTGCAGAAGCGAGGCTTCAAAGCAAAACCACTGCTGGCCTATCAGTTGGGAATTGAAACGGATAGCTTGTATTCAAAGGCCAGAATCTTAAATATCCGAACGGACTATATCCGCAAGCTTGTTTCTGACGGCATCATTCCCATCGTCGCGGGATTTCAGGGAGTCGATGGAGACATGAATATTACAACACTGGGGCGTGGAGGTTCGGACACCACCGCCGTCGCTCTGGCCGCGGCCTTGAAATCCAGGGCTTGCGAGATTTACACCGATGTTCCCGCAGTTTTTACTGCAGACCCTAGATTGGTCAAAAAAGCGCGCGAGATTCCCGCTTTGTCCTTTGAAGAGATGATGGAAATGGCCTCTTTGGGCTCCAAAGTTTTGCACATCCGCTCGGTTGAACTGGGCGCAAAATACAACGTTCAGATTCATCTGCGATCCACGTTTGAAAAACGCGAAGGAACCTGGATTGTCTCGGAAGCTGATTTAGTCGAAAAACAAAAGGCAGGTTTAAAAATGGAAAATCCCACCGTCTCAAGTGTTACCCATGATGCCTCAACAGTTGTTATTAAACTCAACCCCGTACCACCGGGAACTGATTTTCTGGCTGGTCTATTTGAAAAACTTGCCGCTCGCGGTGTCAGCATCGACATCATCACGCAAAGCCAAGGGGAAAAGGGCCAGCGGCTGGCTTTCTCTGTCACTCAAGAAGACCTTCCCCTCACGGACCAGGTCCTGGACGAGGTTCTTCATGGACAAAACATTGAACGAATCACCATGAACAATATGGCGAAAATTTCTGTGGT
>PEZR01000062.1 GCA_002773975.1 Bdellovibrio sp. CG10_big_fil_rev_8_21_14_0_10_47_8
GTGGTTTCCTCAGTCCCAATGTCACGCTGGTATCTTTGTCCACGCGGCCTGTGGTGTGGTCCGAATAGTTTGCATTGTAATAGCCCAATTTTCCACTCCAAGACATGTTCCAAACCCAGGGGGCCATATAAGTCACCCCGAGGTCGTAACGATTGTAACGAGAATTCGCACCCTCGGCGCTATTGATGGAATATCCCACTTCCCCAATCCAAGCGCGGGTCTTCTTGGCGTCTTGGAAAAAAGTTTGAGCGGTGCTCAACGTATACTTCATAGCGGTTTGGTTGTCATCGGCGGAGGTCAGCGCCAGCAGTGAGTTGTCTTTACGAATCTCCAGTGAATAGGTCGAAAACCAGTCATCGCTCATAACAAAAGTATGACCTGACTGCAGAAAATAAGAGTACACAATGGCTTCGCGTTCGCCCTGTGTATCCGCGTTCATATAGATCGTCTCTGTCCCCGGGGTAACGCTTCCCTGATAGGGTTTTCCAAGAGCCTTGCCTTTGAGCTTATAAGGCAAGGTGACGTTGATCACGAGGGGATCTGTATTTTGAAACTCTTTGTAGGCAGCCATATTTTTATCCGTCGAGTACATATCACTGACGGCGAGAACGGCCGAGAACTCACGAGTGGTGGTATAGATGGAACGGTATTCAACAGTTCCACCATAGGTCCAACGATAGCCTTCGAGATCTGTTGGATTGCCGTCCACTTGAGAATTAGAGACAGACAAAATATTTGAATCGTAGATCAGGCCAAGGCTTGCGCTCAGAATGAATTTTTTCTGCTGTTCCTTTTTAAAGGCCATCACGTTGGCAATTTGTTCAATGTAAGCCTCGGCCTGTCGGTCCAAAGCGGGGTCCGATGATTGATCGAGAACATATTCAAACTCAGCCTTTGCTGAATCATAATTTTCTTTTTGAAAATAAATAATTCCTGAGAAAAATCCAGACGAAGGACTCAGAGATTTGTCGTTGGCGGCTTTGACTTCGTTCATTTTTGTCAATGAACGATCCAGGTCTTTCAGTCGTAGGTAGTTCAGACCAATGTAGTAATTCCGTTCGACAGGGTTGATGTCCCCACCTTGTGCTAACTTCAGAGTCACCAAGGACTGATTGTACTTGTCGATTTTATAGAGACAGACGCCATATTGATAATAGAAGGTAGAATTTTTGGGATCGAGGTCAGCGGCTTTAGAAAATTTCTCGGAGGCCTCTGGGTATTTTGATTCTTGATAGAGCTTAAGCCCCTCGGCTGCAATATCTTTGGCGGCCTTCTGTCGTCTTGCCCTCTCATTGGGGCCCAGTGAAGAAAATTGATTTTTTAAATCAGCCAATCGTTTTGTTTCAAGGGTCTCTAATCTTTGGCGATCAGCCTCGTTATTGGCGTTAGCTTCAAGAAGAGCTTGGAGCTCGTTGTCTCGGTTGGCTTTGGCCTGGGCCTCTAAAGCCGCTCGATCGGGACTGACTTTGTCCATCCGTAAACGACGATATTCATCATAGGCGGCAATGGCTTGGTCCTTATTGTCGTAAACAGTGATTGCTTGTAGGTCTTTTCCTTCGGAGCGAATAAAGAACGGTTTCCGTGTCAGGGTTCCACTCTGAATAAGCTCTTCAATTTTGGCCAGTTGATCATTGGTGGTGCCCAGGCTCTGTGGCGCCAGATAGATCTCAGGGGTTGCGGCTCGCTCACCCCAGGATAAGGAATAATATCCAACAAACATTCCTGAGTTCTCAGCGCTCTCGGTCACTTCAATGCGAGCAATTTTTTTTGTAATTACATCTCGCAAGACCAAATTTCCGGAATCAACGACGGATGGACTTTTGTTCCATGCCTTAGAAGCATATTCCAGACGAATTTTTTTTCTGGTGTCCACTTTGACTTGAGCAAAGGCGGAGTAGATTGAAAGAAAAACGACGGCGGATACAAAGATGTTCAATCGAAGCACAGTTTCTCCTCTGAAAATGCTGTGCTTCGATTATATGCAATCTCTACTGTGGTGCCAAAATAATTGTCGTTTTTGTTTTCATATTGTTGCGAATAGCATCACCCAAAAATGGATTAGGCGTTGGTGCCACCACTGGAGCAGTGACTGGATTGAACGAAGGTCCAACTGGAGGTGGGGGCATATTCAAGTTGTTACTCAAAGCTGGACCTAGGTCTTTTGAATCCACCATCGAAGGACCTCGAGCCGGCGCTCCACCAGCAGCATCTGTAGATGCTGGAGCTCTGGAGCCATCGCCTCCGCCTTTTGTGTCAGCGGATGTTGATTTGGAGCCAGAGTCTTTTTTGTCTCCAGAACCTTTATCATCTTTGGCAGCCACATCTTTTTTATCAGGAGCAGAGCCCTTATCATCTTTATTGGCGTCTTTCTTGTCGGCGGACTTTTTGTCGCCGTCCTTTTTTTCAGCATCCTGTTTGTCGCTGTCCTTCTTGTCGGCCGATTTTTTGTCACCGTCTTTTTTGTCGGCATCCTGTTTGTCGCTGTCCTTCTTGTCAGCCTCTTTTTTCTCGCCCTCTTTTTTGTCGGCATCCTGTTTGTCGGCATCCTGTTTGTCATCTGCGGAATCCTTGTCCTTGCCATCATCCTTTTTGGCCTCTTTGCCATCCGATTTCTGAGCATCACCGTTGGAAGCGGCTGTGTCGGCCTTGGATTCCGAGTTCATTTTATTCAAGTCTTCTTTGGGTACTGACTTCGGCGCTTCGGGCGTTTGTCCAAGACCAGCTTGAGTCATCTGGCCCGGCTGAACAAACACAGGGTTTTTAATCGTACCACCAGGTCCGGGTTGGCCCACGGCCACAGTTCCTGAGAAGGTGATGATTTGAGCCACTCTTGTTTGAGCGTTATAGCCAGTGATAAAGTCTGTTCCGCGAACTCCTGCGACAGCTGATGGAGTTTTGATATTGAACTTACTTTTGTCACCATCATATTTCTGCTCAACACTGGCGCGAACTTTTCCGTAAAGAACATTCAGTTCAACGTTCTTCTTCTTGCCATCATTTTCATATTTCTCGATGATGATTTTTGAGTCCGGAGAAATATTGATCACGTTTTTGTCCGACATCACGATTTTAGCTCGCGAGTCTGCGCCTGCTAAAATCGTGTCTCCGGCGACAACTTTTCTGCCCACTTTTGCGGCCTCTGTTTTCCCAGCCTTTGTGGTGACCTTGATGTCCCCTTTGACGACCATCATCAGACCTGAAGCATCTTCAGCGAAGGATGTCATCGGTAGGGCAAATGCCATGACCAATATTGTAAGGATTGAAATCCATCTTGTTTTCATAAGTACCTCGACTGCTTTCTCACAGTTAAAATCGGCATCTACGGGGTGAAACTTGATTTCTTCTCAGAATAGGACGGATTCAAATACTCATTTTGAGATGTTCTTTTTTTGAGAAAGCGGATGGTGCTTCTCCAGCGTTCGAGCCAGCTGGTCGACCCCCAGATGCAGGTACCTTTCGGTGGCCTGCAGGCTTTCATGCCCCAGGAGTTCCTGCAGGGTCCGGAGATTGGCTCCGCTTGCGAGCAGATGGGTGGCAAAGCTGTGGCGAAGGGTGTGGGGGTGAATGGGCCGCAAAAGCCCGGCTTTCTGGCCCCGTGAGCGGATCCACTCATAGGCCTGGCGTGGATTCAGGGCTCGCTCCCCCCAAAGAGAGGAATCTGGAGATGTCTTTTTTTGAGAGGCTTTTTTTAACATTTGGAGAGTTGTTTTGGGTAAAGCCACAAGCCTCTCTTTATTGCCTTTTCCCCGAAGTCTTAAAACCCGTTGAGCAAAGTCGACCTGTTTCCACTTGAGCTGACAGGCCTCACTGACCCGTAGACCTCCTCCATATAAAAGAAGAAACATCAGTTCTTCATCAGGTCTCTGCTGATCTTCCTCTTGATAAGACTTTAGGATCGAAATCACCTCGTCGACCGAGATAAAGTCAGGGATTTTCTGAGCCCGTTTTGGCGAGTGGATCTGGGAGGCCAGGTCTTTCGTCAGAAGCCCCTCTCGGAAAAGATGTCCAAACAAGGACTTCAGGGTCGAGGCTTTGCGGTTACGGCTGGCCAGGCTCAATGAGCTCCAACGAAGCTGGGCTGCCCTAGCTCGCTCCAGTAGCTCAACTTCTTTGATTGAGTTCCAGGGGTTTCCAGGTAAATTTTTCCAAAAATCAGGGAATGCCTGAGATAGGTCGAGGCGATATGCGCGAAGCGTCAATGGGGACGCAGATTCGATATTCTCCATGTATTTAAGATACTTATCTATCTCTTTGGGGAGGTTCAGATGAGTCTTTTCGGGCCCTTTGATCATACCTGTTTCCCATTTTAGAGGCTATAGACGCCATGCAAAATTTTTCTTGTGTTTTGAAATATAATCAAATATATTGCAATGCGTAATGAGCATCTGGATTCGTGAAGTCGGGCGGGGTTGAAAAGGGCGTGGGGGCACGCAGCTAGATGGATTTTTGTCAGTAACCTCGAAAGGCGGAACGTATGTCCAACGATAATGCATCTCCTATTTTGCCCACACCTCAGAATTCAAAGCAGATTATGTGGCAAACCCCTGCAGCTAAAATCATCGAACAAAAACCGATCATCTACAAGTCAGATGTCATGGTTCAGTTGATGAAGATGATTGAACGAGTGGCGGCCAGCAACGCCAACATCTTGGTTTTAGGAGAGTCTGGGACAGGAAAAGAACTGATCGCGCACGCTGTGCATGAGCGATCACAAAGAAAGAGCCGGCCTTTTGTCGCCATCAACTGTGGAGCTCTCCGCGAGACTCTGCTCGAGTCTGAACTCTTTGGACATGAAAAAGGTTCCTTTACTGGAGCTTATCAAAAGAAAATTGGATTGGCAGAAGCTGCCAGTGGTGGAACTTTGTTCTTGGATGAAATCGGAGAATTGTCTCCAGCCATTCAAGCCAAACTTCTGCGTTTCATTCAAGAAGGCGAAGTTTACCGTGTTGGTGGAAAAGACCCTGTGAAAGTAGACATCCGTTTGATCTGTGCCACCAACAGAGATTTGGAAAAAGAAGTTCAGCTCGGAAACTTCCGTGAAGACCTTTATTATCGAATCAACACGATCGTAGCCTCAGTTCCTCCTTTGCGTCGTCGTAAAGAAGACATTCCTGCTTTGGTGAATCACTTTTTGGCCGCTCACTCTCACACTTATGTGAGCCGTGGTCGTCAAATGGACGAAGAAGCGATGAAGTTGATGGTTGGTTATGACTGGCCAGGAAATATTCGTGAGTTGCAGAATGTTTGTGAACGTTTGCAGATTTTGTCTGAAGGTCACGTAATCATGTTGAATGATCTGCCAGACAATGTTCGCAGTCCCGAGAAAAAAGATGAAACGGCTGAGTACGATCCTACAATCACTTTGGGTGAGTTAGAAAAACGTTATATCTTGAAAGCATTGGGGCATTTTGACGGCAATAAAACTCAAGCGGCAAATGCTTTGGGAATCACTATCAAAACTCTCTATAATAAATTGCATGAGTACGGTGAGTTTGAAAAATTCGCGGTTCATCAGAAGCCAGTGAAATAAGAAATTGCCTTCTGTTTTCTCTCAGTTTCAAAAAAAACCCTCGCTACTTTGGCGAGGGTTTTTTGATTTTAATGCCGATGAGCAAATCTTTTGGATCTAGAAATATCCTTCATCGTCTCCGTCGAGATCTTCGTCATCATCATCGTCGTCCTCTAGTTTTTCAAAGGGATCGTCTTCTTTTTCTTCAGCCTCTTCCCATCCCTCTTCTTGGGCGCCATCGGTAGCGGCTTCTGTTTCAACCTCTTCGATCCCAGTCATTTCATCACCGAACTCATCCAATTCGTCGATCAAAGGTTCGTGCTTAAAGATTTCAATGGCAGAAACTCCAACCACGCTGGCTTTAACTTTCGGTGACTTTTTGGGTGCTGACTTTTTAGCGGTGGCTTTTTTGGCGGGCTTTTTCGCCGCCTTTTTAACCGTCGCTTTTTTTGCGGTTGCTTTCTTAGCTGCTTTTTTGACGGACTTTTTGGCCGTTGATTTTTTAGCAGATTTTTTTACCGCTTTTTTGACCGTCGCTTTTTTAGCCGGTTTTTGGGCGGCTTTCTTAACGGATTTTTTAGCAGTTTTTTTTGCAGATTTTTTCTTTTTTGCCATAAATAAAACTCCCTGGATGACCTTGTTGAAACCAAACTAGGGTAACGACAAGACAGGGAGTCTGTAAATGACTTTGTTGTTTAATTTCTGCCGGTGTTACCAACGGATCAGGTCGTCAATCACCCGGGCCAGGTCTGCTGG
>PEZR01000185.1:0-197 GCA_002773975.1 Bdellovibrio sp. CG10_big_fil_rev_8_21_14_0_10_47_8
ACTGTAACTCGTACTTTACGAACTCCACAACTCGGGATCACTCTGAAAATACCAACATGATCGGCAATGCCCTGAGAACAGGCTCTCAGGCCACCAATAACTGTGTGTCTCGTTATGGTCTTCAGGACATGGCTGGAAATGTGACTGAAATCACCAGCGATGTTTGTGATTTCGGCGGAACAGGGAATCAAACCTGC
>PEZR01000185.1:277-6294 GCA_002773975.1 Bdellovibrio sp. CG10_big_fil_rev_8_21_14_0_10_47_8
AAAACTGAATACCCTTGCTTACTTCTCTCCAGCAATGGGAGTGGCCTTAACCGCGACCGAGGACGCCGCAGTGACTGGAGCTGCCTATTCAACTCAACTGCACAACGATAAACTTTCTGATGCTGGGGGTGCAGCAGGTCTAAAAGCACTGTGTGTCGGTGGGGGTTCGGATGGAGCCAGTCAAGCTGGTCGATGGTACGCTTACTGGCAATTGTCGCCGACAGGAAGTGGCGGTACCAACATCGGAACTCGTTGCTCGATTGAATTTCCCTAATGCTTAGGAATAGAGCTCATTACCTTTGAATCTATCTGCAGTTGAGTGGAGAGAACCGGAGAACCAGAGAACCAGAATTCCTGATGGTGGCCCCGGGGAGAATCGAACTCCCACGTCCTTGCGGACACTGGATTTTGAGTCCAGCGCGTCTACCAATTCCACCACAGGGCCTCATGTAGACAGTTTTCAGAAGAAAACCGTTTTTGTGAAAAGGCATTAAACAGATCTCCGACCCAAATTTCAAGTGATTTTCCAGCGGTTTTGCGAACAGCCGTTTTAGAAAGAAGTTCAGGGAGTGTCTCCTAAGTTGTCACTTTTCAGGGATAACTCCCAGAACCTGGCTTTTTCGCCAACCATAATTGTCCTTTAAAATTAAATACTTAAGAAGATACGCTCAAGTTAATGCAACATGGCATCGAGCTTGCTCATAGGGGACATGAAGCAATGGTTTATTTTTTGGAGGAGACAGTATGCAAAAATCACTTTTAATTTGGGCGCTCACGGCGGCTTTGCCTGCAGTTGTTTGGGCTCAAGGAAGTCTCGATGAAGAGGTCAACGCGGAGCTGGACAGAATGTACCAAGCTCAAGTCGCTGGCTCCAACGTAGACTCCAATCAAGGGGCAGGCGGGCACACGCAAGTGACCCAGGTTACAGTTCAGCCACAACAGGTGTCTTCACCTCAAATTGCCGTGACTCAGCTGCCGGTGCAGAACTTGGCTGTTCAGAAGCAGCCAACAACAGTGATTGAAGCCTCGCCTTTGACCGAGTCAAAAGCGGAGCGAATGAGAAAATCACGTCAAGATGCCGAGCTGCAAACGGAGCAAACCATCGTTGAAAAGCTGGAGCAGTCCAGACTTGAAGACGAGAAAAAACGTTCCGAAATTTTGTTTGGCGACAAATTCAATTCGATGATGAATCAAGGTCAAGCGCAACAGCAGCCGGTGCCGCCCCCTCAGGCGATTATTCCTGTGGTGGTTCCGGAGCAGCAAGTTGCAGTAGCGCCTATTCATTCCGAAGAAAAAGTAGATCGAGAGGCCATCCGTGGTGAAATCAACGCGGCATTGTCGGATCTAAAAAAAGAACAAGAGCCACCGAAATCAACGAGCTATTTGGCGGCATTGGTTGGAGCGGGGGATTATCCTGACGCTCGTAATGTTAAGGGTCAGTACGCTTTGGGTGTGGCGTTTGGTAAGAAGTTCAACGACCGTTTAGTGGTTGAAGGTTCTTTCATGTACTCGAACTATCAGGTCGAGCAACGCGATGGCGGATGTTACTATGACGCTTATGGTGGATATCAGTGTTACCCACGAATTACTGAGATGAATCAGTACGGAACAGCCGGATTGGTGAAGTATCAATTGTTGGGTGGTGTATTTCGCCCAGAAATTGGTACTTTGGTATCTTATACTTACCGAACTTTTGCCGATACTCAGTTCGCGTTGTCTGACGAAAAGGTTTCATCTCAAGCTTTGGATATGGGTGTGATGGGTGGCGTTTCTTTGGAAATGGCAGAATCCTTCGCGATCGGATTGGATCTTCGTTATATGTGGAATCTGACCAACAAGGTGGACAATGGATTTCAGAGATCTTATGTCCAGCCTTACTTGAAAACCGGCAAGCCGATCGAAGAGCTCAGCTACTACACAGTGTCGATCGTGGGTAAAGCCAGCTTCTAATCAAAGATAATAAGTTTTGTGCTCTCCTCTCCTAAAAAGAAGGAGCTCTTAATGGGCTCCTCAGCTTTCAAAGGGGCCAGGCCTGACAAGGTTTGGCCCCTTTTCTCGTTCTAGGTCAGGGGGGATTTATCCTCGACTGGACGTGGTCTCAGTTCTTGGGCATGATGGAGTGATGTCAGTTCGTACAGGGACATTCTTATTTTTATTGGCGGCATTGCTTTTTTTACCTCGGGCGCATGGAAATGAGTCTCCCGGCAAGGAAGAATCTAAACCAAGCTCTCATCCTCGGATTCAGGTTCCTAAACAGTCAGCGCCCCCGGAGAGTTTGCTGGTCTCTAAGGCTGTAGCCCAGGTCAGTCAGTCCGTAATTACCAGTCGAGAGGTTATTATCTCTCATGTTTTGGATCTGGCTTTGGCTCAGAAAAAGGCGGCGCCCCTTGATCGCTCAAAATGGTTGATCCGAGTGGGGAGCGATGACTTTGACAAAGAGCTAGCGCAAATTATTCTAGAGTCTGTTGTTCAGCTCGAGGCTGATAATTTTTCCATTGCCCAGGTTTCCACGGAAGAGGTGCAAAATCTCACCAAGCATGCCGATGAAATTTTAAAGGATTGGTCAGTTTGGACAGAGCTTGAGGTTGGCACGGTCGAGGTGGAAAAAATCATTGGTCGGAAGATGCGCGCAAAGAGCTTTTTGAAATTCAAAATGGAGACCTCCGGCGTTCAGATCTCCGATGACGAAGCCAAGACCTTTTATGAAAAAAATCGGGTTAAGTTCGGCAACATGCCGTTCAGTCAATTCAAAGACAGTATTAAAGAAGTTCTGGCTCAGGAGCAAATGCAGGAAAAACTCAAAGATTGGTTTGAGATCCTCAAACGAAAATACCGTGTAAAACTTTTGGGAAATGCTTCGTGAGTACCGTGCGCCGTTTTGTTCCCGCCGATGAAAATCAGTTGCAGAGTTTGGTTCAACCCCTGCAGGGGCCTGGTTTTTCCTGGGATGACCTTTTATTTTCGGCAGAGCTGGTACAAGCGCAGACCTGGGTTTACGAGGTGGCTGGCACGATTCAGAGTTTCGTTTGTATCCGAGACAGCGGAGAGGCCTGGGAGTTCACAATTGTGGCTACGCGGCAGGATGGACAGCGAAAGGGCAGCATGAAAGCTCTTTTGAGTTCGGTCATGGGGGGGCTTGAGCCAAGGCGTCATATCTGGTTAGAGGTTCATGAGCAGAACCTAGCTGCTCAAGCCCTGTATCAAGGCCTGGGGTTTCGCCAAACCGGCTTGCGAGGAGGCTATTACAGGGATGGCTCGGCAGCTCTCTTGTACACTTGGTCAGAGGATAAGCCCTTGCCTTCGGTCTAGGATTCTGTTAGCAATATTTCTCGTGAGTGGGCTGGAAACAGTCCACTTTTTTTGTTTTTAAAGGAACCGTTTTGATTTCAAGTGACACTCTCCAAAAGATTGAAGCCCTCGCTGCTCAAGTCGCGACCCGTGAGGGCGTGCAAATCTATGACATTGAATTTTCAGGTGGCGCCCAAGGGAGAATTCTGCGGGTATTTATTGATAAAGAAGGCGGCGCCTCGATTGACGATTGTGCCAATGTTTCCAAGGGATTAAATCTGCTTCTGGATGTCGAAGATCTGATTCCTGGTGGCAAATACAATCTCGAAGTTTCGACTCCGGGCCTCGATCGCAACCTCAAAACGAAGTGGCATTTTGAACAGGCTGTTGGGAAAAAAATCTGGATCAAAACAGCGCAGGCGTTTGAGAGTTTCGGAATCAGTCACAAAAAGCTCAAGGCGGCCAAACAAATCTCTGAGGTCCTAGCCGCCGTCGAGAACGACAACCTCAAGTTTCAAGTGGAAGAGGAAGCCCTTCTGGTTCCTCTGGCCAAAGTGGAAAAAGCAAAAATGGTTTTCGAACTTAAAGTGAATAATAAAAAAAATAAAAACCCTCATCACAGGGATTCAAAAAAATAGAGGTGCCTATGGCCGAAAATATGTTTTCAGATCTTGCTCGAGTGATCGAACAGGTAGGAAAAGACAAAGGGATTGAACGAGCGGTTGTCGTGGACGCAATCACCCAGGGAATGCTGGTGGCGGCTCGAAAGAAATATGGCACCTACCGAGAGATCGAAGCCTCTTACAACGAAGAGACTGGTGAAATTGAATTGTTTGAGTTCAAAGAGGTTGTTCCTCTTGAAAAATTTATTGATGAGGAAGTCGAAATCCCACTTCCTGAGGCCTTGAAATTGGATCCACAGGCTCAGCTGGATGACTCGATTGGAATTAAATTGGACTCTTCTGATTTGGGGCGAATTGCGGCGCAAACTGCGAAGCAAATCATTATGCAAAAGGTCCGTGATGCCGAACGGGAAATCATCTTCAATGAATTTGAATCTCGCAAAGGTGAAATCGCATCTGGCATTGCTCGTCGAGTGGAAAGAGGCGCCATTGTTGTCGACCTAGGACGAACAGAAGCCTACATTCCTCCTCGTGAACAGATTCCCGGCGAAGTGTACAAGCCAGGTGATCGCATTCAGGGTTATCTTTCAGAGGTTCGTCAGACAACTCGTGGCCCTCAGATTATTATGTCCCGAGCGGCCTCGGATTATTTGGTCAAGTTATTCGAAATGGAAGTGCCAGAAATCTATGATGGTATCGTGGAAATCATGGCTGCAGCTCGTGAGCCTGGGGCTCGGGCAAAAATTGCTGTTCGATCCAAAGACAGTTCTGTGGATCCAGTTGGTGCCTGTGTTGGAATGAAGGGAACCCGCGTTCAGAACGTGGTTCAAGAACTTCGTGGTGAAAAGATTGATATCGTTCCCTGGGATGAAGACATCACTCGTTTTGCTTGCAATGCCTTGGCGCCTGCAGAAATTTCTCGTGTTTTCTTGGATGAAGAGAACAAAGAGCTCGAGATCGTTGTTCCTGACAATCAACTCAGTTTGGCGATTGGGAAAAAAGGTCAAAACGTGCGTTTGGCCGCCAAGTTAACGACATGGAAAATTGATATTCTTTCTGAAACATCGGCCTCAGCGCGAACGGCAGAAGCTATTTTCAATTTGATGCTGATCCCAGGAATGACTGAAACAATGGCGCAAAACATTTTCCAAAGTGGTTTTGGGTCTTTTCAAGCTGTCGCTCAAGCCACTTCTGCAGAGATCATGACCATCCCAGGCTATGATGATCCCGAAAAGGCCGAGAAATTAATCCAGGAAGCAAAAGCAGTTGTCGAGAAATATGAAAAAGAAGGCATTCCAGTGCCGGTTTCTCCTCAGGCAATGGCTTCTGTGAAAGTCTCCGGAGACGCCAAGTCTCAGGCAGATGCTCGTTTGAAACAAGAGCTTGAAAAATTACAAAATGAACAAAACAAAGAGTCGAATGAAAAGGCTGAAGAACAGCAGTGATTGTAAATTGAAGATCAGCAATGATCTCTGTTTAAAGACCGAGGACGTTAATAAGGAGTCTGAGTGAGTAATCCAAAAGTGTTTGAATTTGCCAAAGAGATTGGGATGACCCCATTAGCTCTCATGGATAAAATCAAAGAGTGGCAGTTGCCCGTGAAATCTCATATGGCTGAGCTTGAGCCATTAGTTTTGGATGTTATCAAGGCCAAAATGAAAGAGTCCGGAGCTTCGGATTCAGCTAGTCCTAAAAAAGCGGCGCCTCGAAAACGAACCGCCGCTAAAAAGACCAAGGCAGCTGTGGCCAAACCAGCGACCACAAAAAGCGCGGCTGCGAAAGCCGCTGCGGGGCCCAAGCCCGCAAAGGTCGGAGCGGTTGTTCGACGAAAATCAAAAGCTACTGAAGAAGCCAAAGAGGCGGCTGCCGACGATGTTGAATCCTCCAGCGAAGCAACACCAGATGTTGCAGACAAGACCGAGGAAACATCGGTTGTTGCGTCTGCTCCATCCGCACCGACGGCCCCCGAGGAGGTGGCAGCGGTTGCTTCAGAGCCTGCTCCCACAGTGGAAGCGGCAGCGCCTGCGGAACCAGTGGTGGAAGAACCGCCAAAAGTTGTAGTACCATCGAGAAAAAAAGAAGTTTCCATTGGGAACAGTGGAGTGG
>PEZR01000072.1:0-1072 GCA_002773975.1 Bdellovibrio sp. CG10_big_fil_rev_8_21_14_0_10_47_8
AAAAGAGGGACGATCGTGGTATAAACCCAGTAGAGTTTGCCATTTTTTCGCCGGTTGCAGATCTCTCCTCGCCACACTTGACCAGACGTAATCGTTCGCCACAGCTGAGAAAAAAAGCCCTTGGGATGTTGACCTGAATTCACCACCTGGTGGGTCCTTCCAATCAACTCTTCCCGAGTATAACCTGAAATCTCAACAAACTTTTCGTTGACGTAGGTGATCACGCCTTCAGCATCCGTCGCTGCGACAATGGCGGCTTGATCCAGAGCATATTTTTGATCGGAAAGCTGCTTGAAAATATCCGTAGCAACTGGGGTTTGCGTGTTCTCAAAATGGATCAATGAGGGCTCCCATGTGCGATCAAAGACCGAGACAATTTGACTCAAGGTCTTTATCTGTAAACCAAATCCTTTGTTCGGATCAAGTATTATGTTAACCCCTGTGTATTAAGTAAAAGGGGAGTCTATGATCAGCTCGAATACGACCGGGAACAGCGGATCCATTGTTGTGGTGGATGATGACCCTGAAATGCGATCACTGGTCGTCGATCACCTCAAAATGCAGGGCTACCAAGTCCAAGAATTTGAAAGCAGTGTCGCCGCCGTCAAATACCTTTCTTCGGGTGGTATCGATGCCCTTGGAACAGAGCTCTTGCTGACCGATCTCCGTATGCCAGAATTGGATGGCTTGGATCTCTTGCAGCAGGTCCGACGGCTTCCAAATCAATTCCCCGTGATCATTATGACAGCCTTTGCGACCGTCGAGACAGCCGTTGAAGGTCTTCGCCGTGGCGCTTTCGATTATGTCACCAAGCCCTTTAAACTCAACGAACTCAGTTTAAATATTGAACGGGCCTTGTCCTATTATCGCCTCAAAGTTCAAAATCAAGCATTGTCGGCCGAAGTTCGAAAAACCTGGGGTCATCAAGAGATCGTTGGGAAAAGCTCCGCCATGCAGAGCATCTTTGACCTTATTGATCGAGTGTCCTCCGCCACAGCTAGCGTCTTGATTACTGGAGAAAGTGGAACTGGGAAAGAGGTCGTAGCTCGTGCCATCCACAATCGAAGCCCTC